>JAZBPE010000120.1:0-3343 GCA_036353345.1 Erythrobacter sp. | reverse complement strand
TTAGAATGGTATCGCCCCACAGAGACACAGCTGTGGGAGGAACAGACTGCGCTTGCGGGGATAGAAGCGACTGCCATCGTCCGGCTCTCCTCGATGAACTGCACCCCTGCGATCCCTGAATTGCGCAAGCGGGTTCGAGCGTTCGAGACCGTCGCCAGGTCCGGGAAACCATTAGCTGCCCTCCTCGCTCACCAGAAGATGATGATGGCTGTTGTCGCGGCAGTCGGCGAGCGCCGCATGCTCGAAGAATATGCGAAGAGAGCGAGCATCGCACAAATCTACGCACGCTCGCACAGGCTAAGCGAGCGTCATTTGGATGGCATGGCGCAGTCTGCGCAGACGATGTTTCATCACCTCTGTGAGATCGAGGTCAGGACCTGCGCCGCCGCGGCCGTAGCCATGCGAGTGCATCCGTCAGATTCATTGGTCGTGAAAGCTGCCCAAGTGTAAGGCGAGGCTTAGAACGAGTGAGCGTCGCATTTTCGTTCGCCGAGCGGGCTTAAAAGGGGAGTCATAGCCCTTGAGCTGCCGGCATAGGTCGGTGCTCCAGTAATCTTTGGCTCAATCGTATGAAATCCATGATGCCTGTCTTTGGGCGGGTATGATCCCGCAGCCATTTCATCGACCAGTTTGTGCAGCGCCGGTGCAGTCCCATCGAAGAAGAAACGGCTCGCTTGTCTAACACCCTCCAAGTCCTTCGCCCGCGCTGCTGAAAGATAGCGATCGGAAGCTTCCAACAGATACCCGGTGCGCTCAGCGTAGACATCCGACAACCACTGAAGGCGGAAAAACGCCTGCGGGATGAACTGTTCGACCAGCCCCGAAAGTGTGCTGCCCCTTCCTCCCAGAATGATGTTCGTGAACGCGACAGCTCCAAGGAAGAAGTCCTCTTGCCTGTGAGAGATGTCGCGAACATTGGCGTCGAGAAATTGCTCCGCTGCATCCAGCGTTTCACCGCCAATAATGGCCAGGCGCAGCGCGCCAATCTCCACGATCGCCCCTAGCGCGAGGCGCCATTCCTCAACCTGTTCGTTCGTGAATGACGAAACGACATGCCCTCTGCCGCGGCGAGTAAGGTACCCGCCCGCCCCCAATGAAAGGATGAGCTCGCGCGCCATAGATGCCGAGATCCCGGTGTGCTCGATTATATGCTCGAACGTCATCGGCGAGCCGGGCTCAAGTTCGCCGAACAGGATCTTCTCGCGCAACTCTATATAGGTTGCATCGATCTTCGATTGCATTGTGTCCAAACGGCCTGCCTTTTCGACATACTCCGCCCCCTCGAGTTCCTCAACTTATCATACAGGTCGAACTTGGTACCAGCGCGAACCGTTCCGCACTCCTAGTCTTTTCGCAAAATTCCGCCAGTAATTGTGTTTGGCACCCCGAAATGGTATTAGGGATCTAGGAGAAGTGAGTTGGATGACTTCGATAAAAACCCAGCTGAATCGGCTGAGCTGAAGGCTATCACCCAGCGGGATCCGTCCGGTGGCGTGAACCCGGAATGGTATTGGCAGAAGCCGGGCGACGAAGAGTATGTCATTCCGTCTGGCGAATCCGCTGGTGGCTTGGGGCAAGGACTTCTAGCCTTGATCCTTAGCGCCGCATTTCTATTCCTAGCGATCCTTAACTGGTAACTTACTCGTCGTCGCCGCGAAGAGTACGCTGGAGGCGATTCCGTTTTCGTTGATCGCGATCATAGAAACGCTCATTGAAGCGATCGTTTGCGCCACCCAAGCCTTCTCTTGACCCTTCGAACTCCTCACGCCACTCGCCATAGCGCGATCCGTTCCTCTCATAGCGATCGCCCAATCCTTCCGCGCCTTCATCAATCCGCTCGCCTATCGAACCGTCATTTGAGCCGCTTACGAAGCTGCGCGGGCCTCCATGCGAGCGCTGAGGTGTGCTTGCGCGCAGGTCCGCCTCGCTGAATTGGCCCGGACCGGATACGTTGCCAACCACGCTGCCTTCGTCAGGGATAAGATCCCGGTAGGGAGCGACGCGCTCATCATAATAGTCCGAGATGATGTCGCGGGCGACGAGTTCATAGGCGGCCTGCTCCTGCGGCGTGTAGTCCGTTCTGGCGAGGCTCGGCGCAGTGATGCCCAGTTCGGCCGCCTTCTCCTGATAGCGGCTCGCGACGATCTGGCTCATGTCGAAACTTATGTTCGAGCCATAGCCATCGCGCGACGACGTGTTGTTGCTGAGCGAAGTGGACAGCTCATCGATTGCGGCGATGCGCTCATCAATGCGACGGACTTCCTCGAGCGCGCGTTCACGGGAGAAGGAATTGTCCGAGTACCCTTCGCTGCGGTTGAAGCTTCCGCTTTGGGCATAGCTACCAGCGTCTTGTGTGGCGTTCGACCCATTGGAACGATTGTCAGACGTTGAAGAGTCAAAGCCTTTGGATGCAACGCGTTCGCCGCCCGTCGTGACGCTGTCAGTGCGGAGCCGCCCGCCACTTACGCCAGCGTTCACACCTCCATTGAGGCCAGCGCCTGAACCTCGGCCTTGAGTTCCCCGGGAATTGCCTCTTCCGACGGCCCCAGAAAGCCCAGCACTGCCTGATCGCGTCGTTTCAAGGCGATCAGTGTTCGTCTGCTGATTGCCCCGTGAACTTGTGACCCGATCACTTTCGCTGACCCCATCGCGTGAATCCAGCGACTGATTGTCGAAGCGCTGCAGGTTTTCACCAGACCGAAAGCCAGACGTGCTCTCGGTCCCGCTAGAATTGCGCACGCCGCTTGTCTGACGGCTCGACGTCCGGTCGAGGAATGACAAAGCGCGCGAGCGCTCCTCGCTGAGCGTCGAGCGCGCAGTTTCGAGCTCGGAAAGCGTCTGCTGGCGTTCGGTATTGTTAAACTGGCTAAGCGAGGCACCAAAGGCCAGGCGGCTCATGCCAGGCGATGTGTCAAACACGGTGGAACCATCGGCGGTTCGCTTAGTGAAAGTGCCGTTGTCGTTAACCGTGCTCATCATAGCAGCCCCGCCGGTGTAGGAGGGTGCCGTGTTCCACTGGTTCGACTGCCTGTTGAAGCTTGAGAGATTCATGAAGCTCTCATTGCCATAGGAATAATTGCCGGTGGTGCGTTCGACCGCCGCCGCTTCGGCCGCCGCCTGCGCGGGCGCGAGCATGGAGGTTGCCTGAGAAGACACTGCCATCGCCCCGCGCGCCATGCCGGCGGCGAGAAACGGGATCGACATCATCAGGAAGCCCGCAATGGTCGCGGTATCCGCGTTGACCGCATCAATGCCCGCCATGCCAGCCATGGTAATCCCGCCCGGCGCGGTCGCGTTCAGCGAGTCTGCCGCGCGATCCATGATGAACATGTGCAGGACCACA
>JAZBPE010000119.1:0-14738 GCA_036353345.1 Erythrobacter sp. | reverse complement strand
GGCGGCCATCAGCCTGTCGAGCGGGGGCGCGTCCTCGAGATAGGCGAGCAGCCCGCGCTCCTCCCGGCTGAGCCATTTGGTCGCGCGGGGCAAGGCTATGTCACCGATCGTGTCGGGCTTGGAAAGCAGGTCGAACATGGCCGGGTGGATATAGCTGCGGCGAGTCACGGCCGGCGTGTTCCCGAGTGCCTCGGCCACCCGTTCGGTCAGGCTTCCGATGCCGATGTCGCCCTGCGTTTCCACGACGATCTCAAAGGCCAGGACGCTGGCGTGCCAGGTGCGGAAGTTCTTGGCGGTGAACTTCTCCCCCATCGTGTCCCACAGATATTCGTTCACCTCGTCCGAGGTCACAGGATGATATTCCTGCGCATCGTCAACATAGCGGAACAGGCGCTGGCCGGGCAGATCCTGCAGGCGCTTGACTACGCTGACGAGCGAACGGTCCGATACCTCCGCCTCCCGCAGCTTTCCGCCCTTGCCGCGGAACCTGAGGCGCAGCGTATGCCCCGTGATCTTCGCGTGCCGGTTGCGCAGCGTTGTCGCGCCATAGCTATTGTTCGACCTGGCATAGGCCTCGTTGCCGACCCGGATCACGCCAAGATCAAGAAGCCGGACGACGCTCGCCAGCGCGCGTTCGCGGGTGAGCGTCGTGCCCTCCAGATCCTCCTCCACTCGCCTGCGAACCAGCGGAAGAAGATGGCCGAAGGCGATGCAGCCCTCGAACTTCTCCATCTCGCGCTGCTCACGAAAAGAAGGGTGATAGCGGTACTGCTTGCGGCCCCGATCATCGACCCCCGTCGCCAGGATATGGCCGTTGGGCGCGGGGCAGTACCACGCGTCGCGATAGGCGGGCGGGAGCGCGATCGCGTTCAGCCGCTCGCGCTCGGCCTTGTCGGTGACGAGATCGCCTTGCGGATCGTAGTAGGACCAGCCCCTGCCCGAACGCTTGCGGGTAATGCCGGGCAGCGAATCGTCGACATAGATGAGCTTGTCCATCGTAACGCTGCAACCCGCCGTCCATTGCTCTTGTTCCCCTTGTAGCAGCGAGCGAGCATCGCCATTGAGGCGGACCGCAACAACATGGATGAGGGGCGAACCCGAAATGAACGACCCGACCTACGAGCCGCCCGAAGTGTGGCGGCACGACAAGGAAAGCGGCGGTAGGTTCGCCGGCATCAACCGGCCGACTGCGGGGGCGCGGGAAGAGGCCGAGCTTCCCAAGGGCAAGCAGCCGTTCCAGCTCTACACGCTGGCCACCCCCAATGGCGTCAAGGCGTCCATCATGCTGGAAGAGCTGCTGGAGACCGGACACGATGCCGAATACGACGCCTGGCCGATCGATATCGGTGAGGGCAACCAGTTCACGAGCGGCTTCGTAGACGTCAATCCGAACTCTAAGATCCCCGCCCTCATCGACCGGACCGGGCCGAGCGACGTCCGGGTGTTTGAATCAGGCGCCATCCTGTTCCATCTTGCGGAGAAGTTCGGCGCCCTTCTGGCCCCGCGCGAGCGCCGCGCCGAAATGCTGAGCTGGCTATTCTGGCAGGTGGGCAGCGCGCCCTCGATCGGCGGCGGGTTCGGTCATTTCTACGCTTATGCGCCGGAGAAGTACGAATATCCGATCAACCGCTACGCGATGGAGACGAAACGCCTGTTCGACGTCGCTGACCGCCAGCTTGCCGACAATGAATGGCTGACCGGGGACGACTACAGCATCGCCGATATCGCGGTGGCGAGTTGGTTCGCCCCGTTCGTGACCGGCGACATCTACAATGATGCCAAGCGCTTCCTGTCGATCGATGAATACGAGCATGTGGAGCGCTGGGCGCACGCCTTCCTCGAACGGCCCGCGGTTCGCCGCGGCCTGATCGTGGGCAAGACATGGGGGCCTGGGGACGAGAAACTGCCCGAGCGCCACTCGGCAAAGGATTTCGCGGACAAGAAGTTCTGACGGGCGGGCCGGGTCGCGAAGGGAGCGGCGCTGGCTGGGGTGGCAGGATTCGAACCTGCGCATGCCGGTACCAAAAACCGGTGCCTTACCGCTTGGCTACACCCCATCGCGCGGCGCGGCGCCCGCTATAGCGCTGGCTTGCGCAAAGTGAAGGGGTGAGCGAGGCGGAACGGGCTTTCCGCCAACCCTCCGCCGGCCCAGTCCGACGGGGAACGCGGGTGCCTGGCGGCGGAGCTACCGCATGGAAGCGGTGTTAGATGACGCCGCCGGCTTCCATTTCCCGCAGCTTGGAGCCGTCCCAGCCGAGCAGTTCCCCGTAAATCTCGGCATTGTGCTCCCCCGGCCGCGTCGGCGCCGGACGGCGGATCGAGGACGGCGTGCGCGACAGCTTGGGAAACACCCCCTGCATCTTCAGCGGCCCGTGCGCCGCGGTATCGAGCGTCACGATCGCTTCGCGCTCCGCGAAGTGCGGATCCTCGACCATGTCGGCCGCGGTATAGACCCGGCCGGCCGGGATCGAATGCTCGACCATCAGCGCCTCGACCTCGGCGACGCGATGCTCCTTCGTCCAGTCCTCGATGATCTCGTCGAGCCGGCGCTGATTGGCGGCCTCGCCCCTGGCCAGATGCGTCGCATAGCGCGGGTCGTCAGCCAGATCGGGCTGGCCCATCGCCTTTGCCAGCCGCGCGAAGATGCCGTCATTGTTCGCGCCGATCATGATCGACCCGTCGCGGCAGGAATAGACGTTCGACGGCGCAATCCCGGGCAGGATCGAACCCGAGCGCTGCCGCACAAGCCCGTTGCGGTCATATTCGACGACGAGCCCCTCCATCACCTGAAGCACCGACTCGTAGAGCGCGGTGTCGACGACCTGCCCATCGCCCGTGCGGTCGCGGTGATGAAGCGCTCCGAGGATCCCCAGCGCGCCATAGCTGGCGGTAAGCGTGTCGCCGATGGACACCCCCATCCGCGCGGGCGGCCGGTCCGGCTCGCCCACGATGTGCCGCCACCCTCCGACCGCCTCGCCGATGCCGCCGAAACCCGGCCGATCGCGGTAAGGCCCCGTCTGCCCATAGCCCGACATGCGGGCGACGATCAGCCCCGGCTGCTCGGCAAGCATCTCGGCCGGGTCGAGGTTCCAGCGCTCCAGCGTGCCGGGCCTGAAGTTCTCGATCAGCACGTCGGCGTGCCGGATCAGCGCACGCGCGATCCGCTGGCCCTCGGCCGAGCGAAGGTTGCAGGTCACCGAACGCTTGTTGCGGGCGATGACTTCCCAGTGGACTTTGACCTCGCCCTGCCCCCATTCGCGCATCGGGTCGCCCTTTCCCGGCGGCTCGATCTTGATGACGTCGGCGCCCATGTCGCCCATGAGCTGGCCGCAGAACGGCCCGGCCAGCAATTGGCCCATCTCCACGACCCGTAGCCCGGCAAGCGCGCCGGCACTCATATCTGTCACGTCACAGCTTTCCCGCAGAACCAGAAGCCGCCAGCGCCATTGAGCGAGCGGGCCGGTAGCGGAGGAGGGACACGCATTTCCTAGATAAGCAATTGTTATTACGAATTTTTCTCCTATGTAATTTGTACGATACCCCCAACTGTACCCCCACCTGCGACGAACCGTTTCTAAATCTCGCCAAGCCGCTCGAGAGCGGCAGCATAGCTTGTGAGGAATATCACCCCACTTCTATGCCGGCTTCGCGCCCCAATCCAAAACGCAGCGATCCGAGATTTTAGTTCCCGGAAGCGGACATTCTCCCAAGCCATTCCGGACTAGGAGAATAGACATGACACGATCACAATTCCACCCAGCTACGCAGAATAGAGCGCGTTGGAACTTCGGCAGTAAGATCGGCCTCAAGCGTCCATTCAATCAGAAGCAGATATGGGCCATCCACTTCTTCCTCGATCGCGAAGAACGCATCTTAAATCGAGCACTGCGCAGACCACAAAACCCTCGTCATGTATGGAGTGGCGACTTCGTCATGGACCGGACGTATGACGGCAAAGCGTTCCGCATGCTCGCGGTCATTGAAAAGCACGGCAGGCAATGCTTGGCGACCCATTTGCAACGCAAGCTCAAGAGCGATGACGCCGCTCGCTCACCTTCCAAGACATCATCTTCTGCTGACGTATGACAATCTCAGTTGTTAGTCTCACGCCAGCTTTCACCAACTGCTTGTCCAAGCTCGAGCAGGCGCATTTGTTCGGCAACTATCAGTTCGACTTGGTCATCCGGCACCGTGCCGGGCAGATTGAGCGTCGTCGACATGTAGACATGGAAAAGGTCGTGCATGGTCGGAATTACCGTTCCGTTCTGCTGCAGTTCTGCCTCGGCACAAACGCCCATCCAGCCTATTGGTAGTGGCACCAAAGCGTCCGGATTGTGCATGAGCACTGCACCGTCACGCCACGGTTCAGGAGGAACCTCCCGATCGCCGACCATATATGCGAAGTTGTCATGCGTGTGGGCGTTGGGATCAGGATCCCAGCAGTGTCCCAAGCGGATCATCTGTACAGCCTCAGAACGATTTCTGCCCTGCTGGCCCATCCGGCCAAATTTCGGCACCGTCCCAGAATTCGAGAAAAGTATAGCCGACACGTTTTCAGCACCTGGCAGACCGAAAAACCTAGAAGGGATCGTCTTGGACCCGCGATGCTCCTCGATCGCCTCGCCCTCGACGATCATATCACCGTCCGTGTTAAACCAGTGCCGGTGCCTAACACCATAGACATATTGCGAAACCGAGGTAGCCGATAACCCCAGTCCTCCCGCGTGAAAATTCTCGATAGCGATCACCAGCGGCTTTCCGTTCACGTGCGGGAGTTCCCAGTACCTTTTCTGGAGCTTCGAATAGAGGGGGCTGCCGATTTTGATCGCCACTTCATGCATTAGGAAACGGAATATGCCATCCACATCCTCGGGCAAGTCTGCCGGCGTTTGGCGATAGGGTCGGATATCCGGAGACGGGGCCGGGTTTGCGGTCACAGCTTCTACTGCCACGGTAAGGCCATCGCGGGTTAGCAGAAAATCTGGGCGGGATTGCGACCTGTCGATCTGGTGTCCGCCCGCATTGAATAGAGCTTGAAGATAGAGTTCGAAGACGCGCGCATCAAAACCATGAGTTTGAAACTGCTGGACGAAATTGCCGTCCGGATCGCCCATTCTCGCAGCGACCTCCGACATCGTTGCCTTTGCGGGGCCCAATAGCGGGTCATCGCGCAGCCGAATGTAGTCCGGATGGAGGTGACGATCCGTTGCCAGAGTTGCAAAGAGGTCGAGTGACACTAGCACTCCTCCCCGCCGCCCCTCGCAGCACGATCACGCAGCAGATAGACACCGACGGCGCACGCGACAGTCACGACGAGCTCGGCCTCCTCGAATCGCGGTCGGCGGCCTTCCTGAATATGACGTCCCTGCTCGGAGGCAAATCCCCAGAGGCGATGCAAGGCCGTATCCAATGGTGGTGGAACAATCATCTGCCCGATGATCTTCCCAAGGGTTTCCTTGGTATCATGGACCTCGCGGGCAACGCATTCCAGTGAAGCCATTGCGTGCTGGATCGCTCCAGTAACATCTGCTTCTGGCCGCCGAGAAATGTCCTTCAGCGCCTCGTGGATTTCGATGGCGGCGGTGGGCGCGCCTGATCGATCCATAACAGCAACCGCATCGGCAGTGGCCACTTCGAATGCTTCGGACCCTCTAACCACCAATCGCCCATGTTCCATGACCCAGCCTACCCCAAGCTGCCTGAAAGAAGCGTTGAGCCGATCGGAAAACTCAACCTGTCTTTCCCCGGTAAAATCACCTTGAGCGATCTCGTCGTGCAATCGCTCGGCGAAGTCGTATATCTTGAACCATGGCGCGTCGTCCGCAAGCTGCAGGACCTCGTTTTCGATATTGCCTGGCGACCAATTGTTCGGGTCAGGGCGACAAAGGAGCAGGTCGCATAAGACATGACGCATGCTGTCCGGTCCGAGACCGAACGAATATCCGAGGCGCACCACTGCATCGCGGACCGGGCCCGGAGCATCTTCCCTGATCGTGATTTCTGCGTCGGGGAGTCGATACCCGTGTCGGTCGGAAAAGGAACTCTCATCTTTGCTCATTATTTCTTCATAGCGTCTTTCCCCTTGTGGAGCATTGTGAAATTAGCCGAACCGGGCGTGTAGTTGGCGCGTATTGGAAATCTGTGCTGCGTATAAGGATGGCCGATGCTGATCAGTCCGCTAGAATGCGGTCTTTAGGCGAAACGAAGCAGACAAAATGACGAAAGATCAGCAATCTATGGAAGCCGAGGCGCCCATAGAAATCCCAAGCGAAGGTCCGTTGTTCGACGCAAACAATCCGAGCGGTTTTTCACGAATGACGCCACAACGCTTTTTGGCCTTGGCGTTGTGGGGCTTGCCCACTCGGATGCGCGAAGAAACCGTTCCAGTCTCGTATTGGTCGGCAGACAATGAGCGCCTGCTAGCGCTCGTTTTCCAGAATTCGGAGACTTCGAAGAGCGGTATTTCAATCATTGGTAGGGACGAGGAAGGCCGATATCGGCCGTTTGCCTTCCAGAATATCTTTCCAACTGTCCGGGCAGCTGAGGACGCTATTTGTGGCAATTTCGGGCGATCCGCTCTTGAGCTCGAAGCCAAGTTCGACGAGCTTACAGACCAACCGCCCGGAACTGATTTATTCGCCGCAATTCCAGGTGTGGACAAGCTCCACCCCGCTTTTCGTTACCTTCGTGATGGTGTGAACCAGCGTGCTGCGCGCGAACTGCTTTCCGAGTTATCGCAGTGGATCCCTGACTTGGATGGCAACCTCGCGCGAGATCTCCAAACCACTGGCTACAGCGCTCGGATATGGGAGCTGTATCTTTCAGTTGCGTTCCGTGAAATGAATTTCGCCGTGCTCAACGAGCAGGCAGTGCCCGATTTCCACTTGGTTAAGGGTGACCAGACTATCTTTGTCGAAGCTACGACAGCAAACGCGCCAGATCCAATGGCGGTCGCAGTGGGCCTCGGCCCGCCGCCGGGGCCGCCGGATGATTTCTGGTCATTCATTGAAAAGGAGATGCCGCTGAAATTCGGTTCACCGCTCCATTCGAAGATGCAGAAACGGTATTGGGAGAAAACGCACGTCGAAGGGCATCCGCTTGTCCTGGCAATCGCAGATTTCCATGACCGCGCTTCAATGACCTGGTCCCACACGGGTTTGCCGATTTATCTTCACGGTCGCTCGGCGCATCTCGAGCACGATGAACAAGGCGCAGCAATTGGAAAGGAAATTCGAATCCCGGCCTTCAGGAAGGGGAATACAGAGATAACACCATTCTTCGAACAGCCAGATACTGAAAATATCTCTGCGATCCTCTTTTCCAACGCCGGGACGATATCGAAATTCAATCGAATGGGCGTGCGGGCAGGGTTTGGGGATCGGTTTGTTCGGGTGCGACGCATTGGTGGATGGAATGACCCTCACCCAGACGCCTTCGAGCCAATTTCCTTCGATCTCGATGTTGAGAGCTCACTTTATGAAGAAGCTTGGGCAGACGAGTTAGAGATGTATCATAACCCCAAGGCTCTTCAGCCGATCGATGACGAATTGTTTCCAGGCATCGCGCACTTCCGGATTGAGGGCGGAGAGGCGATTTGGAGGGGGCCTTCGCCCCGGGTCTTATTTTCGCAAACATTGACGATGGACTTGCTGGGTCGCGAACACCCAGAGGACTTTGCTACCATGGGCAAGGAATTAGACACCCCATCGAATTAGGCTAACCGAGCCGCGCTTCGTGTCGAAGGCGTCGCGCCTAATCAATTAGACGTAAAACTTGAACGGTTGCTTTTCTGCACCTTTTGCAGATCCCATGGTCAACACGTCCCCCACCATTTTCGCAAAACGAACGGTCACTGGGAGTCCATCATTAAAATTGCAGGAATTGTAGTTGATCTTGGTAAGCCCCATGATGTCGCGCAGGACCGTTGAGACATGGGGCTTTTCGTCCTTGCTCCGAAGCACGGTGATTTGCAGTGGGTTTGGCGTTTCAGGGCCAATATATGTGTCGAGTTGAGGCACGTAGCCCGTGGACCAGAGATAGGCAGTTTGGTCGTCGAGCAGCAGTGCGGTCCCGCGCAGGACGGGATAGTCCCCATCGCGGAAAAGCTTGGTTTCGCCACCGGTCGAGCGAATACGAACGCCGACAATGTTTGTCTCTTTCGGCGTGGCCGCGACAAAGCCCGCCCATTCCTCATCATTGAAGCGCGTCTGTCCGTGAATAAAGAGCTCCGCAGGCGGCTGCCCATGGGTCTCGATGTAAGTTTCGAGAACAAGTTCGATGAGATCGCGGGCGGCTCTAGCCTTTAGATGAAACTCATAGTCGCCCGTCTTCCAAGGACCATTCGCGCCACGAAAAACGACACCATCTCCTTCGTTAAGAAACATTTGTGCCGCGCAGCAGGAATGGCCATTCGGATCATTTGGCAAGCTCTTGAAGACCATTCCGATATAGCAGACCCCAGGCCTCACCTCTGCGAGACGCCAAGGGGGTTTAGGCTGCGTTTTGTAATAAAGCCCAGTCGCTAGATTCCACGCCGTGGTGGCGGCATCTTGTGTCTTGCGAAGTGGGTAGCCAGCTTTGTTCAAGAAGGCGTCCGGTGCAAGTGTCGTCTCCCGAACCATTTGCGTCGGAGCCAGACGCAGGAACTCGGCTTTGATACGCCGGTGAAAGTCAGGCACATCCTCGAAAATCTTCTCGTCGCTTTGGTCCACTAGTCCAGTCATTGACAGCAGAGGTATCTCGGACTTCGATTTTTGCTTCTTGCCGAACTCGCCCTTCTTGAGAGCAAGTCCCGTTCTCCGGGATTCAGGGCGACACCGCTCGTAGATGAGATCGGGAAGCACGAGTAACCATACATCTACCGCGCGCTCTTCGTTGCGGAGATGTTTCTGAACCCGGTCGATGTAGAGCTGCGCCACCTTGTCCACGGCCTCATGCAGATTCAGTAGTCGCGTGGCACTGTCGATATCATCAAAGGGGATAGATAACGTGCTGCACTCATCGGGCTCGAAAGTGATGCCATATGCCTCTTCCAGCCCCGGAAAGTTAGCAAGGTGAAGCCGATCCGCCTTCTCACCTTTGCCGGGAGGTGGAACTTCGATTTTGCTTAAAAGCCGTCTTGCCCATGTGCGGAAATAACCAATACCATCGACGGTGCCGACCACACCGACCCTGAATTCGCGGGTTTTTCTTCCTTTTGCATATGGGCCGTAGAGAAAGAGACCATCCTTGGGATGAGCGCTGCGCTGTGAGAAAGCAAATTCGAGATCCGGCTCGTCGATGTGCTCAACAATGAGCGATGTTTCGGGAAACCTCATAGGCCCTCCTCCAGCTCGGGCTCCGGTCGCCCAAGAGTACTGGCATCAGTCTCCTCGGCGTCGGCATCAGAATCATCGGGCAGGTCTGTACTAACCGGGGACTCGAAAAGGATGGGCGAAGTATCCAGCGTGATCGCGCTTGTGCTCGAAACAGGCAATTTCAGAAATGCGCTTTCGCCCGAAAGGAGCTCAAGGAACGCAAGCATTCGGCCATGCCATTGCTTGTTGCGCCAGCCCTTACAGTTCGATCTACGCAGACGATGCATCTTTCTGTGATCATCAATCGCCTCACCCTCTTCAGTCCCGTTATCCACCGCAAACAGAACCCGCGATTTCAACTTGAAATGCCAGAATGGCCAAAGGAAAGGCATGCCTGTCACGCCATATTGCCAGATATGACCGCGAGCCGAATTGCGAAGCATTGAGGAGCGTTTAGTGCCCTGCCTCCCCCAAGGAATCCTTTTGCCTTTCGGGGCCAGTTCGGGCGAAGGGTGAAAGCCAGTGGCGTTAGAATAGGCATGTGCCGCAAAGCCCCTCTGTTTGCAGAAGTCTTCCCAGGCCTCCCTGAATATTCGCACAGCGATGTTCGACGATGGTTGTTGCTCTAGACCTACGCCGGGCCAACCACCTCCGACGAATTCAAGTGTGTCAAGCTCTTCGACAAGCACAAATCGGCCTACCTCTGAGAGCCATTCATCGATATCGCATTGGTCTGCGAATGTGATGAGACCGCGACTATGTGGCACCGCGGGAAAAGGTAGGGCCTGGGCAGCTCTTAACGCGAGACCATCATCCGCTGCGCCGACAGCTTGATAGAAGCGGATCGAATCCGGCGCTTCGAGTACGCGTAGCCAATTGGAAGTGAGGCGCTCGGGTTCATCCAGTAAGGCGACACTCCCCCGCCGCCGAAATGAATCCCAATTCTGATCAATGAGTATTTCGCCAGCACGCTTGGGCACATTTTGGCGCTGCAGGGCATCCAGCAGGGTGTCCAAGCCTTCGCCCCAACCGCGAACGAAGTCGACCGGAACCGCATCGCCGATGCCTTTGATTCTCCGTCCTGGCTCAAGCCTTAGGGGTATAATGAAGCGATCATCGCCGATGGCGTTCGCGACGTCGAGCGCCACATCTATATTGTCCTGCACTTGGCGATCATCATGTGCTTTGTTCGTGACCACCAGCAACGCTTTAGCGGAGCGATGTTGCAATATCAGCCCTTCAACCCTGCGCCATCTGTCACCGGGCTCCAAGGTCAGGATATCGGCATATACTGTGTAGCCAGCTGCTTCCAATTTGGGGGCGAGCCAAAGCGCGAACTCATCATCATTTGGTGTGGTCTTGATCAAGAAGACCATGTCCTGTTCGACCTCGATGGTGTCGGTATTGCTTGAAACGATTTCGGTCGATTTTGGCCGAAAGATTCGCTCGAAAAACTGAGGGACGTTGTCCTGCGTCGTTTTGGCTTCAACGAAAGCCTCGACGATCATCTTCTTCATTATGGCACCCGAAGGTGCCCAGAGCTTCGAATGGGCCTCCTCGATCTGTGGATGTTTCCGCAGCAAGGCGTTGAGGTCAGCAGGACCAAAGATGTCACCCGTACTCTGCAGGCTTGGCCCAATAATGTCTGTTAGTTGTGCCTTGTTCTGTGGAGTGAGGGCAGCAGAAGTGACAAGAATGTATCTGTTAGCTGCGAGTTGGTCGATCTTTTCCCTTTCAGCTGCCATTTGCGACCTAAGCTTCGAGTAGCCGGATCGTTGGTAGTGCTTAGCTTGCAAGATAGTTGAGGTATCGCCTGAGCAATGAAGACCGTCTATTCCGCCATCTGGGCCTTCGGTGAAAGCCTCGAAACGGATTTCGAGCTCCGCTCCCACCAGCTCTCGGGCGAGCTCTTCGAAGTCGTTTGGCGAGAGCGATGCGAAGCTGTAGTTCATTGCAGTAGTTGGTGGGAACCGACGCTTTTAGTCAAGAACGTGAAGTGCGTTTGAGGCAATACTCTGGTTATAAGAGTTAGGTTGGCTGGATGGCGGATTACTAACGTTCTCGAGATCAAAGCCGACGGTCAGCAAACGGCTCAAAAACGGATACGATGACTACGAGTTACGCCTTTCGACCAGCTCGAATGGCCTGCCATCTGATGGCTCGCCCGTCTCTATCGGAATTCCGAAGGATTCCGAGTCGTCGGCTTCCACCCCCATCTCGAACTCGAGGAAGTGCCGGTACTTGGACCTGTGATGGTCATTCATGAATTAAACTAGGTCGCTCGGGTCCGACGAAGGCGCTTGTTACACAGCGTCCGTCATCTCTCTATGATAGTCGAAGCTCATCTTGAGCGTCCTTTCTATCGGCCCTCGGACTGTCGGTCGGCGCGCTTTAAGCAGCCTGCCTCACCTGCTGCGACATAAGTGCCAGCAGATGCTCGCCGATAGCCTTTCCAAGCAGCGGGGGCACTGCATTGCCGACCTGAATATACTGCTCTGTCTTTGAGCCGAAAAACTCGAAGTAGTCCGGGAAAGACTGCAGGCGGGCTGCTTCGCGAACGGTTATCGCGCGATCCTGCTCAGGATGAATATAAGCGCCCCAGTGAATGTCGCATTTGGTCAGGATCGTGCACGCAAGGCCTTCCCAGCGCATCCGGCCATAACGCTTGGTATGATCGGAACGTTTTGCCCGCTGCATACCTGCAGGCAGAAGCTCGTGCGGAATGTCCCGCCAGCTACCTCCCTGGGGGATATGCGGAAGCCGGTCGAGATTCACTTTGCCCAGACGCGGCGCGGCGTGCTGGCTCACATGGGTCGCATTGCCTCGCAACTGACGCTGGAAGGCTGACGAAGCCTCTGTCCGATAGACAGGGACACCCGGATCCTCGCCGTTCTCGACTTCAGGAAGATCACCGATCGCGTCACGAATTGTCGTGAAGGGATGCGCCCTGTCCGGACCGTGAGTAGGGCCGGGATGAGAGATCGGCATCCCGAGGCGGTTGCCGATAAAGACCACTCGCCGGCGCTCCTGCGGCACGCCGAAGTCCTCCGCCTTGAGCACTGCCTCTTCGACATCGTACCCCAGCGCCGCAAGTTCGGATTTGATTGAGCGAACGGCTTCGCCGCCGCCTATGGAATAGATGCCTTTGACATTCTCCATGACGATCCACTCGGGCTGGATGCCCTCTACTATCCGGAGGTACTCCCTGAAGAGCGTGGCGCGCCTGTCATGCATGCCGCGTTTATGATTGTAGACCGAGTAAGCCTGACATGGCGGCCCGCCGACCAGCACGGTCAACTCGCCTCTCTTGATCCCGGTCACGGCCATAAGCTGCTCGACCGACAACTCTTCAATCGGACCTGGGATGAATTGTGCATTCGGGTGGGTTGCCGAAAACGTCTTCCCTGCCGCCTCGAAGCAATCATTTCCGGCCAGAACACGAAAACCAGCCATCTCAAGCCCGGCAGACAGGCCGCCAGCACCACAGAACAGATCTATCGCGGTTTTTGTCATCGAGACAGCCTTCAGTTTGTTCTCTTTTTGTCCTGATACATAGCTCGCTGCGTCATAGCAAGCGCTCCAGTCCCGCCTTCGCCTTGATCCGGGCTTCGAAGTCTCCCTGGGCAACTGGTATCCCGCCTGTAAGTCCAAGCGTGGCGCTTTCGAGAGTCGTGTATACCTCGTCCACGATCTTGAGCTGAAAACGGCCCGAGGCAGGGTCTTCCACAAAATCGGCGATAAACCACGCGATGTCGGCGTTGGAAAGATGCTTCGTGTGTTCCATTTCCCCCATCGAGTGGAAGAACGCCCAGTCGACGACGATTGCCATTTTTTTGCCCCACCGCCTGAGCGTCGGGATCTTGGTAAGCAGCTGAGGCATCAGCCGTTTCACGCCGCTGCTGCGGTAATCAGGCCGCCTGCCTAGGACCGGCATTGCCAGTTTTCCTTGGCGTTTCGCGATATCGTCGAATTCGACTGACATCTTCTTTCCGGAAAAATAGACCGCCTGGACCTCGACAGCCACCCAATCCAGCAAGGTCTGGCCATTGCCGTCCAGCTTAAGCAGGACCATGTCGATACGCCCAACATCCTTGCCCTCCTCGCTATCCAGACTGCCGGTGGATTCGAGAAACCCAACCTCGCCGACTTTGACTGGGTCTGAGGTGCCCAGAAGGCTCTTGCCGATTTCTGCAAATGCGGTGTGATCTTCATGAAACCGCCAGGGGCAAAGCGATCTTATCCTCCCCTGGTCGCCTTCCACAGGCTCGATTTGGGCGCCGGTGTCCTGATAAAGACGGATTGAACACACCCCGCCTTTCTTGGTGCAAACAGGGTGGTCTCGCCCGGCCTTGAACGGGCATGGCAGCTCGTTCTCATGCTGCTTCGAGAGCTTCTCGCGCAGCACATCAAGGCGTTTCGCTTCGCTCGCCGTCAGCGAGGTCGCGGCATCCTTTTGTTCGAGTGCGGCGAGACGGTCGAGCTCGTCCTTCTTCATCGCCGAACCACCCACCACATGCGCGGCATGTGCGACGCGTGCAGCGTCCTCGAGCTTGTGAAATGGATCGCCATACCATTCTGCGATATGGAATTTTCTTTCGGCCATGGACGTCCCGGTCAATCTGTCCGGCCCTATGTGCAGCTTTGAACGCCGCCCGACAATTCATGTTGCATTGTATCCCCCGCTAATTCTTCACTTGCTCGTCTTCGCGTCGCAACCTCCATGAACGACTATCGGTTTCATGATCGCGCAAGGCGCATCGTTTCGGACTGCGATCCTTGGCTTCTTGGCCGTCTGCGAACTGGGTGCAAGCGCCTTATTCTTTCAATGATACCGCCCCTGTGCTGACAGCAATGATGCTCTATTCGTCGGAGAACTCTGAAGAGCCACTGCAGCCGATGAGTCTAGGAGCGCGCACCGGTCGCGATGCCCTGCGCCAATTACATTCGAGTGCTGCAAGAAGCCGACGTATCCCATCTCTCGATCAATCTGCGGCGGTCCCGCAGGCCGGTCAAAGAGGTTCTCGACGAATTGGCGTTGGATTTTATACATTAACTAAGAGGCCGCTTTCCAGGGCGGCCAACCTGTAAGCACGCATTCGGCAATCGGCCCAAAATCTGAAGCCAAAATGAAGGGAGAGAATGACCAAGATCTCGACCTTAGCCTTAACGACGCGCACTGGATCTCAAGCACCGGCGTCTCTGCCCGGGGTTCCGAAAAATATGGACAATTTAGAGCAACAGTTCTAGTTTGCCAGAGCAGCCATTTGCTAAACCAGATTTAGTGTTTCCTGCTCACTTTAAACTCGACATTAGTTCGATAAAAGGCTAAAACGCTAAGTATGGCTACGCGTTCAGACGGCAAACTAAACCAGCTTCTACAAGAGCTCCCTGAGGGCCTCTTAGTCGATGCCGCTTGGTTGGAGGCAAAGGGCTATTCGTCAG
>JAZBPE010000118.1:0-4345 GCA_036353345.1 Erythrobacter sp. | reverse complement strand
GTCGGTCAGCTTGAGGTGCTGGCGTTCAATGTCCTCGACGGCCGCCCAGGTGGAGGGGCTGAGAACGGGAAGCGCAGTAATAAATTTGATGAGAGCGGCCGGGAGCTCTTTGGGCGATATGGACAGCGGGTCCTTTGGGAACCGGCCCGCGTCGACCCCACTCGGCGCGGGCTTTATCATGCGCCGCTACCGCGATCACGGCGAGACGCCACCGCGCGTTGCGCGCGCCACCGCCGCCAATCCACGCCTTCATCGCCGCCCTCGATCTTCGCCTGCATCCAGGCCTCAACCTCGGCTTCAACAAAGACCACCTTCTGTGGTCCGAGCGCGACCGATTGCGGGAAGGTGCCCGCTTTCATCCGATCGTAAAGTTCAGTGCGGGACAGGCAGATGCGTTCGAGCACCTCCTTCACGCTGATAAAGCGATTTGCCATCGCTGTTCCTCCGGGCTTGCTTACTTGCCCGGAGGGTGGCGGGTTTCAGGCTCGATCACACGGAAGCCATTAGGCAGCTATTCTGTCGCCGGATTACTCCTGCCTTCGCGAAGGTCCGCTTGCCGCTGCTTCATTGCAGTATTGACGGCGGCCAAGTCATAGAGCGGCGCAAGGTTATCATTCTTCAAGAACTGCGCGGCACCGAACATGAGCAGGATGGCCGCGCTGCCCGGAACTTTCATAGCCCTGCCTTTCTCGTCGGTTGTATCCTTGATGTTGATGGTCGGGGCGGCACCAGTTTTGTCAGTCCAGAATTCCCAGAGCACCGCAATGAAAGCATCGAGTGGATCGCGCTCCACATTACTCGCTTTCCCACCTGACTGCGTCTTGCCTTCAGGTGGTCCTGGCGACTTGAATAAGCCGCCGCCCGCATAATGCACGAACGGCTTGTCGCTTTCCGTTGTGGCGACCAGCTCCCGCATCCGTTCCAAGTAATCCAATAGCTGGCCGCTCATCTCATCGAGCGGCAGCTTCCCCTCACTCGGCTCCCCTGGGCACTGCATAAGCGAAAGCGGGCGGGCGACCACCGGCCGCCCATCGCGCACAGTTGATTTCGGTTCGGGCCGAACAAGCCCCTGTGTGTAGGCTGCCCAGGTGAGGAAGCGACGCGCGGTCGGGTCCATATCCTCAATAGTGGCAATTGCATTACCGAGCTGCTTGGCCAAGGCGATGTACGACTTGCGGCCTGCCCCGTCGGGTTTCCGCATCAACTTAGTTAGCTCATCGGTCTGTTTGCGCTCTTCCGGGGCGGTGGCCCAAGCCACCTCGAACGCCTGTTCCGCTTGCCGTAAAGCTGCGAGCAATTCCTCCTCGTGACCTAGTAACGGTGTGCCGTGCTTTGGAGAGGACGCGGCGGCGGCCAAGATTTTCGCCTTTTTGATATCGTACCTGCTCACTTCACCACCTCCATCAGGTGCGCGGCGTAGGCGTCGAGCGCCGCCCGCTTCTCTTCCAAATAGCCATGCTTGTTGTAGGTCTTCTGCAGGCCGGGCTTGGCATGGCCCAGCACCGCGTCGCGCACATCCTGATTGAAGCCCAGGTGGGCGAGGCGGGTTTCGCAGGTCACGCGGAAATCATGGACACGGTAGTCGGCAAGCACTGCGTCGGGATCAGCTTTCTTCATCGCCTTGAGAGCGGCCGCGTCCAGCCGGGCCTTCGCCTTGGAGAAGCCGGACACCGGCACCTTCCCGTCGCGGGTGGACAACAGGTAGTAATCGTTGCCCTCCCATTCCGGCAGCCCTTCGAAGATTGCCCAGGCAGGAGCGGGCAGCGGCACAACATGGTCGCGGCCGCCCTTGTAGCGGACCTTCGGCACCTCCAGCACCTTCCGGTCAGCGTCCACCTCGGAGCGCGCGGCAGCGGCCCACTCGCCCCGGCGCTGCCCGGTCAGCATAAGGAGCTGGAACATGGGCCCGAACGGGTAGCCCAGCCCGTCCGCCGCCTTCCAAATGTGCTTGAGCTCTTCGTCGGTCAGGGCGCGGCCTGCCTCGTCGTTCTTCTCAAGGTCGCCTCGCTTCATGCCGTGAATGGGGCTGTCGGTGACGAGCTCGCGGTCGATGGCCCAATTGAACAGGCGGGAGAGATGTTTGCGGACCTCCCGTGCGGTGCCGATCTTGCCCGCCTGCACCAGCCCGTCCAGCACCTCATGCACATCGGCGCGGCGAATTTCGCTGATGGGGCGGTCCCGCCATTGCGGCTCAAGGTGCAGCTTCAAGGTGCGCTCCACACTCTTCCACGTCCGAACGCTGGGCTTGATCTCCTGTTCGATGAACCGCTTGCGGACGGCCTCGAAAGTGTTGGTGTGCCGGATGAGGTTCTGTTCGCGCCGCTGTATGCGCGGGTCACGCCCTTCCGATGCTGCCCGCAACAGCTCTTGGGCCTGCTCCCGCGCTTCCGTCAGCCCAAGGGGTGGGGTTGCGCCCAGGGTGATGCGATGCTGCTTGCCGACTAGCAGGCGGCCGCTGGCGCTAACGCCGCCCTCCCCCGGCACCTTGTAGATGACGCTGAACGACTTTGCGCCGCGCGGCGTGACCCGGAGCAACAGGCCGGGGCAAACCTCGTCCTCAATCTCCATTCGTCCGCTCGGCGGGGCGGCGGCTGGGTCATAATTCAGGCGCTCAATCCATTGCGGGTTGAAACGCTTCCGGTGCTTCGTCTGGGCCATTGGACCTCCTTGGGGGAGCAGCGGGGGAGCAAAAAACCGCCGTTTCCACGCGAACAAGTGCGAACTCGTTCTGCGTCAAAAACCCAGCTCCGACAACACCTTGGTATCTCATCAATTTGCTGGCGCAAACTTGTGCGGCCAAGTCACCCTGAGCTTCACACGGGTGGCGTCGCAAGTTCAATCCTTGCCGCGCCCACCAATCCTGCCGCATCCGCGACTCCTGCCGCACCCTCTCCTGTCGCCGCGCCCTTCCTACTTCCGCGCGACTAGTCTTGTGTGTAAACCAATCGCCGATGTCGCTGTTCGGCTCCCTCATCGTCCTTCATGTGATCACGGGCGCGGTCGGCCTCATGGCATTCTGGGTCCCAATCCTGTCGAGGAAAGGCGCACGTTCGCACCGGCGCTGGGGCCGGATCGCATGTTATGGCTTTATCGGCGCGGGCGTGCTTGCCATCGCGATGGCGCTGCTGTCGCTGTTCGGCCAGGAAGAAAGGTTGCCCTCCGTCACCGACCGCGCGCTGTTTGACGGGCTGTTTGGCTGGATGATGCTCTATCTGGGTTGCCTTACCGTGGGCTTTGCGGATTACGGGCTGGCGGTGGTGCGCCATGCCCGCGCACGATCGGAGTTGCGGCGCGTGCGTTATCAGGCGGTCATCATTGTGGTCGTAACCGCCGCAATGGTCTGCGGACTCTATGGCCTTTGGATCGCCAATGCACTGATGGTGGCGGTTAGCGGTTTGGGCATTGCCGCGATGGGCTTGCAACAGCGCTTTATCTGGCGCCGCACGCCGCCGCCAGCGGGCGCCCATATCGGCGAGCATTTCCGCGCGCTGATCGGGATGGGGATCTCTGCCTATACGGCGTTCATGTCGGTCGGGATGATCCGCTGGTTGCCCGAGCAGGTTTTCAATCCGCTGGTCTGGGCGATCCCCAGTACAGTGGGGGTGGCGATGATCATCGGATTTACCATGCGCAAGACACCGCAAAAAGCGCAGGCCAATTCCTCGCGCGTTCGCGCCTGACGGAGGCCCCCCTTATCGTGCCTGAACGCAGGAAACCCGGCAACGCATATGCGCAGCCGGGCTTCCTTATTGGTCAGGCACCGTTCGCTTAAACGGGAGCAGCGCCGCCCGGCGGCGGATCAATTACGGTTCCGGTGCTGGTCTTGGGGGTCTTCATCGAATTGGACTTTCCCGACACGGCTTTGGAAGAACTGCTCTTGGAAGCGCCGGTTTTTCTTGTGGTTCCGATGTTCTTTCCGCCAACACTCTTTGCGTCCGCATCGTCAAAATCCGTGCCTTTCACGCTGGTTCCTGCGAGCTGGACTTCGTTGTCCTCCGCCTGTTTCTTGTCCCAGAAACGCTTGGCGAAATATCCGCCTGCACCCACGGCGATCATGGTCGGGATGCTGAGGCGCGAGATGACGAACGGGACTACCGAGCCTATGGCTGCGCCCGCCGCGCCGCCAACGGCCGGGGTCTGCTTGGCGAGTTTGGAGCCGATGGCGGCCCCGATAATTTGTCTGATCATTGTTGAGTCTCCTTGGGTAATCAATCGGCCGAGCGCGACCGGGTTCCGAAGTTTCTTGCATCGCGCGCATCACGCGCGGCCACGCCAAAATCGTCGCTTGGAAAGGGCCGCGCCAGCGGGCATAGGCCCGCGCGATGCATGATATTCGCCTGATCCG
>JAZBPE010000117.1:0-2093 GCA_036353345.1 Erythrobacter sp. | reverse complement strand
GCAGGAATCGGCCGAGATCGTGCAGAAGGTGCAGTACGACCGCATGCGCGAGCGCGAGACCCTGTCCCGCGCCGGCCTCGACCCGGTGCCGGGCGGCGAGCTGGAGGTCGAGCTGACACCCCCTCCCCCCGGCGACGCCGGCTGGACGGCCCGCCTGCGGCGTCGAACCGGACGGGCGCGGGCGGCGTTGGGTGCGATGATGCGAGGAGACCCGCGATGAAGAACCCCTGGATGAGCGCCTACCTGTCGGCCGTCAACACGGCGGCCGGCAAGGCCACCGGCCCCGCGCGCGGCCAGATGGCCGCCGAGATGCGGCGCCAGCAGAATGCGATGATGAAGGCGTGGACGGAGGCTTGGGTGGGGATGTGGTTTCCGTGGATGCGGGGGCGGTAGAGCCTCTCCATCGTGTTTTGCCTACTGCTTGCCAAGAAATCCGGCAAGTTGGGCGTGCCGCCTCAGAGTTATACGTACTTGATTGGCGATCGTTGAAGGCATCGTGTTCTCTGGCGCGAATGCCTTCAACTCAATTATCGTTTTCCTCTCTCCCTCACGAGGTGGATCGCACAGAATGTCTGCAGTAACTGACGAGTGGCGCGTTGTGATTGGGGCTTCGTATTGTGAACCAAGTCCCATCCCGGTGAAACACTGCGCTAACCGTTTCCCTATTTTAGTGGGACTATTCGTTACCGTAGGATACCATTCCCTGGCGGCGTCCGCTCTTTTGGACTTTCTCTCGCGAAGTGGCGCATAAGCGGAAGGATTCCAGACCCCAGCAATAATCGAGTATAGGTGGGTTGACTTTATCCTGTCTTTATATGTGCCGTAAATAATGAAGTCCGACTCGTCTAAATCTTTGCAAAGCGGCTGCAGGTCTGCGGCAGCGATTGGTATGAGGCGAAGATCAAAATATAGACGTGCCCGATTAAGTTCGTGAAGCGGGAGCGTTCGTTGGTCCTGATCGTTCAAGCTACGATACCAGGCATCAAAGTTCAACTTATACCCTTGTTTTGGCTCCGTGAATTGATGGATCAGATTTATTCTAGCGCCATCCGTGACCGGCCAGAGCATGCAAACCCTATACTCTGCAATATTCTGGAAATCGGGAACAGATTCGACTAACCGCTCGGCCACAACCTCAATTGTATCGCCAATTGTCGGTTTTCTTTTCGCGATCTCAGCTATGTCTGCCGGAAGAATATCGTAGTCAGATAAAGGCGCTTCCGAATTATGTGCTGCAAATGTGTCTTTGACGATCTCTGGCCAACTGTCTTTGCCGGGACCCTGGATCTCGAAACGGTCCGAGATCAGGATGCGACTGTTTCGACTAGTCGCTGCGACTAGCAGTTCCTGAAACTCCCTACTCGTAGTAAGCCAAGCAAAAATCACACCACCGCTTCTCAACTCATTTCGATCTAGATGCGCTAAACTCTCGACGAACGACGTCGGCAGTTCGAGTCTTGTGGCAACCGCTTCTTCATACTGATCTACAACACCAACAATAGGTCGGCTGTCGGCTTCAATGCGGGCCCTCTCGACAGCCCGCAGAACGCTGTCCTTGTCAACGATGTCCTCGGCCAATAGCTTAGATACATAGATGTCTGGAAGGTGGGTCGAAAGCTCCATAGTGGCTGACGTCTTCCCACTACCTGAAGCGCCGTATATCGGCAAGAATCCTACTCCGCCAGTAATCTCTTTCTTGCGAAAGGCCATAGATACTAATTTGATAAGCTCATTGTTCGCTTGAAGACGTCCTCTAAAGCCTGGATCCAAGTCTTCATATCGGGAGGGAAGTGAAGGTTGGGTCAAATCATCCATCCATCTTCAACGCATTAATAAACGCCTGCTGCGGGATCTCCACCCTTCCGAACTGGCGCATCTTCTTCTTGCCGGCCTTCTGCTTCTCCAGCAGCTTCTTCTTCCGCGTCACGTCGCCGCCGTAGCATTTGGCGGTCACGTCCTTGCGCATGGCCGAGAGCGTCTCGCGGGCGACGACGCGGCCTCCGACGGCGGCCTGGATCGGGATCTTGAACATGTGGCGGGGGATGAGCTCCTTGAGCTTCTCGACCATGGCGCGGCCGCGCTGCTCGGCCCGG
>JAZBPE010000116.1:0-24064 GCA_036353345.1 Erythrobacter sp. | reverse complement strand
CATGCATGAACTGATGCGTTGGCGCCCCGCTTTCGCCCGCTCAATATGCGAGCGGTCGGTGGCATGAGCAAAGAACGCGGCCGACAAGCCGGTTGTCGCGCAGCTATGCGATAGTCTGTTGATAACACGCCTACTTTTCGGCGGCTCTTGAAACCTGGCGTCAGCGGGCTTCGCGCTCCCCGCTTTCGCGGGCATGGCGCGAATGTGATTGGATCGCCTGCTCTGTGGCTGCGCTACAACTGGTGAGTGACAAAACCTGTCATTCCTCGCCTTAATATTGTGCCATGACGCAACACTTGATTAAGATCCGGTAAACAGGGCTCCACTCCGCGGGTCCTTCGCCTATGTCGTAGGCAAAAGGGCCGCATCATCTTGAAAACGACTTACACCAGAACCGCAGCGCTTGCTTCGGCTGCCTCCATGATACTCAGCGCGACCGTGCTCGCCCTGTATCCCGCCGAACCGGTCGTGGATACGTTGCGCCAGATCGATGGGCTGTCAGGCTTTCTTGATCGTTCGCCGGGCGAACGATCGAACGCTTTACTGGCGCTAAAGAAAGGGAGCACCGCAGGTTCGACCGCTCGGATTGGCGAGCCGCGACAACGCGCTTTGGGCAAGATATTCGACGGGCCGCGCGACCTTGCTTTGCTCGATGATAAGGCCGGTCCGCTATTTCAGCAGGCGCGCCCGGGAAGCCTGGTTCCGCTTAGCGAGATCGGCGACATCCCCGATCCTGTGAGCGGGACACCCATCCCCGATGGTATTGGCGGCGGAGAACTGGGCGAAGGTGTCGGAATGCCTGGCTTCATCGCCCCGATCAATCCGATCAATGGTGGCGGCGTTGGCGGCGGTGCGGGCCCGGGGCAACCGAACGATGAGGAAATAGAGCCACCCGGCGAAGATCTCACTGCTGACGAGGATCCAGTCACAGGTGATGATCCCGCGACCGACCGCGATACTGGCGGTAATGCTGGAGGCGAACCGCCGGTTAATGACGTCCCGCGCTTGGACGATGCTCCGAATTCCCCCGGTGACCCGACCTTCGACGACGGTCCGATTTTCGATGATGATCCTTTGATCCCCGATGATCCGGTGGTCGTCGATGACCCCATCTTCAATGATAACCCTGACAATCCAGCCGGGCCGGTCGGTGCCGTTCCTGAGCCTGGCACGTGGCTCCTTCTCCTTCTTGGGATGGCCATGACGGGGGCGGCTCTGCGTCATGACAGGGCCGCGAAGCGGGACGCGCGATCATCCCCCGGCCGCCGCATCGCGTCGTGATGCGGCATGCGTCTCTCGCCGCAAACCTCATGGTCGCAGCGTGTCTGATCGGTTGTACCGAACCGCCGCCATGGCCGGTGCAGGCCGCATCGAGCGCCGAGCCAGCGCCGCGGTTCGAAACCGGACGCGTATCGCTATCGCGCGAAGACCAGCAACGCGCCGCAACGGCTCGGCTGCTGCCGGGTGACGCTCGTTCATTATTGGCGCAGGAGCCGATGCGGCACGGCGATTTCGCCTGGAACGAGGAAGGCGTGCCCGATGGCCGCGTGACAATCTGGGTCGATCTGCAGCGCCAGAGCGTGTCAGTATTTCGCGCCGGTCATGAGATAGGAACCGCGGTGATCCTTTACGGTGCGCCAAGCCATGCATCACCGCGCGGCACCTTCCCCATCTTGCGCAAGACGGCCGATTACCATTCGCGAAGCTACGATGCGCCAATGCCCCATTCGCTGTTTCTGACCGAGGACGGCGTAGCGCTCCATGGCAGCGACGTGGAGGTCCGCAAGGCGACGCACGGATGTATCGGGCTCCCCGAAGCCTTTGCCGCCAAGCTCTTCGATGTGGCTGAGATCGGCGATGAGGTAACGATCGTGCAGTCGGATAGCACCGTCTGAGCGTACGCGCTCGCGCTGTTTACCTTGCGTTTACCCCCTTCGCACACCCGTGCTTAGCTGCGCGCATGCATGCTTTCTCGCCGGAGAACATGTATGCCCTCAACCCGCACCAGAAAGACACTCGGTTTCGCCGCGACGGCTGCCTTCGCCCTGTTGCTCGGCGGTGCGCGTGATTACGGCGGTAGCGCGCGCGTGACCAACTTCGAGGAACGGCTGCTCGCCACCCATAATGAGGAGCGGGCAAGACTGGGCCTCGCACCGCTGCGCTGGAATGCGGACCTTGCCAAAGGTGCACGCCGGTGGGCAACCAGCCTTTCGGCAAGCGGGCGTTTCGAACACTCGCCCAACGGCGATGTCCTGCTGGGTGAGAACATCTGGGGCGGCACCCCGCGCGCGTTCGCGCCTGAGGATATGGTCGGACTGTGGATCGCGGAAAAGAGCGATTTCATGCCAGGCATATTTCCGGCGAACAGCCGCACCGGCAGGGCTGCCGACGTCAGCCACTACACACAGGTGGTCTGGAAAGACACGCGTGAAGTTGGCTGCGGTTTGTCACATGCAGGCAAAGAGGAAATCCTCGTTTGCCGCTATTCCCAGCCCGGAAATATCGTTGGCCATCGCGCGTTTTGACTCGGCAGCAGGCCTCTAGAACGGTTCGATCGCGGGACAGAGGAGCAATTTTCAGTCTAATCGTTCCCTCCTCCCTCGATTTGCGCGGCCAATCCGGGTAGCTTGATGTATGGACAACCGTGTGGGGGTAGGAAAAGGCGCAAATGGAAACCGTATGGGACTGGATCACGGTGATGATTTTCGCCGGCCTGGTGACGCTGCTGATACAGCGTTCGCAGGAAGAGGTGCCGCGCGATCGCCTGTGGCAATACGCTCCGCCAGCGATTGGCTGCGCGGTGGCGAATTACGCGGGGAACGAAGGGTACCCGCTGATTGCTGTAGCGCTGCTCGCCGCGATCGCCTATTATGTATATGCAGTCCTGAAAGTGCGCTTGCCCAGCAGCAACGACCCTTGAGCGGGCGTGCAAAAGCGCTGTGCCGCTGACGACGGTGCAGTACTGTCATCGCGCGGTCGCATAACACGAGCCACGATTACCCATGCCCACCAGGCGCGACACCCTTTTATCCTCGCTGGCGATCGCCCCGACGCTTGCCGCCCTTGCGCGCTGCAACGAGATACTGGGCGGGGCACAAGAGATTGATTACACGGTAAAAACCAAGCCGACCAACTACACGATTCCCGAAGAATGGCAGTTCGTTCGCCCGCCCAATGGCGCAGGTGGCTTCGTCACAAGCTGGCAGGTGGACCGCCATACCGGGGAAATCGCCTGCGGAACAGATGTTTACAACGGTGGCTTCCGCCTGCCTGGTGAGGACGAGTGGACGATGATGTTCCACACCGCCAATCTTGCGCAGAAACGCTTCGACCCTCTTCCCGAACGATCGCATGATGTGGGCCTGGGCCTTTACGGGTTTTCCTACGCGCCGAGCACCGCTGGTGTCGGATACGCCGCCTGGCATGGCGATCTGTTCCGCTTCGAAAATCGCCAGCCGACCCAGACCGCTTTTGCCGATCAGCCGATGCGCGCCAATAGCGGGGCATCGCGCCGGTTCCAGCCGGTTATTGCTGTCCATCCGCAGAACGACCGGATCGTCGCCGTTGGTCTAAGCGGCGGCGCTGTCGCCTATTCCACTGATGGCTTTGACAATTGGGAATGGCTCGACCTTCCCGAAGCCCAGAAAGAGCATAACGGCAATCCGGGCAAAGCGCTGGTTGCGTGGCACACTGCCGAAACGCTGCTCATCCATGTGCGAGGCCACGGGATGTTCACCTGGCGCGCGGGCAGCGATGAAGCGCCCGTGTCGGTCGGCGGTCCGCTCAATTCGACCGGTATCCGCGTATTGCCAAGCGGCGATGTATGGATGTGCCATCACCGCTTTGACGCGGTGAGCAAGGAAACCGCAACGCAGCGCGCGATGCGCGGGATCTGGCGCTGGCGATCCGGGCAGTGGGCGCAGTTCAAGCAGGGCGAAGACTTCGATCAGATCGCCGTTGATCCGTTTGACGAGCAACGGATGCTCGCGGTCGATGAGAACAGTCACAAATGGCTTGTCTCCACCGACGGTCCCGAAAACTTCTATTCGGTCGGCGATGATTATCGCGGAGCGGGCGAGACCGACTGGTTTTCGAACCAGAAGAAGGCGCTCTACCCGGCCCGTGTTGATTTCCACCCACTGGTTCGAGACCGGCTGGTGATCGCCGAAGGGCTAGGCATCGCGTATGCAGAATTCCCGGGGCGCATCTCGGGCATGACCGTCCACGATTTCTCGCGCGGGATCCACGAGCTCGTGCCGACCTGCGGCCTTTCGCGGCCCGAGCAGGAGACCATTCTGATCGGGACCATGGACAAAGGCCGGTGGGAGATCGACCGGACGATGCGGCGGGTCGGAACCTGGACCTTTGCGCACAAGGACAATGAACCCGGTCCCAGCGCCGTCACCCATTTGCGCAGCATCGACTACGCTGCCGACGATCCTGACTTCGTTGCCGGGCTGTTCCATCAGTCTAGCGGCGTACCGGGCTATTCGGAAGACTGGGGCCGGACGTGGAAGGCCTTGCCGACCAAACCCTCGGGCGAAAGCTGGAAACCGGGCGGATGTATTGCCGTCTCCTCGCGCACCGACATGCTCCTTTGCGAAGGCAATAATGGCGGCCTTTGGAATATCGACATTGATGCCGAAACAGTGCGTCCGGTGGGTTTCGGTGGGCTCGACCAGGTCGATAGCCAGATCAACGCTTTCTATGTCCAGCGCAAGAACATTGCCGCCTGCCGCGAACGCCCAGGTGTATTTGCGATGGTGTGCCGCACACTTGACCCGCATCCCGAGCTTGGCGGGCTATGGATTCGGCAAGCGGATCGCGAATGGACGCAGACGGTGCGCGGCTATGTGGTCGAACCCGAGGGGAATTTCTTCAAGCACGGGCAATTCTGGCAAGCTCGCATCGAAGCGGTTCCAGGCCACCGGGGCGAGTGGCTTTATGCGCGCTGCGAAGGCAAGCATCGCGATCCGCTCGGCTGGATCCGCTCCGACGGCATCACGGTCGAGAAGTTGCCATGCTACGGCCTCTCCAGCTTTTCGTTCGGTATGGGGATCGGTGATCGGCCCTCGATCTTCTTCTATGGCTATTTCGAGGGCAAACGGGGTCTCTACGTGACCTATGACTGGTTTGCGAGCGACCCGATACTGATCTCGCGTTTTCCGGGCGGCTCTGTCGCTCCGGTTACGATTGGGCTGGGCCTCGTAGGCGATATGAGTACAGTGGGGCGCTGCGCCGCGGGCCTTGCGGGCAACAATTGGGTATTTGCCGAAGGGGTCTGAACTATCGTGCAATCTGGTGCTCGATGATACACCCCATGAAGATTAATCTCTCTTCGCAGAGCCGATCTGCTATGTGCCCCAGACGCCTGGATTGATTAGGCTATGCGTGGGGCAAGCAGACCGGTGTTGACGAAACAGCAGTTTGACGAGGAGGTGTTCGAGCCTGTCCCGACCCTGCGCGCCCGGGACCGGCGCGTGACGCTGTATGTCATCTCGGCGATGCTCGATCTCCTTGCAATCGTGCTGGGGTGGCTGGTGGCGCTCCAGTCGCGCGACCAGCGATTCCTCGAACTGGCCGAGCAGCCCATCGTCCTTTTCGCGATCCTCGTGTTCGTCATGATCGCGATTGCCCGCGAGGTGCATTCGATCGATACGCTGCAAAGCCGCTCGACCGCCGTAGCCCAATCCTTGGGTGCGCTCGGCGCCACCGCGCTACTCATCCTGCTGATGAGCTTCATGCTCGAAGCAAAGGAATTGTCGCGCCTCGGGTTTTTCTGGTTTTTCGGCGCGGCAGCCGGGTTCATGGTACTGGGAAAGGTCATCGTCGATTTGTTGTTCAAGCAGATGCTTGGCGGCGTAGCGACGCGCACCGTCATCTTGTGCGACGGGCTGAGCGCCGAAAAGGAATTCGGTACCGACCGTTTCGATGTCGGCAAGCTGGGCGTCTGGCCCGATCCCAACCGACCCGATTACCTGGAAATGCTGTCCCGGCTGGTGGTCCCCTATGACCGCGTGATCGTCGCGTGCAATTATGAACGTCGCGCCGCATGGTCGGGTTTTCTCAAGGGGCTTGAAGTTGGCGGCGAAATCCTGCTCGACCGCGACCTGCTGCACGGCGCGATCGCGATCGGCAGCCACAAGGGGCAGGACACGATCGTTCTTTCGCTCGGCCCGCTCGACCTTATCAACCGGGTACAAAAGCGCATCTTCGACCTTCTCGTCTCAGGCTTTGCCGTGGCGGTGTTGTGGCCTTTTCTGCTGGCTATCGCGATTGGTATCAAGCTCGACAGTCCCGGCCCTGTATTGTTCCGCCAACAGCGCGTCGGGCGCGGACAACTGCCTTTTGACATCTTGAAATTTCGCTCGATGCGGCACGAGAGTTGCGATCTCGAAGGTGCGCGCTCGGCCACGCGTGATGATGACAGGGTGACCCGCTTTGGACGTTTCCTGCGCAGCACCAGTATTGACGAGCTGCCTCAGCTCTTCAACGTCCTGCGCGGCGAGATGAGCATTGTCGGCCCGCGCCCTCACGCCTTGGGTTCGCGCGCGGGTGAGACCTTGTTCTGGCATGCGAGCGAATATTACTGGATGCGCCATGCGCTCAAACCCGGCCTTACCGGGCTTGCGCAGGTACGCGGCTATCGCGGCGCGACAGAGACTGCGGGCGAACTGCAAATGCGCGTGCGCAGCGATCTCGAATATCTCGCCACCTGGTCATTGTGGAGCGACATCATCATAATGCTGCGCACCGTACGCGTGCTGGTGCACAAGAATGCGTTCTGACGACGCCTTGGCGCGGCTGACTTCAGATCGGTCGGATCCGGTCCATCAGTTTTGCATCACGCCGTTTGAGGTAGCTTCGGGCGGTGCGCATGAAGAACGCTTCGAAATGACGCGTCGAAAGATGCGCGATAGCCCACGTGGCCAGAACGAGGGGAATACGCAGGAGGTAGCGCGTCACCTTGTCCGCATCCTTGCCGCCCAGCCAGGTGTCCCACAAAACCCCGTGCACCACATAGAGCGCATAGCTGATCTCCGCGATATAGCGCGCCGGGCGGCTGACATAGAGCGTCTTGAGCGCGTGCGGAAACGCGACGAGCGATGACCCGACGGCGAGCGCGGCGAGGTAAGGCCGCAAATAGCCAAGATCGCCACTATGGGGGTTCGCAGCCAGAACCAGAGCCGCAAGCGCTATAGGCGAAAGCCATTGCAACCACCCGGCGCGCATCACCGCGGACGCATCGCTGCGATAATGCCACCACAGCGCAACGCAGGCGCCAACGAGGATCTCATCGACCCGGTGCCAAGTGACGATGCTGATGATTTCATCGTCGAGGATGCGCAAGCCAGTCACCGCGAGGCAAAGGAGCGGAAGCGCCCAAAGTGCCTTGCGCCCGGCCAACCCGACGATCAGCGCCGCGACGAGATAGAAGTGCATCTCGACACAAAGGCTCCACAGATGGTGACCGCCGGGAAGCAGCCGGGCGGGCGGCAGATTGGAGACGAAAAGGAAATTTGCGACCGCCTCGCGCCATGACGCACCGCTGGCCAATACCAGGATTGCCATTGTTGCCCAGGCAAGCGGCACGATCCGGGTCACGCGCTTGACGACGAACGGCCATATCCGCGCATCCGCCAGCAGAAAATAGGTGATGAGGAAGCCCGACAGCGTAAAGAACAGCGCCATGCCTGACGCTGCTGCCGAGGCGTTCAGGTTCCAGCGCGCAGGCCCGAGCGGAAACCAATGCCCCGCGATGACCGCGAGAATACTGAGCGCGCGCCAGCCATCGAGGACCGCCAGATGGACGCGTTTATCCTCAGTTTTGGGCTGTGTCGCGATAATCCCCTCCGTACCACGCGCAATGCCCGAGGGTCATCCTGCAGCGCGGACCTGTCTCAAAACAGACAACACCCATCGCGCCGCGTGACAATCTTCGTAGCAAGCGGTATTTCGTCCGCCATGCGTTTTGTCGGCATTTTTCTCGTCTTGGCTATCTTGCCGGTTCTGGTCTACTGCCTGAAAACCTATCCGCAATATCGCAAATGGGCTGCTTTTGGCATAGGCATCCTCCCCTTCACACTTGGTTTGCTGAATCTGGACGCCGCGCTCGTTTCTTGGAGAATGTGGCCGGGCTACAGCAAGGGGATGCTCCTTACCGCGCTCGACAGTCTGGCGCTCGCCGTCGTCATCGTATCGCGAAAACCCTTCAATGATTTGCCGTTGATGCTGGCGTTCGGTGCGTACATCCTGGCAACACTCCTGTCGGTTGCGTTTTCGGGCTCGGCGATGAGCAGCTTCTTTTATGTGTTCCAGCTTCTGCGCGTATTCGTCGTGTTCGTTGCGGTCGCCAGCCTCGTGACCGAGAAGGACGGCCTGCGTTATCTTGCATTAGGACTCGCTTCTGGAGCCAGTATTCAGGGTGGGCTCGTCCTTGACCAGCGTCTTTCAGGGGCGGTGCAGGCTGCGGGATCGATGGGACACCAGAATTTGCTTGGCATGATGCTGCATTTCGTCACGCTGCCATTGCTTGCCATGCTGCTCGCCGGCATGCGCAGCAAGCTTGCTTATCTCGGGATTGCAGCGGGTCTCATGGCGGTTGCGTTCGGAGCATCGCGTGCGTCGATCGGGTTTGCCGCCATGGGTGTTGTCCTGCTGATGATCCTCTCTTTCGCGCGCGGAATGTCTCCGCGCAAATGGCAGGTCGCAGGTTTCGGAGTGCTTGCGCTCGCGGTGGCAGCACCGGTGATGCACCAGAGCCTTGAGCGGCGCTACGACATCAAGGGCGATCCAGAATCAGGCACTTATGACGAGCGCGCCGCGTTCGAGCGCGCAGCGAAGATGATGTGGACCGATCACCCGATGGGGGTCGGCGCCAATCAGTATGTCGTTTATGCAAACACCGAAGGCTACAGCGAGAGAGCAGGTGTCATTTGGAACTGGGGGAGCCGGTCCGCGAATGTCCATCACCTCTATCTCTTAGCCGGGGCGGAAACCGGTTATCTGGGTTTTGCCACGCTTGTGGGCCTTATCGGCTGGGCCATCTTTCTGGGCTACCGGCTCGCCTTTGCGATGCGCGACGATCCGCGCGGCGATGTGGTGCTTGGCTTTACCGTCGCGATCACGGTGATGGCCGTGCATTCGTTCTGGGAGTGGATCTTCGTAATGTCCTCGACCCAATACATGTTCGCTATCGCGCTCGGTGTTGTCGCCGGATATGCCAGGGACGTTGCGCGGCGAAAGCGCGCGCCTCAAGCCCGATCGCAGCGTCCGGTCAGAGAACGCCGGCGCCTCGTCAAGGCTTGAGATCGCGCATCGGGTGCTGGGCGAGCGCTAACGCTGTTTACGCCAGATCAACTACCCGAATCCAAAAATCGGAAGGATGACGGACGAAGCGTTGATGCGGCTTTCGCGAACAACAGGTCGATTTGTACCAGATCCAGTCCGTTGGGTCGGCTCGCACCGGCAATATCGAACGGCACGAAGCCGCGTTGGTCCATGAAAGTCAGGACTTCCAGAAAAGACGGCGCGCCCTCATTATAGTCGAGCAAGGCCACCTCAAGCTGCACGAATTCGCACTGGTCGAGGAACCTCGCCGCCCCGCCCAGAACCTCGAGCTCAGCGCCCTGCACATCGACCTTGAGCAGCGATGGCGCAGGCATTGCAACCGTCACATCGTCCAGTGTTTTCGTAATCAACAGGCGCTCGCAGCGGTCGACATCGCTGTTCTCGGGAAACATCGAAGATCCGGTTTCCATTTCGTAGAACCGAACCTCTTGACCCGCCTCGGAGCCCATCAGTCCGGAAACAATTTCCACGCCGCCCAGCTCCTTGCGGACTTCCTCAAGCTTTGTCAGCTTGTCGGGCTGCGCTTCGCACATCAAGACCTGCGCGTCGGGGTAGATCTGTTTGATCATCCGGGTCCAGTTTCCAACATAGGCGCCCACATCGACTATGCTGCAAGGGGTAAAGCCGCGCGCTGCCAGACGAGCGTAGGCTTCCTGTTCCGGGTTCGCACCCTTGCGGTTCAAGGCCCGCGCCACGGCGTCTCTCAAACTCATTCGCTATTCCCATCACCCCATCAACCAATTGACCAAGGGTATAGCCTACGGAATGCCTGCGTCTATTACGACAACGCAAACCGCGGGACCGTGCCGAATTGGTGCAGGGCGATTGGTCTGGTAGTGCGAGGCTCTTTGATGGGGGCAGCGCATCTTGTAGGACCCTTTTTTCGCCGGATAATCCACGCGCGCGACCGCCTGTCATCCTAGCCCCTTGGGAGTTCGCTCTTCTTGTTCGAGCCTCAGCTCTTCTGCCATCTTTTCCAGCGCGTTGCGGCCGGGGACGCGCGCTGTCGCCGGTCGGCGTTCGAAAGCAAGGCATGAGCGTCGCGCCTTTCGCTAAGCGCTGGTCCCACCTTGAAGGGCTGGTGCGCGCTCGCATCGGTCTGCTGGGTCAGATTGGTTGGGTCAGTGGCACGTTTGCCGCCCAGCAGGTCGTGCGCCTTCTCACCAATGTCGCGCTTGCCTGGCTGCTCAGTCCGGCGCTCCTCGGGACGATGATGTTGGTCAATGTGCTGCGAACAGGGGGCGAACTGCTTTCCGATGTCGGAATATGGCAAAGCATTGTCCACAATCGCCGCGGCGCGGAACCGGAATTTCTGGAGACAGCCTGGACGCTTGCGATCCTGCGCGGGCTGTTGTTGTTCGCAATCGCCTGCGCGGGCGCCAGTGCAATCGCGACCCTCTACGACGAACCCCAGTTGCGCGTGATTTTGCCCGTTGCTGCGCTGATCTTCGTCCTCATGGGCTTCGTGTCGCCTGGGCGCCATCTACTCAGAAAGCGTATGGGAGTGAAGCGGCTCGCGTTGTTCGACCTTGGCGTGACGGTTCTTTCGCTCTTCATCCACTTGGTCCTTGCGCTCATCTCGCCAACTATCTGGGCATTAGTGGGAGGGCTGCTGCTGAGCGGGCTCGCTTCGACGGTTGGCAGCTATTTTCTCATTCCGGGCATTCGCCACCAACTGCGAATTGACGGGGCTTCAGCGCGAGAGATCCTGAGCTTTGGCAAGTGGATCTTTCTCGCATCGCTTGTCTATTTCCTGTCGATGAATTTCGACCGTCTCTATCTCGCCGATGCCGTGCCGTTCGCGCTGCTTGGCGTCTATGCAATCGCCCGGACATTTTCGGACACCCTTACCGAAGTGTTCCAGCGGCTTGGCCAGATGCTCATTTTTCCCCGCGTTTCCGCAAGCGAGCTGCGCGGCGATGGACTGCGGCGAAAGGTCGCTCCGATCCGCAAAATAGTGGTGTTTGGAATGGCGCCCGCCCTCGCCGCCGCAATTAGCCTCGCCGATTTCCTTATCATGATCGCTTATGACGATCGCTACGTTGCAGCGGGCCTGTTCCTGACAATTCTGCTGGCGGGTACCTGGTTCGCGGTTCTCGGAGCGCTTTCAGACGCGATCGTTATGGGAATGGGCAAACCAAGCACCATTGCAACCAGCAATGCCGCAAAGCTGGCGGTTATCGCAGTCGCGCTCCCACTTGCTTTGCCGCAGGTCGGATTTGCGATTGCGCTGTTCGTTATCGTTGCGGGAGAATTCGTAAGGTTCTGCATGCTTAGCCTGCGTCAACGCGCGCTTGGCATCGGGTTTGCCCGTCAGGATCTGGCAGCGACAATGCTCCTGATTATCTGCATCGTCGTCTTTCGCGAGGCGAGCGGGCTAGTCGGCATAACTTCGGGGCTCGATGGTTGGGCCGAAATCCTGCGGGCGAGCCATGACTGAGGCGGCCCGATCCCCTGCTGAACCGACTGCGTACCTCGCGTGTGGATGGTTTTGCCCGGAACAACGTTCATGAGCGCGATCGGCTATCTCGTGAGCGAATATCATGCCCCGTCGCACACTTTCGTCCGCCGCGAAATTGCAGCGTTGCGCGCTTTGGGCGAAACCATTCATCCGTTCGCGATCCGGCAAGAGGACAGCGCAAGCGGTGAAGACGTGCCGGCGGTGCTCGGACAATCGGTCTGGAGCCATATTCGTAGCTTCTTTGGCCACCTGATCCGCCGCCCTGGTCGCCTTTTCGAAGTTTGGGGGTTGGCCCTTTCGCATCGCCCGCCGGGTCTTCGCGCATTAATCTGGTCGCAGTTCCATTTCATTGAGGCATCGACCCTCGCCCGACTACTCGAACGCGGCGCGATACGGCACTTGCACAACCATTTTGCGAATAATGGCGCCAGCGTCGGAATGATGGCGGCACGGCTTGCCGGGATCGACTGGAGCATGACGCTGCACGGCATTTCGGAGACCGACTATCCCGCCGGACTGCTTTTGCCTCAAAAGCTTGCCGCGGCTCGGTTCACGGCCTGCGCGAGCTTTTTCATGCGCGCCCAGGCGATGCGGGTCAGCGAACCCGATCTGTGGGCGCGCTATCATATCGTGCGCTGCGGGATCGATATTGAGCGCCTGCCTGAACGCTCCCAGCCATGCCGGCCAGATCAGACGCGCGAAACGCGGATCGTGTGCGTCGGCCGCCTGTCACCGGAAAAGGGCTATGGCGTCCTTGCCCAGGCGCTTGCGCAATTGCGGGAGGAGGGGGAGCGCAATCTGGCTGTCACGATCGTGGGCGATGGACCGGCGCGCGACGATGTTCAGTCCAACTTTGCGGCGCTTGACCTTTCAGAGCAGGTCACCTTCACCGGCGCCCTCCCCGAGGCCGAAACGCTGCGCGCCATCGCTGCAGCGGACATCTTGGTGCTGCCGAGCCTGATGGAGGGTCTTCCGGTGGTCCTGATGGAAGCGCTCGCGCTGGGTGTTCCGGTCATTGCGAGCGGCGTGGCGGGCATACCGGAACTGGTCGAGCACGAACGCACCGGGCTTCTGGTCATCCCTACCGATGCAGACGCCCTTGCCAAGGCCATTGCCCGCCTGGCAGGTGACCCCGCGCTACGCCACCAGCTCGGCAAGGCGGGAAGCGAGCGGATCAAAGCCGGATACACCAGCGAGGAAAGCGCACGCCGCATGCAGGCGCTCTTTCGGGAAACCACGCCATGAGCTTTTTCGACGCCTTCGATCAGATCCGGATCATCAACCTGCCAGCGCGCTCCGATCGCCGTCGGGAAATGGACGAGCAACTGGCCAAGATCGGTTTGCTCGGCGATCCGCGGGTCCGCTACTTTCCCGCCGAACGGCCAGATGATGCGGGGCGATTTTCTTCCATCGGCGCGCATGGGTGTTACCTCAGCCACAAATACATCCTCGCGCAAGCAGCGGCTGCTGGTGAGAGCGTGCTCATACTGGAGGACGACTGCGACTTCACGGATGCTGCACATAAGCCGAAGCCACAGCCGGGTTCGAATACGATCGAGACCGCGTGGGATATCTTCTACGGCGGATATTACGCACACAATCCTGAGGACCTGCAGGCCAGCGATATTATCGGCTCGCACATGATGGGGTTTTCGCGCGAAGGAGCCCGAAGGGTAAGCGCGTATATCGAAACTCTCGACCCCGATACCGAGATCCACCCGCCCATTGATGCGACCTATGTCTGGTTCCGCCGCGCCTACCCCGATGTGCGGACCCGGTTCGCCGTTCCTCTGCTCGCAGAGCAGCGATCCTCGCCAAGCGATGTTGCACCGCAGAAATGGTATCACCGCCTGCCGTTCGCCTGGAGGTTTAAGCGGATTGCGGAACGATTGCTCAAACTCTGAGGAAGCCAGCTACACCGGTGCGGGCCCTCAACCCTCCCGAACACGCGCAAAGAGATCTACAAGCTCGCTTTCACTGAGCGCACCTTCGACGAGGATCGGCCCGATCAGATAGGCAGGGGTACCCGCAAGACCGAGCGCAAGCGCCTCTTCCTGCACGCGCCGGAGGATCGCCGATATAGCCTCCCCGGGTGATGTGACTTCGTCCGCGATGGGAGACCATGCACCGCCCGCCAGCTCGACAGTCCGCTCCATTCGGTTGAGGGAAAGGTCGGGCGCGGCAAGTAAGGCCTTGCGTACCGGGACGTACAAATCCTGACGTGCCGCCGCGAGCGCCGCTATGGCCGCTCGGCGCGAGGCATCGCCGAAAATTGGCCATTCCTTGAAAAGGATCGTGACATGGCCATCACGCAGCGCCGCCGACATGAGCGCGGCGTCCGAACTGCGACACACCGGACAGCGATAATCGGTGAAGACAGCAACGTTCACATCGCTATTGGCCGGTGCCAAACGCGGAGAGCGAGTCTCACTCAGCACCCGCGCGGCAATAGGTTCATCGCCGATATTAACGCCAGGCAAGCGCGAGCGGCGGAGCGCGATGGTTGCCGCGGAACCTAGCGCGACAATCCCGGCGAGCGCCGCCAACTGTCGCCGCGAATAACCGGGCTGAGTTCTCACAGGCTCGATTGCGGACCGCCCTGCCCAGGCACATGTTCGCGTGTGTACCGCCATAGCAGCGTCAACACAGCACGGTCTAGGCGTCGGTATGCCGATGTTAGCAACCCGCTTTGACAGACTTGCCGTGACTGGCCGGATCCGAATGACTTTGGTTGAGGCACAAACACGATCTTTGGGTGCGCTTTATCGTTCATACAGCACAGGTTCCCATTTTTGTCGCAAGTGAGGCGCATTTCGTCATTTTCGGAAAGCCGTAACGCCCCGAGGCGATTAGCAAATGCTCTGGAAGCCGTCAAAACGGCCAGGGAAACAGCCATCGGGGGTCGCACCATGCTTACCAAACGCGCTGCCGCGTTAACCAACTCCTTAATCCGGTCCTTAGACTTAACCCTTCATTTCAGAACATCCCAGAAGGAAACCCGGATCACGTTCCAAACAGGCGTGATTGGTCGAGATGACTGGAGATGAACATGCCAGCGCTATCTTATGCTGCGAAGCCCATTGCCAACAGTCCTTTCGAGGACGGCCCGGTGGTTGCCGGCCCTGTCTTCTATTCGGAGCGGCGCACCATCAAAGCAGCCGGGGCTGACAAGGTGATCGCAATCCGTCTCGCAGAGAACGCGGACGATAGGGGCAAGGCCAGCGTTATCGTGAACCGCCAATACGGCGCGCGAGGCTATGGCAACAGCCATAGGTTAGCGACTCAACCGAGCTCCGTCGTATTTGCTGCATCCACCGCCAGCACGGTATTCGGCACCATCACACTGACAGTCGATTCAGACGAAGGGCTTGCATCGGACAGGACCTTCCCGGACGAAGTGGCCGCATTGCGGTGCAAACCCGGAAGCGTGCTGACCGAGCTGTCGAAGTTCGCCTTCGATCCGTCACCCGATTCGCGGCCCTTCCTCGCAAGCTTGTTTCACATCGTTTACCTCTACGGCACTGAACGCTTTCACGGCACTGACCTGCTGATCGAGGTCAATCCGCGTCATGTGCGGTTTTACGAATTGATGCTTGGCTTCCAGCGGGTGGGCTCGCTCAAGGACAATGCATCGGTAGGCGCCGCCTCGCAGCTCATGCACCTGAAGGTTGCCGATATCGGTCACCAGATCGCGCTTCACGCAGGTGAGACCGAGATACGGTCACGATCGCTCTACCCGTATTTCTTCAACGCGAAGGTCGAGCAAAAATTGCGTGAGCGGGTGCGATCCTATGTGGCAGCACCATTTCTACCGATGCAAGCGGCAAACTGCGATCGCGATGCGCTGTCAGCTTGAGCGTCTGTGATCGATGGGCACGGGTCACCCGGCATCACAGCGTTGCGCACACAAAAAAGGGGCCCGCGACTGGCGGACCCCTTTTCTTGTATGAAATTGTTCGGACTTAGAACGCGTACTTGACGCGGACCTCTTCCTTGCGACGGCGACGCATGGCAACACCGATGCCAGCGAAACCGAGCAGCATAAGCGCCCAGGTGCCAGGCTCGGGAACGGCCTGGAAGGTGATGTTACCGCCGTAGGAACCGATCTGGCCAAGCACGTCGTAGTTGAACGTAAGCGTGTTCAGTGAACCGGCGATCACCGGAAGACCCGCAGCAATCACTTCCTGACCAGACGCGTCGGTGTCGATATCGAGGAAGAACAACGGATCAATGCCATTGTCGAAGGTAACACTCGTGAACTGGAGCTGCGCCAGCGAACCGGCGAAACTCGTCGAAACCGAGCCGCTTCCCGCGCCAAAGTTCGGCAGGGTGAAAGTGAAGCTGTCGGAGTAACCGGTCCCGTTCCGTACGCCGTTACGGCTGAGTGAACCGACGACAACATTCGCGAACCCGTCGGTCGCTTCGAAGGTTGCAGTACCGCCACCGTCGAGAGCCGGACCGCCGTTCGGAAAGAGCGGACCATCACCGATTGGAAACGTATTGGCGGCCGAAACCGGCGCCGCTGCGAATGCGACGGCGATGGCCGCCGTGCCGAAAAATGTTTTCATGTTCAAATACCCCACTGCATGCGAATTTTGGGAAAAAACGCTGTTTCTTGATTTTGCACTTATGTGCGAACCCGAGGCGTTAATACCTTGTTTACCGGCAAACTCAACGCCTCGTTTGGCATTTGCGACGGAATCAGGCCCAAAGCTCCCCCGACGTCCCACATCGGCACGGAATCCAGCGTTTTGGACAGTATTTTTGTAAATTTTGGACAGCTCGCGCAGTTCGATGCGCAGCGCTGACGGCCTCTTTACGGCCAGCTAACGACTCGCACGCTGCCTTAGCGGTAGTACGAGTCGTAAAGGTCGCCGCCGTAACCGTAGCCGTAGCTGTCGCCAAAGCCGCCGCGGTATCGGTTGAGGATCGTGCCCAGGCACGGTGCCGGGTCCATGATCCGCTTCAGTTCGCGCACCTGACCCTTGGTCGTCTTGCCGCTGTCTGCGATGAGCACGTAGCCATCGAGCTGCTCGACGCTCAGCATCGCATCGTCATTTGCAAATACCGGTGGCAAGTCGAAAATGACGGGAGAACCGACAGTCCGCATTCTCAACGTCTCGATGAACTGGTCGTAGTTCGAACTCGCCATCAGCTCGGCAGAGAGGTTCTTCTCCCGCTTGCTGGGGACGATCACGAGGTTGGTGTCAGCGACGCGAAGACAGAAATCCCTCAGGTCGAGCCCGGCCGGGTCGATCAGGAACTGTTCGATCCCGCGCTCTATTTCGAGATTAAGCGCATCGAGGACCGAAGCCATGCGCAAATCAAGGTCCACGATGTAGACCGGCGTTTCCGATACGCGCGAGAGCGAAGCTGCAAGATTGATCGACAGGAATGTCTTGCCTGCATTGGGCGTTGCCGATGTCATTCCGAACAATCGTGCGTTTTCCTTCGTAAGCCGTTTGGACAGCGAGGTGCGCAGCAGGTTGAACCCGCGCGCGCGCGCATCGCGGTTCGAAAAAGCAACCAGTTGGCGGTTCTCGATCTCCGACTGCTCAAGATGGATCGTCGCGAAATCAGCCAGCGTGAAGGGCACTGCCGCCCGTGGATTGTCCATATCAGTGTCCCTGTCCTGCCGCGCGGTCATGTTGTTCGCTCACGCTGCCCGGCGGCGAAACGGCCAGAAGAAGCGGCGGCGCTTCACCCGGCTGTTGTCGATGATCGGGATCACCCCCAGTGGCGGTCTGCCCGCAGCCGATGAGAGCCCGGCCGGATCGCGGATCGGCTGGGTGAAAAGTTCGACGGCCAGTGCAAGCGTCAGACCAAGACCGAGCCCGCCCAGAATGCCGCCGCCAAGAAGGATCAGGCGATCGGGCCAGACCGGCTCGCTCGGGACAACAGGGGGTTCGACCACCACGAGCCGCTCGCGCATCTGTTCGTCTTCGGCGCGCACGCCAGCTTCGGCGTTGAGAAGCCTGGCTTGGATCTGCTCATATTGCTCGTTGAGGCTGGAGAGCTGCGTTTCCAGCTCGCCAATCTGCTGACGCACCAGTGGCGCGCGGGCCTGCGCGGTGGCCCGCTGGCGGATCGCCGCCTCTTCGCTCGCCTGCGCACTCGCCAAAGCGGCGATCTGCTGGTTGTTGAAGCGGATTTGCTCGTCGATCTGCTCGATCGGGATGCGGGTCGTGTTGGCTTTGGCGAGCTCCTTGGCCTCTACCAATCGCTGTTTCGCTATAACGACGTCCGGGTGGTTCTCGGCATAGACCGCCCTCGCCCCGGCAAGTTGCCCTTCTGCGGCGATCACCACGGGATCGCGCTCATTGCTGCTGAGAGCGAGCGTGCGCTGGGTGGTAAGCTGCTGGTTCTCGCGGCGAAGACCGGCGATCTGCACGTCGTAGCTCGCCGTGCTGCCGCTGATGAAACCGCCGCCAGACAACGCGCCGCCATTCGCGGCCGTCAGCTGTCCGATGCGCTGCTGCAGTTCCGCGATCTGCGTTTGCAATTGCAGCGACTGCTCTTCGAGGAAATCGACCGTGTTCGTAACCTGTTCGACATTACCACTCGAATCCAGGGCTAGAACCCGTTCGAGCAAGTCCTGCGTCGTCGTTTGCGCGGCGACCGGCTCATCGTATTCGAAGGCGAGTTCGAAGGCGATCACATCATCATCCGTGCGCGTGCCCGCGCGCGTGGGCACCAGCGAGATCGACTCGCGCATGGTTTCGACGACTTCGCTCAGCGAGCTCGATTGCCGCTCATCGGTGTAAAGCCCGTGCCGCTCGATCAGCGCGATAAGGTTCGGACGAGAGGTCACCTGCTCCTCGATCCGAGCCATACGCCGGTCGATCAGCTCGCTACCGTCAAGTGCGAGGATCTCGTCAGGAAGCTGCGAGGATGCGACCAGCATGACCGCGTTCGCGCGATAGACGGGCGGAATGAAAAGCGCTGCCGCAATCGCCGCAATCAGACCGATGACGAGCGGGATGATTATCAACAGCTTGCGTTCCCACAAGATGACCGGCAGCAACCCAAGCAGGTTCGAGGAGACCTCGTCTGTGTCGTCCTGCCGGTCCCACTCGGAAGCGAACGGATCGTTCATCGGACTTCTCCAAACATCTTGGCGATACCTACCCGTAATCCGTAAACTTCGTTTGAATCGAGGAGCGCGCCTGAGATATCGGCGTAATTCGCTTCCAGGAACACGCGCAGATCATCGGAGATGCGGCGCCTGTAGCTCGGATTGATGCCGAACAGCCGCGTCGTGCCGCGCTCTGGAAACAGTCCGCCGATCCCCACTTCGGGCTGTTCCGCGACCGAATAGCGTGCACTCAGCGATACTGAATCGTAGGGGCTGAGCTCGCTCGACCATCCAATTCCCACCGTCGAGATTGGCGCAAGTCCGCCAGCGCCGGTATTCTGGACTTGCCGCGATCCGTTCAGGCATAGCGATCCGCCAAGAACGCGCTCGCAAAAGCTCACATTGCCCGAAGCGAACGTGCTGGTCTGAGGCTCGAGAACATCGAAATCGGTGCGCACTGTCGTAAATCCGGCCTGAACGTTCAGTCGCCCTGTCTGCGACAACTGGATCTGCGCTGCGACCGACGCGCCGGCAAGGACAGCATCGCCGCCCAGTCCGAGCACCCCTTCGTCCTCATTTTCAATGCCGTCGAAGCGAGAAAATGACAGGTCACCCTGAACCGAGAGCGTCGTCCGCGGCGAAATGACGCGAGCATAGCCGACGGTCCCGCCAGTGCTCGCAAAGGAATTGCCGAACCCGCCATCGAACTCCGTCCAGTTCGAGGTAATTTCGCCATTGAGGCTCGATACCGGGGAAAGCTGATAATTGCCTCCACCGGTGATCTGAAAAATAGTGGTGCGGATCTGCTGGCCCGCCACAGTCCCGTCGATGATGATCGGATCGGGCAGGAACTGGTCATCGGTAAGCGCCGCAGGATCGTCGAAGATCGCATCGAACAAGGCGTTGCGCGACGTCAGGAACGAGGCAGCTCCGTTGAGCTCCAGCCGCTCGCTCATGCGCTGTTGTGCATCGGTCCGGATACTAATCGAATCGTTGGTGCGTCCATCGTCCAGGAAATAGTCGAGCCGGGCGTTGCCATTTATCGAAATGCGCGAATCTTCATCCGTAATCAGGATGCGCGGATCGACCTCGACCGATGTCGTCGGGCCGGCATTACCCGCCCCCTGACCCTCGAAAAAGGGGTTGGACTGATAGCCCGCGCCGGCCCGCACCTCGACCTGGGAGCGGACCTCCTGAGCCATGGCGGGCACGGCTGCGAGCGTGACCGTGGCGCTTCCCGCAAGCAGGGCGTAAAGGCATTTCATAGGTATGGCTTTCGGTCCCATCTCACGGCACGATGATCGTGTCGCCGCTTTCGATCGTCAGGATACGCGCCCGATCCACATCGCTGGCGCTGACACTTCCTTTGAAAAGGTCGGAGAGACGCAGTTCGATCGGGCGAATGTCCTCGCCCTGCTTTCGCAGGACCACGACACGGTTGAGATTGGCAAATTCGTTGGGCCCGCCTGCCAGACTGAGCGCTTCCAGAATGTTGACGTAGCGCCCCGGCGTGAAGGAGCCGGGAGAGTTGACGCGGCCCATGATCGAGAATTGCAGGCCGGCTGGTGCCGAAACGGACACTGTAACTTGCGGGACCTGTCCGCGATACTGGTCCGAAAGGCCAGCGGTGATCGCCTGCTCCAGCTCCCTTGGCAGCATCCCTTGCGCGCGCAATTGACCGACCAGCGGGAAGGCAATCGTTCCGTCAGGCAGAACCCTGACAACGCGCTGGAGCCGCTCCTCGCCCCAAACATAGATCTGCAGCTCGTCGCCCGCATTGATACGATATGGCCGCGTGTCCGATGCGACAGGCGCAGTCGGCATTTGAGTCGATGCCTGCGTTGGCGGTGTAGCTGGCGGTTGATCAGCCTGCCGGGATTGAGCCAAAGCCGTCCCGGATGCGAACAGCATCGAAAATGACAGGCATCCAGCCGCGATGAGCGAGCGCACGAGCATTGAAAAGTTCCCCCTAGTCCTTATGCTAGTTGATGTTCCCTTTAGAACAATGGTGGCTTGGTAGCCAACGTGTTTAACCATCTCTTTTTCGGCGGCGCTCTCCCGCGGCTTGTCGCGCTCCTGCTGGCGGGCGCGCTCGGCGGGTGTAGCATCCTTGCAAATGACGGCGACGAGAAAGCTCAGGAAGCGCTCGCTTTGATCGAGCAGCGCCGCATCGCGGAGGCGCGCCTCGCAATTGCCGAAGCCATCGAGGCGAACGACGAGAACCCCGATTACTATCTTGTCAGCGCTCAGATTGAAATGGTCGCCGATGCCCCCGTGAATGCCTTCGTGGCGTACAACAATGCGCTCGCACTCGATTCGGCCAATCGGAACGCGCTGATGGGCGTGGCTCGCGTCGCGCTCGAGATCGGCCGAGTTGGCGAATCGCAAAGGGCTGTCGAACGTCTGCTTTCGCTTGAGCCGAACAATTCCGATGCGCTGGTCATTCAGGGCTTCCTGCAATTCGTGCGCAAGGATTACGAAGAAGCGCGCGACACTGCCCGGCGTATCCAGCAGATCACACCGCGCGACGAAGCCGGCACCATCCTGCTCGTGCGATCGCAGATCATGCTGGATGAAACCGATGATGCGCTGGCGGAACTCGCGCGATGGGAAGATTCCTATGGCGTGACAGAAAGTAGCGCACGCACGAGACTGGAAATCGGGCGGTTTCGCGGCGACGCTGAAGCGATGGAGCGCGCCTTCGCATTCCTGCTCGACAATCAGGCGGACGATAACGAGCTCGGGATTGATTACGCAAATTTCCTGTTCAAGCGCGGCGATCGCGCCGGGGCCGCTGCTGAAATCCTTGCTGTCCTGAACCGCGCTCCTGAAGGTTCGGACCAGCCTCGAAGGGCGCTTAGTCTCGTGCGCGAATATGACGGCGAACCAGCACTTGTCGGCGCGCTTGCAGAGCAGGTCGCCGATTTGCGACCAGCGGTGAATAAGGAACTTGCCCGGCTTTTCACCGATGCTGGCCTGTTCGATCCTGCGGCCGCCTTGCTGGACAGGGCGTCCGGCTTCGATGCGTCGGCAACCCGCGCATGGCTTTCCTATCGCTCGGGCAATGCACAAGAGGCGCGGCGGATCGTCTCCGATGTTCTCGACAAGGATCCCGACAATTGCACCGCGCTGGTGGTGGCTGCACAACTCGCGCTTGCCGAAGAGCGTCATGGCGATGCCGTCCGCTACGGTCAGCGTTCATCGGCCCAGTGTGATACCGAAGAACAGGCCTGGACCGTCACCGCGCTCGCCTATTCGGCCAAGGGCGATGCGGCCAATGCACGCCGGGTGTTCCGGCAGGGCATCGAAGCGATACCGCAGGATACCGCGATGACAGCGTCCTATACCAGCTGGCTGCTCGATCGCGGTGCTACGCGCGAAGCGATCTCGGCCGCGCGCAAACTGACACGGCGTGCACCGGCCTTACAAAGCGCCTGGCGGCTCTACGCCGATGTCTGCGATGCCGCGTTGCGACCTTGCGCGGGCCGCGCGCAGGAGGGGCTGAAAGAGGCGCAGGTCACCTATGGGATCGACCTTAAACCAGGTGAGCGAACCGCCCCCGGCCTGTTCGGACGTTTGGCCCGCAGATGAGCGAGATGGGGGGCACCGCAAGCACTGGCACTCTGGGCGAGGTCATCCCGTTTCTCGGGGTGGATTTCGACTACATGTCGGAGGACGAAACGCTGCGCTGGGTCGAACGGCAGCTTGCCCGGCCCGGCTTCTCCTACGTCGTGACGCCCAATGTCGACCACGTCGTACGTCTGCACAAGAAGGGCCGGGTCGCCGACGTTTTCGACGAAGCCTATGACAAAGCCGATCTCCTCGTTTGTGACAGCCGGGTCCTCTCGCGCCTGGCGAAGTTTTCAAACCTCAGGCTTGGCGTCGTACCGGGGAGCGATCTTACCGCCACGATGGTGACGCGCGGCGGACGCTGGAACCGTGTCGCCGTCGTGGGCGGCAATCGCGAGGTCTGGGACGTGCTGGCGCGCGACTATCCGCAATACGACTGGGTCTTTCACGAGCCGCCCTTCGGTGTTCTTCACAACGCCGATGCGCGCCAGGAAATCCGTCGATTTGTCGAAGAAGCGGACGCCGATATCGTGTTCTTCGCGATCGGCGCGCCGCAATCAGAGCTGTGTTGCCTTGAGATCAAGAAGGCCGGGAAGGCCCGCGGCGTGGCACTGTGCACCGGTGCCAGTCTCGAATTTCTCGCCGGGATCAAGTCGCGAGCGCCGCATTGGCTGCAAAGACTGGGAATGGAGTGGATCTACCGACTGTCGTGCGAACCGACGCGTTTATGGCGCCGCTACCTGGTCGAAGGGCCCAAGATTTTGCTCATCTGGCTGCGCTGGAAACCTTGATTGTCCGACAGTTTGCCGGCCGACCAACTTAGCACTCAGCCGTTTTCGCCATCGCGCCGCGTCCGGTTCCATTCGTTGTTCGGCTTGACGAGATAGGCGATGTAAATCGGTATCTTCCATAAGATATAAAGCGGGATCGCGAAGAGGGATGCTCCTGGCAAAACTTCGCGACCACCCGCCAGCCAGGCCGCCGCGACCGCTATCGCCGCGAGCGTAATTGCTGCTGCGAGCAAGGCGACCGGCAAGACAGAGCCACCAAGAAGCATAAGCGCGCCGACCAGACCCAGCACCGCCAACGCCAGTGCGACCAGCAGCGCAAGCGGCGGCACCATCATATGCAGTCCGACCGCCGTCTGCAGTGGCGAACGCTGTGCCAGACCGCTTGCCAACATGGGGATGGCGGCACGTTGCATGCTTTTAAGAAAGCCATGCTCCCAACGCGTGCGCTGGCCCCGGCTGCCTGCGGCGTCGGCGGGCGGACTGGTAACGCGCACATGGTCCGCAAGCGTCACCACCGCTCCTGCGCGTGCGAGATCGAGGCCGAGCGCGATATCCTCGGTCGCATCTCCTGTGGCAAGCTGAAGGTCTTCGAACAGCCGCCATGGAAAGGCCATCCCGGTGCCGAACAGCAGTACGCCCCCACCCAATCGTGCCATTCCACGTGCCCGAAAAAGGTTCTTGACCATCATCGCGAAGTTGGAGATCGCCGCCTGACTGCGTCCTTCGGCATCGCCGATGACAAGGTTGGCGGCTTGTACCGCGCCGCCAGTCCGCGCAACCTCGCTGGCGAGCGCTGCCACCCCGTGCTCGACAATT
>JAZBPE010000115.1:0-2058 GCA_036353345.1 Erythrobacter sp. | reverse complement strand
ATCACCCGCGCCCCGGCCGATCGCCTCTATTCGCTGTACCAGTACGCCCGGTACCACCAGCGCGTCGTTCCCCATGTCCAAGATTTCGCCCAGTTCATCGACGAACTGAAGCAGCCCGCTGGGACACCCATCGAAACCGACAAGATGCTGCGCACGGCCTGGGACTGCACGAAGTATGACCGGATGCTCGACGAATGGCAGCGGATCGTTCCGCCTCAGAACATCTTTCCCTTGTCGATCGAAGCGCTGGGGGCGCAGCGCGAGCGGGTTCTTGTCAGGCTGGCCGAATGGCTGGAGATCGATGCGATGGGCTTGCTCGATGCCGAGGTCGAACAATCGAACCCCACGGTCGTCACGCGCAGCCCCACGATCCGCAAAGCGGGCGCGCGTCTTGCGAAGGCGTTGCCGGATACGGGTCCCATCAGGACCCTCAAGACCTTTGTGCGAGAACTGAATTCCGGCCAGGTCGACAGGTCGGAGAAGGCATCGAATGCCACGCTCCTCACTGAGATCGACGATTTTTTCGAACCCCACAGGGTCCGATTCGATCAGGCTATTCGGGCGATACTCCGCTGACTTTCGAAGCTGATGCCATCCGCTGCGAAGCGAATGGCATCCTCGCCTGACGCTGCCGCAAGGGCTGCGGAGCGGGTATGGCAAGCCGCCCGCGTTCGACCGGCGCCGGCCGGGGGGAAAAGCCGAGCGCGACCGTCATCCCGAGGAAGAGATAGAACCATGTGTTCACACCTCCGAAGAAGGCGACGGTGAACCCGAAAAAGATGAAGGTAACCAGCGCCACCACCAGCCCGGCAAGAGTGCGCCTGTCGGCGGGCCCCGCCCGCCCCGCCGCGCTCGCAAGTGCGATGATAGCGGCGATCGTTACCCCGAGTATGGCGAGGGGTGGAAAGATGCCGAAGCGGATCGCCAGCATAAGCCAGTGGGCGTCCACCGTCTGCGGCATCCAGGAAAGGCGCTCATAACCAGTAAATCCGATGCCGAAGAGCGGGTAGTTCATGACCGATTGGGTCCCGAACTCCCAGATCAGTCGGCGAAAATAAGCCGTCTGCGGATCGAAGGTTACCCTGCCGAGCAGGACGAAAAGTCCGTTCTCGGTAACCAGCTGGATCAAAATCGGGAGTGCCACCAGGATCGGGACCAGCAGCTTCCATGAAAGGAAATCGAACAGTCTTTGAATGCGGTCGAGGACCAGCAGCCCCACGCTGACGACTAGGCCCAGGATCGCTGCCGAGCTCACCGAAAGGACCGCGAAGACCGCGGCTGCCGAACCGATTACGATCGGCCACCGCCGCAGGCCCGAAGAGAGATAGATCGGAAGGAAGCTGACGAGAAAGGCGCCCGCCAGGATCGCATGGGAAAATGGGCCTGCCGCACGCAGGATCCCGAAGCGCCGCACGTTGTTGAATTCGAACCGGCCCACCGCCTCTCCGCCCTCGTAGTTGATCGGTGCGCCGAAGACCTGCGCCGCCAACGGCCGCACAAGTGCCCGTCCCGCGAGAACCTCGACCAGCATGCTCAGACCGACGAGGAGCACGATCGGCGAGACGATCACGAGGAAACGGCGCAAGTCGGACAGATCGCGGAACGAGGTCCTTGCCACCATGTAGGGCACAATCGCATCGAAAGTGAGCACCCCTCCGCGCACCAGACCCTGTTCGAGGCCATAGAAAGCCGTGAAGGCGACCGTCATCCAGGCGGTCGCAAGCAGGATCACGAGATCGCAAAGATTGGCGCGGATCGGATGCTTTGCGAGGCGTTGCAGGATGACCGGAAGAAGGGCGAGGCCCATAAGCCTAGAGGCATAGAGTGTCTGCCCGTCGATATCGATCCGCACTTCATTGGGAAGCACCACCGCGGAAAGCATCAGGACCGCCGGCATGATCAGTCCGATCGGATGGATATCCTCGCCGGTCGCGGAGGAAAGCTGGGGTCTGGCTCGCGCTCGATCGATGAAGGGCGGATTCGGGGCAGCCATGCCTGCCGTCTACTACTCGCGCCGACAATTTGCCAAGGCCGACGGGTCCTGCGAAATAACGAAGT
>JAZBPE010000114.1:0-57792 GCA_036353345.1 Erythrobacter sp. | reverse complement strand
GCCAAGCTGCAAGTCGGCTGGGCGCATCTCGACTGGGCAATCAAGCGGCATCTAGCAGGCGAGCTTACCACCGCCGAAGCGAGCGCGGCCAAGCTGTGGCACACGGACCTGCAATGGGAGGTGTGCGACGCTGCGCTGCAACTGCATGGAGGGGCGGGCTACATGAACGAATACGCCATCGCCCGCCTGTGGCGCGACGCGCGCGTGACGCGCATCTTCGGTGGGACGAACGAGATCATGAAGGAAGTGATCTCGCGGAGCATTTGAGGGGGAGGGCCGTGCGCCTTAAAGCCTGGTCGGTAACCGCGCTCGGCGCTTGCTCCGAGCGGCCAGCGTCGGTTCCACAGGACGCGATGGACGGGGTTTACGAAAACGCCGATTTCCCCGGCTTCACGATCGCTGACGGCAAGCTGCGCATTGAAGGGGGCGAATTGCCGGGCAGGGTCCAACGCGGCAAATTTAGCTTCTATTGCGCGACGGAACGCGCGCTCCGCTATGAGATTTGTCCCGATGGCTACCGCTTTGTGGTCGTCGCTCAGGCTGCGCTCTATGCTGCCGAGCGCAAGGAATCTGCCAGCGCGGTAATCCTGATTCAGCTTTTCTCGACGGACGGGGCGAGTGGCATGTACTGGACAAGAACCGGAGCGCCGGAAAGCTGACGGAGAATGCCATGACCGACCCCCTCGACTTCACCGGCAGGCACCTGCTCGTCATCGGCGGGTCGAGCGGGATCGGTAATGGCATCGCGCAAGGGTTTCGCGCCCGGAGTGCCGATGTCACCGTCACCGGCACGCGGCCCGATGCGGGTGACTATCTGGAAGCGGAGGATAGCGACATGTCCGGGCTGGGTTACCGCCGGCTCGACGTACGTGAGCGGCACGCGGCCGAGGCACTTGCCGCCGATGTCCCGTCGCCGGATGTTCTGATCTGCTCGCAAGGGACCGTGCGATACAAGCGCGCCGAGTTTGCGCGCGAGGGCTGGGACGCCGTGATCGACGTGAACCTCAATTCCGTCATGGACATCGCCCGCGCCTTTCACGCCGGGCTTGCCAAGTGCGGTGGCACGCTGATTGCCGTATCTTCAGTCGCAGCATTCAAGGCGGCGATGGGAAACCCCGCTTACGCCGCGTCAAAAGCGGGTGCAGCGAGTCTGGTGAAGTCCCTCGGCGAAGCTTGGGCGCACGATGCGATCCGGGTGAACGGCATAGCGCCCGGGCTGGTGCCGACCAAGCTCACCCACGTCACCACCGAACACCCCGAACGCCGCGCGGATGTGCTTGCCAGCATTCCGCTGGGCCGGCTGGGGACGCCGCAGGATATGGCGAGCGCTGCCTTGTTCCTCGCATCCCCGCTTGCCGCTTACATGACCGGGCAGACGCTGGTGGTCGATGGCGGTTTGACGCTGTCCTGAGCGCCCGTCGGCGTATCACTGACGCCGACGAGCATCGAACGCGCGCCCCTTAGAACTCCGCGCGCACGCCCAGCGAGAAGGCGGTGCCTACATCGAACGTATTCACCTCGATGCGGCCCGTATCGTTCTCCTGAAACTCGAAATTGTCGCGGCCGAAGATGTTCCGCACCTCCAGCTGCACTTCGAGCGGGATCGAGCGGAAGCCGATATCGGTCCGTGCCACGAAATCGACGCGAAGGCCTGGATCCTCGACCACATCGGGGTTGGCAAAGCCACGGGTGGTTACCCGCTCACTTGCATAATTGAGGAGGATGAAAGCCTGCTGGGTCTTATCGAAATCCTCAAACCCGATCTGGAAGTTGGCAATGTGGTCCGACTGGCCGACCAGCGGGTCACCATCGGCGAACACGCTGAGCGCGGGGACTTCGCCAAATTCCGCGGTGACGGTCGTGTCGCCATCCTGCACCGAGAGTTCCGAGTTGGTGTAGGTGTAGTTGGCAATCACCATCAGCTCCTTCGTTTCGAAGAAGCTGCCGCCGAGGCCTGCAAGGTCGAAGCCGTAGACAAACTCAACCTCGCCGCCGAACAGCGTGGCCGATGGCGCATTGGCGAAGGATGTGGTCAGATCGCCGCTGCCCGATCCGCCCAGGATAATCGCTTCGATGGGATTCTCGATATCCTTGAAGAACCCCGCAATGCTGATCCGGTCCTGGCCGCCGAAATAATATTCGGCGCGCGCCTCGGCGTTGATCAGTTCGCTGTCGATCAGGAAGGGGTTGCCGCGAAATTCGCGGTTCGATTCCGGATCGAAAAAGATCTGCTCGACCAGCTCGCGAAATTGCGGCCGAGCGATCGTCTTCGAGCCCGAGACCCGCAGCTGGAGATCAGGTGCGACTTCCCAGGTGATCGTGGCGGCAGGCAGGAAATAATCATTGTCGAGATCGGTAACCACCGGATTATCAACGATTGGCTCGACGAAAATGGACTGGTCGAGCGCGACGGTTTGTACCGCATCTTCGTACCGCACGCCCGCTTCGATGGTCAGCGTATCGGTCGGATAGAACCGCGCGAGGCCATAGCCGGCATAGATCTCCAGTCCGGCATCGAAGACGGGGAAGGGCACCAGATCGAGTACATCGACATTGAAGGCGGCAATCGATGCGCCGTTGACGATATCGCCGGGGCGTTGGAGGCCCAGGATGGCTGGCTCGAAGCTGACCGGGCTGGCATTGTCTTCGCTGATGAGGATCGAGAAGATCCGGCTCGACGCGCGGCGATCCGTGTCCGAGTAGGCGAAGCCGGCAGTCAGATCGAGGCTTGTGATTCCCGAATAGGTCAGGTCAGCGCCGCCTGCGTAGTTTTCTTCCTGCAGATCGTCGAAGGCGATTTCCGGGTTGTCTGCCCCGCCGAACTCATCGTCACCGTCAAAATAGGCGACGAAGTTTTCGCCCAGCACGCCCGCGGCCGGATCGTTCGACCGGGCGTAAAGGATGCGCGTATTGTACGGTGCCTCGCGATCGGTGCGGGCATAGCCCAGGCGCGTGTCGAGCGAAATGTCGCCGTCCGCGAACTCGAATTCGCCGACAAGCTGGCTGTCGATCAGCTGGCGTTCGAAAAACGCGGTGCGCTGTTCGCGCAGGTCCGCGCCGTCAAAGCCGAGCGTTATGTCGAAGCCTTCCGAAAGACGCGCGGTCTTGAGGGTGTCGCGGATGTAAAGATTGGTCCAGCGGATCGTGTTCTCGCCAAAATCGAGACCGAAACTTAGCAGGCCATTCACCAGAACGTTCTGGTCGGTGATGAAATTGGTCGTATCGACCGTGATGTTGGAGAGATTGTTGATATCGGCGCGCTGGTTGCGGACCGAGCGGTTGCGCCAGCCATTCTGGATACCCGCGGTGGCGATGACACCGAAATACGAACCGTCGCCCACCTCGATCGAGGTGCCGCCCGTGATGCTGCCGGAGAAATTGGCGGGCAGCGAATCGTTGCGTTGAAGCGTGACAAGGTTCGTCGGCAACAATTGCCCTGCAATGCTCTCACGCGTCAGGGTGCCAGCATTTTCCGGCGTGGCAGCCAGCGGGAGGTTTTCGATTTGCAGCCCGCTATCGAAGAACGCCTGCAGGCTCGAAGGCACGTCACGGTTGCCGTTGTCGAAGCCGAACGTATCCCACTCGGAACCAAAATAGGTCAACCCGTTCTCAAAGGTGGTTTCGGTATCACCGCTGACGCTGGCCGAGACAGTGAGGAAGTCCTCGGTCGGCACTGCGCGGGTGGTGAGGTTGATGACACCGCCGCCAAACTCGCCGGGATAGTTGGGCGAGTAGGTCTTCTGCACAAGGCTGGACGCTATGACGCTGGTCGGAAAGATGTCGAGCGGCACGACGCGGCTCAGCGGTTCCGGGCTGGGCAGCGGCAGCCCGTTGAGCAGCGCGAGCGAATAGCGATCGCCCAGACCGCGCACGAACACCCGGCCATCGCCGACGAGGCTGAGGCCGGTAACGCGGGTCAACGCGCCAGCGATGTTCCCTTCGCCAGTCCGCGCGATGTCTTCGGAAGACAGGACATTCAGGACCTGGCTGGAAGCGCGCACGGGATCGCGATTGCGCCGACCAGTGACGATGATCCCGCCACCCGGAACGGACACGTCCGGTTCCTCGAACTGCTCTTCCTGATCGGCATTGTCGACGCCCTGGAGGTTGTCGTTGAGGCGGTCGCGTGCGGCTTCAGTGCTTGGGTCATCTCCCGGAGGCGGGGTTCCGGTGCTCTGCGCGAAGGCAAGCGACGGAAAGGTGAATGAACTGGTGAGAAGCAGCAGCCCTGCCAGGCGCTTGCCGGTCGACATAATGCGAGACCCCCTCATGATAGGTCCTGAAACTCGGCGGGCTCGAAAGCCGCTATGGGAGGGCGGAGGCGCTGCGTTTTGATGCGCGCCGCCTCCGCCCGGTATTCTAGGTCAGAGGATCAAGCCCCGTCGCTGTCGCTATCGTCGCTGTCGTTGTCGCCCTCGCCGGCGCGGATCGGGAGCGAGTCACAATCGCTGCCGGTGCCGAAGTCGACGATGCTGGAGTCGCAGGTCCACCCTTCGAACCGATCGTCGTCGGCGCTTTCCAGCGCACCGATGTAGTCGGTATCTTCGAAGAAGGCAGACAGGGTCGTCACATCGGCCGCGTCGGTGGCGCTCGCATCGAAGAAGAAGCCGTTGGTGAACGTGATATCGGTATCGAGCGAATTGTTCGCACCAGCGTCAACCAAAGCCTGGACTTCCGAATCTTCGACATCGTCGGTTCCGCCGCGCACCGGCTGCGTGTCCGAGCAATCGCCGATGATCGAGTTGAAGGACGGGCCGGCATCGATGGTCACCTGCTCATCGAGGCGAATACACGGCGTGCCGTTGGCCTGGATGATGCCATTCGCGAGGTTGATTTGCGAACCCCCGCGAGCGCGGACCACCTGATCATCGCCTGATCCCTGGATGAAGGTGAAGTTGGCGACGTTGAGAACGGTCTGGGGAATGGCGTCGGTCGAGAAATCGTCAGCCGGGCTGTCGAGTTCGATGATGCTGTCGCCCGTACTCGAGCGCTGCGCGACGATCACGTATTGCAGGTTGCCCTGCGTCCCGGTGTCCGCGTCGATCGAATCGTCCGAAGCACCGATAACCGCAACGTCGGTCATGTTGACCGTACCGCCGAAGAATTCGATGCCATCGTCCGAGCTGTTGAACGACTGGATGTGGTTGAGCGTCGTGCCCGAACCGGTCCCGCCGGTGGTAAGCGCCTGAAGCTCGTTACCCGGGGCGAGCGCGAAGCCCGAGAACCGGATCTGGTTGAACGTCATCGAACCGGAGCTGTCATCGTCGTCGGTGCCGCCGAATACTGTCGAGACGGCAGTGCCTTCGAGCAGCTGTTCGCACTGCGTGTTCGCCGTGGGATTGGCCGCCGTGTTGAAAGCGCCGGTGGCGCAATCGGACACGGTTGCCTGACCAAGCAGGACGACACCGCCCCACTGCTGGTCGGAATTGTCATTGGCGAGGCCGATAACGTTATCACGGCTGGTCCAGATAATCGGGTTATCTTCTTCGCCATCGGCTTCGATCGCGTTGCCGCGGTTCACCACCAGGAAGGACCGGCCGGTTTCCGCATATATGATGACGCCCGGCTCGATGCTCAGCGTGACTTCGGCATCGGTATCGTCGCCATCGAAACCTTCGTCCGCACCGACATCAACCCGGCCGTTTAGCGAGTAGAGCAAGCCGGCAACGTAAGGCAGATTGGTGTCGGCATCGATCGACGCGGGCAGTCTGCAAACGCGATATTCGCCGGTCGGGCCGTCCTCGGTACCGGCATCGGTCAGACCGCCGGATGCATTGATGGTCGGGCAACCGCTAGCCGGTGTCACCAACGTCTGGCCCGGTGTGGGCGTCGGCGTCGGCGTGGTCACGGGCGGCGGGTTGTTGATGATGATGTCGCCGCTGGTGCCGGGCGAGACGATTTCATCCGCGCCGCAGCCTGCCAGAACGACAAGACTGCAACCAAGGACGAGAGTGCGTTGAAGATTTTTCACAGCGAGCGGTCCCCTCAAAAACCGAGAATCGAACAAAGCGCGTGGATTGGGATGCGCAACTGCTCGCTATGGATGGATCGTGACGGATTTGCTTCACGAAGCCGATTTACCTGACAGCATTGTCATAAAGCGCGAAATAAATGCGCGCCGGCCCTGTCTCCTGGCCCTTCCACACGTTCAGGCATGGGTACGAAGACGCGCTAAGTATCTGAACCGCAGACCTGATTGTGTCTAACGCCGAAATTTGTGTCGCGTTGTAATCATGATGCGCGCGCTTTGCGCATCGCCAGGCCGCACTGTGAAAGCGGCAAAAATCGGATGGTCGGAGATAAAATAAAGACATCTTAATGACATTGTGTCAGTTTTGTTGCATACAGTCCTTTCGTGCCTCGAATGGCACATCTGAAGGACCGAGCAATCCCGTCCGGTCCATTGGGAGAAACACAATGTCGATCATTCTCAGCCTTGCACTGGCGAGCGCGGTCGCGCCGGGCGACGCCGCGACGCAGCGCACCCATAACGCCGCGCCGGATTCGGGCGAGGAGCTCGCCTCCACCGCGCTTGCCCGCGGACAGAGTGAAGATGCCATCACTCGTTTGAAGGTTGAACTGGACCGCAATCCGAACGATCCAGCGCTGCTCATCAATCTGGGCATTGCCTACGCACAGATCGGCGCCGACGAAGACGCGCGCGTTGCATTCGAAGCGGCCATGCACTCCAGTGCCGAAACCGATCTTCAAACGGCGGACGGCGCGCTTGTTGATTCGCGGGTGCTTGCGCGCAAGGCGCTCTCCATGCTCGATCGCGGCGCCTTTCGCTAAGCGACCCTCGCGCAGCCGGGCACCCTTTTGAGCCGATGTCCGGCGCGCGTGTTGGCTCTTCTCGACCTGCCCGGCCGCCATTGTCACCCGCCTGTCATCTATGACAGACATGGGGACAATCTGGAGGGCATGGTAATGATTCTCGCCCATGCGAGCCGCATTTGCATAACGCTCGCGCTAGCCCTGGTCGCGACAGGCGCTCGTGCCGATGTGATGGAACTGGACGATACAGGGGCCCGCTGGGTTGCTGACGGCTCTGGCGTGCTCATCGGAAGTGTGGGCGCCGAACCCGTATCGATGGCGGCTGCCTGGGGTGAAGTCGACACTCTGCTCGTACCTGATACGATCATGGCCGAAACGCGAACCGAAACATTCGCCGTCCCCGCACGCTACGCTGACAAAGTGGGCGAACTTGCCCGCCGGTTCGATCTCAGCACTCACCTGATCGAAGCGCTCGTATGGCAGGAAAGTCGCTGGCGCGAACACGCGGTCAGCCATGCCGGTGCGCGCGGTCTGGCGCAGTTGATGCCTGGCACCGCCCGCGACCTGGGCGTTGATCCTGACGATCCGATGCAGAACCTGGAAGGGGGCGCGCGCTACCTTCGCGAACAGCTCGACCGTTTCGACGGCGATTTGGAAAAGGCGCTCGCCGCCTACAATGCGGGGCCGGGACGGGTCATCCGCGCCGGAGGCATCCCGAACATCCGCGAGACCAAGGCCTACGTTTCTGCCATAATGGGCCGCCTCGCCGATCACTCGCGGCCCGTGGCCCGTTGATCGGGCGAGGCTTCGCTCGACATATCTACAAGGATTATGGACGTACCAATGCTTTCCCGCTTCCGCTTCCCGGCCGGACTTGCCGCCTGGACCCTCTTTTTGACTATGCCCACCGCTGCATTGGCCCAGACCGAGCCGCAAGGGTCCGGCCCGCTCACCAATGCTGTCAACTGGATGCAGGGCGTGCTGCTCGGCCCGATCGCGACCAGCCTTGCGGTGATGGCGGTCGCCGCGGTCGGTTTCATGATGCTGACCGGGCGGATGAACTGGCGCTTCGGCGCGACTGTCATCGTCGGGGTGTTCATCATCTTCGGTGCGCCGATCATTGTCTCCGGCATCGCGTCGACCTAGGCGGCTGAGGGGAGCGAGCAGGCCATGAACGAACTCACGCGCCATCCGGTCCATCGCGCACTCACGCGCCCGCAGATGTTTGCGGGCGTGACGATGAATTTCTTCGTGATCAACATGATGGTGACAACGATCGCGTTCCTGATTCTGAAGAGCTACTGGATCATCTTGGTGCCGATCATGATGCATGGGATCGGGTATTTCGCCTCGATGCGCGAGCCGCGGATTTTCGACCTGTGGATCACCAAGGTCTCCAAATGTCCGCGGATCCGCAATTACAAACGCTGGGGCTGCAACAGTTACACGCCCTGAAGCGCGCGACGACTAGGCCTGGAGCAAGGAGGGCCGCTGCACATGGTAAAATGGATCGGACCGGCATCCTGGGGCGCAAAGGAAGCGCGCGTCGGCGATCGCCTGCCTTACGCCCGGCTGGTGGACGAAAGCACGGTGCTGCTGCGCGACGGCTCGGTCATGAGCGCCATTCAGGTGCCGGGCCTTTTGTTCGAGACCGAGGATTCTGACGCACTCAACGCCCATGCGGCGACGCGCGAGGTGATGCTGCGCTCCACGCTGGATGCGCGCTTCGTCCTTTACCACCACGTCATCCGCCGCCGGGTCGAGGTTGAGCTGGACGGCGACTTCCCCGATCCGCTCAGCCGCCATATCGATGCGCGCTGGCGCGAACGACTGGCGGGCGGATCGCTGTTCATCAACGATCAGTTCGTGACGCTCATCCGCCGCCCGGCACGCGGCAAGGCGGGCCTGCCCGAACGCGCGAGCCGGTTTCTCCAGCGCCGCGGCTCCGAAGAACTTGAAGCTGACCCCAGGGATGTTCGCAGCCTCAAGGCCGCGATAACCGGGTTGACCGCATCGCTCTCCGCCTATGGCGCAGCGGTGCTGGGCGATTACGAGGCGAGCGGGGGCGGCGGCAGCAATTCCGAAATGCTCGAATTGCTGAGCGCGCTTTACAATGGTGAGATGCGCCCCGTGCGGCGTCCCGCGCCGGAAACAGATATTGGTCAGATGCTCCCCTATCGCCGCGCGAGCTTTGGTCTCGACGCAATGGAACTGCGCGGAAGTGGCAAGCCCGACTTTGCCGCCATTCTCGGGCTCAAGGACTATCCCGAAGCGACCTCGCCCGGCCTGCTCGATCCGTTGCTGCGTCTGCCTTACGAAATGGTCGTCACCGAAAGCTACGCGCCAAACGAACGCACGACGGCGAAGGAGCGGATCGACCTCGCGCTGCGCCGCTCGCGCTCGGTCGACGAAGAGGCCGCAGCCGAACGCGCCGACATGATGGCCGCGCGCGATGCGCTGGGAAATGGCGGCGTCGGTTTTGGCGACCACCACCTGACCGTGCTGGTGCGCGAAGCGAACCTTGCGCGGCTCGACGATGCGAGCGCCGCCTGCGCCGCCGCGCTCGCCGATACCGGCGCGATCGCGGTGCGCGAGGATATCAATCTCGAACCCGCATTCTGGGCGCAGTTCCCCGGCAACGAGGATTACATCGTGCGCCGCGCGCTCATTTCCTCGGCCAACATGGCGAGCTTTGGCAGCTTCCACGGCTTTGCGCTGGGGCAAGCAAACGGCAACCATTGGGGAGATGCGGTCACGTTGCTGGAAACGACCAGTGCGACACCGTTCTTCTTCAACTTCCATCACGGCGATCTTGGCAATTTCTCGGTCATCGGGCCGTCGGGTTCCGGCAAGACCGTGGTGATGAATTTCCTCGCCGCGCAAGCGCAAAAGTTTCGCCCCCGCACCATCCTGTTCGACAAGGATCGCGGAGCGGAGCTGTTCATCCGCGGTATCGGCGGCACCTATGACCGGATCAGTCCGGGCGAGCCAACCGGGTTCAACCCGCTCGCGCTGCCAGATACGCCCGCGAACAAGGCGTTCCTGCGCGACTGGCTGGGCGTGCTACTGAAGGCGGAAGGGCCTGAGGAGTTCGCCACCATCAGCGCGGCGGTCGAAGCGACCTATGCCAATGATGCAGGTCTCCGTCGGTTGCGCCATTTCAAGGAATTGCTGGCTGGCGCCCGGCGCCCCGAACCCGGAGATCTCGCCGACCGGCTTGCCGCATGGATCGGCCATGCGGGCGGTGATGGCGGCGAACATGCCTGGCTGTTTGACAACGAACGCGACGCGCTCGACCTGAACCAGCGCGTGCTCGGTTTCGACATGACGCAGCTGCTTGAAAACCCGCGCCTGCGCACGCCGACCATGATGTACCTGTTCCACCGCATCGATGAGCGGCTGGATGGCGAGCCCACCATGATCTTGATCGATGAGGGCTGGAAGGCGCTTGACGATGAGGTATTCGCTGCGCGCATTCGCGATTGGCTGAAGACATTGCGCAAACGCAACGCGCTGGTCGGATTTGCGACGCAATCCGCGCGCGATGCGCTGGAAAGCCGTATTTCCACTGCATTGGTGGAGCAGACCGCCACCATGGTCTTCATGCCCAACAGCCGCGCGCGGCCTGAGGATTACTGCGATGGCTTCGGCCTGACCGATCACGAATTCGCGCTCATCCGAACGTTGCCCGCGCATTCGCGTTGCTTCCTCGTGCGCCAACCCGATGCGAGCGTAGTCGTGCGGCTGGACCTTTCCGGCGCGCCCGAAGTGCTCACGATCCTTTCCGGGCGCGAGACGGCGGTGCGGCGGCTCGATCTGCTGCGCGAAGCGGTCGGCGAGGAGCCGAGCGCCTGGTATCCCGCGCTGACCGGCCGAGCCTGGCCCGACGGCGCGAGCGATACCGACGAGGACGGGCTGCCCATCTGGCAGGCAGCGGAATGACGAATAGCTGCGATCTTGCTGCCCAGGAAATGGGCACTGGCGTTGCTGCTGCGCTGACGGCGGTGGATTGCATCGCGCATCGGGTGAGCGAACAGGCGTTCAATCGGCTGTTTGGCGCGGAAGGTCAGCTTGGCACGGTGCTTATCGGGCTGCTGACAATCTACGTCGCCTTCCTTGGTATCAGCCTGATGCTGGGCCGATCGAACCTCTCGATCCGCGCGCTCATGCCCAAGATGATGACGGTCGGCCTCGTCCTCACCTTCGCGACGAGCTTCGCCGCGTTCCAAACCGTGTTCTACAATGTCGTGGTCGGCGGTCCGAACCAGATCGCCGGTATCCTGACCGATAGTGATGGCTCCGCAACGGCAACCTTCGCGACCAAGCTTGATATCGTGTTCCTCGCGGTGCAGCAGGCGACCGGGGGCGAGACCGATATCGCCACTTTCTCGCCTCCCGGCATGATGTGGCTGGGCGCGATGCTGCTCCTGCTTGGCACGGTAGGCCTGCTGGTAACCGCGCGCATCGGTCTGGCGCTGTTGCTTGCCGTAGGGCCGATCTTCGTGGTGCTCGCCTTGTTCGATGGTACGCGCGGGCTGTTCGTCGGCTGGCTGAAGGGCCTCGTTATGCTGGCCCTTGCGCCGTTGTTCGCGGTGGTCGGCGGGTCGATCATGCTTGAGCTGGCGGTGCCGATCCTGGCCGCGCTCGTCGCGGTGCCGGGTGAGATCGATCAGCAGGCTGCGATGGCTTTCTTCCTGGTGGGTGCGGTGCACATGGCGCTGATGTTCATGGTGCTCAAGGTTTCGGCAAGCATGGTCGCGGGGTGGCAGGTGTTCGGCCTCGCCATGCCGAACGTGCGCGAAGAGCGCGGCATGGACACCGCGCGGATAGGACCCGCGCCCGTGGCAGCTCCGCTCGCCAATCGCGCTGCGCAAGTGGCCCCTGCCGCCGCCATGGCTGCAAGCAACGTGCGGCGGACTGACCCGGGAGCCGCGCGCATCGTGGCCGCCAATGATGCGGGTATTGCCGGGCGCGCATCGACCACGCGCGAAACTCGCGTCTTCGCGACCTCTTCAGGCGGCGGTCAGTCCTCATCGCTGTCAATCGGGCCATCGCGCACGCGCGGGATCGGCAACCGCTTTCGCACGCCCAGTTCAACCCCTGCGGCCCGCGCATCGGGCGCGGGCAAACCGGAGACCCGTTCATGACCCGCGCCGAACCGCTTCGGCTCACCATCGCTGCCTTTGCGCTCGGCATTGCCATGCCGCTCGCCGCGCAGGACAATGTGGCGCCAGCCGACCCGCGCCTTCAGATCATCACTTTCGACGAAGCGCAGGTGTTCACGATCAGCGGCAAGGTGAAGGTCCAGACCACCATCAAGTTCGCGCCCGACGAAGCGATCGAGAACGTGGCGGTGGGCGACAGCAATGCCTGGCAGATCCAGCCCAACAAGGCGCAGACCATCCTTTTCGTCAAACCGCTGGAGCCAGCAGCGCGCACCAATATGACCGTGGTGACAAACCGGCGCACTTATCTGTTCGACCTCGTCGCCTCTCCGCGCAACGCGCCGCTCTATGTGCTCCAGTTCCGCTATCCCGAACTCGAACGGGCCGAGGCGGAAGCGCGCCTTGCCGCCGCCGAGGAAGCGCAGCGCGAGCAGGCGAACCCGGCCGAGCTGGCCGCCGCCAATGACCCTTATGCCGTCGCCGATCCTGCGCAGCTCAATTTTGAGTGGGCGCGCGCGGGCGAGAGCGAGCTGCTGCCCGCACGCGCCTATGACGATGGCGAGGCGGTGTTCCTCACCTGGCCCGCCGACACCGCGATCCCTGCAATCCTCATCACCAACGCCGATGGGGACGAGGGGCCGATCAACTTCACCGTACGCGGCGATACGATCGTGCTCGACAGCGTACCGGGCCAGATAATCCTTCGCTCCGGCGCAGAGAGCGCGACCTTGACCAATACCGGACCGGCCCGCGCGCTAAGCGCTGCGGCAGGCCAGCGTGCGTTTCGTGGGTCATGATCGATGGGCCGCGCCGATCTTTTGATAAAGGGATGAGATAATGCGTCTTGCCATGCGTATGCCGCCCAAGAAGGGCGATAACGGAGCCGCCAACGATGCCGATCCACGCGAAGGCGAAAGCGCGGAGATCATCGATCTCGCCAGTCGCAGCGCGTTTCCCGCTGTAACCGAGCGCAAGGCGAAGACCGAGGGGCTCGGTCTGGCGGCAGGTGTCGCGGTCATCGGACTGCTTGGCGCTGTCACCTACTGGGCGATGAACGCCGCGCAGCAGACGCCCGAGCCCGAGCCGATCGGCAACCCGCAGGTTGCCGCGCCGCAGGAGGCCGCGACCGCTCCCGCTCCCGCTGTCGTGCCGGAGCCCACTGTTGCGCCGCGCCCGCAACGCGCCGATCCCGCGCCCGCGCCGATCCTCGCTCAGAACCCCGCGGCGATTACCGCTCTCAATCCTTACGATAGCCCGACCATGGTGTTCGATGCCAGCCGCGCAGTGCAAGCCGGCCGGGCGAGTGGTGCCGAAGTCGCGGCGCCGGCAAGCGCTGCGAATACGGGCACCACGGGTGTGGACGGCGCTGCGTCGGCCTTTGCAAGCCGGATCGGCGGAGTGGGCGGAACCCCCGCGCAGGCCCGCCCGATGGTTAATCCGGCAACCACCGTCACCGAAGGCACGATCATCCCCGCCATCCTCGAAACCGCGATAAACACCGACGTGCCCGGCTATGTCCGCGCCGTCGTCAGCCAGGATGTGCGCAGCTTCGATGGCAAGAGGGTGTTGATACCGCGTTCCTCACGCCTGATCGGGCAGTATCAGTCCGGCGTCCAGCAGGGGCAGAAGCGCGCCTATGTCATCTGGACGCGGCTGATCCGCCCGGATGGCGCTTCGGTCAACATCGCCTCGCCCGCAATCGCGTTCAACGGCACGACCGGGCTGGAGGGCGATGTCGACAGCCATTTCTTCAAGCGCTTCGGTTCGGGTCTGCTCCTTAGCCTTGTCGGCGGCCTCGGCGCGGTTGCGAGCGGCGGCGCCTCGGTGATTGTTGGTGGTGCTGGCGAGTCGGCGGCAGCCGCAGCGGTGCAGCAGGGCGGCAATATCAGCCCGACGATCCGCGTGCGCATGGGTGAACCGATCCGGGTCTTTACCGCGCGGGATCTTGATTTCAGCCAGGTCGCAAGCTGAGCGGTTCGCGTTGCAGAGCCCAACTCATCGCCATGACCGCTGATATTCACCCTCTGCCAGCCGCCCTTGACAGCGCGCGTAGCCAGCCAGCCGAGCAACCCCCGGCGGCCACCATCACGGGCGAGCGCAGCGTCTATCTCGACGCTTATCTCGCCCCGTTCAAACGCTGGCTCGACCGCGATACCGTGACCGAGATCATGGTCAACGCGCCGGGCGAAGTATGGGTCGAGGATGCGTCCAACCCCGGTATCCAGAAGATCGAGACCCCGGAGATCGACGACCGGTTGGTCCAGCGCCTTGCCGAACAGGTGGCACGGGTCAGCCATCAGGGCATCAACCGCGAGCACCCGCTGCTCGGCGCGACCCTGCCGGCAAAGGGCAACGAAGGCGGGGCGCGCATCCAGTTCTGCGGACCGCCCGCCAGCCGCAAGCATTGGGTCATGGCGATCCGCCGCCACCGTCGGCTCGACCTGCCGCTGGATGCGTACGATACCGGTCCGCTGGCAGGTGAGGCCAAGATCGAAATGCCCGACCCTCAGGCCGAGCCAATCGCTTACCTGCGCGCCGCTATCCGGCATCGCCGCACGATCCTGATCTCTGGCGGCACTAGCACCGGAAAGACCACATTTCTCAACGCGATGCTCGGCGAAATCCCGCGCGCCGAACGTGTGGTGATGGTGGAAGATACGCCCGAGCTCAGGTTTCCGGGCGCGAATTCGGTTGGCCTGGTCGCGGTCAAAGGCGAGCTGGGCGAAGCCAAGGTTACGCCCAACGAACTGCTCCAGGCTGCGTTGCGTCTGCGCCCCGATCGCATCGTACTGGGCGAATTGCGCGGGAGCGAGAGCGTCTCCTTCTTGCGCGCAATCAATACCGGGCATCCCGGCAGCTTCTCGACGATCCACGCCAATTCCCTGCGCGGTGCGCTCGAACAACTTTCGCTCATGGTGATGCAAACAGGCCTCGGCCTCAGCCGATCCGATACGATCGCTTATGCGACAAGCGTTATCGATGTGGTGGTGCAACTGGGCCGGGACGCAAACGGCAAGCGCGGAATTACCGCAATTGCGGATACCTCCTCGCTCGCTTGACGCGTTGTCTTGATAATAAGCGACAAACGGGCATTGCGCGTTCTGCATCGGCGCTATGGACTGGCCCGGCGTGCGAAGCGAAACAGAGCGATCTTTCAGGCGAGACGGAGCCGGTGATGAGCATGGAAGCGACGGGCAAGGCATACGAGGTTACGGCCGCCGCGCCCGGTTCCGCCAACAAACCGCCCGCAGCGCCCGGCGCGGAAGCCTATTTCAACCGCGAGCTTTCCTGGCTTGCCTTCAACGAACGCGTGCTCGCCGAAGCCTGCAACACGCGTTACCCGCTGCTGGAGCGGCTACGGTTCCTTTCGATCTCGGGCAGCAACCTTGATGAATTCATGATGATCCGCGTCGCTGGCCTCGTCGGACAGGCTCAGCGCGGGATCGACAAGCCGGGGATCGACGGGCGCAGCCCCACGCAGCAACTTACCGCGATACGTGAAAAGCTCGAAGCGCTGTCCGCGCGGCAGCAGCAAATCTGGAGCGATCTGAAGGCGCTTCTTGTCGAAAGCGACATCTATATCGCCGACGAGCAACGGGTGAAACCTGCAGCGCACAAATGGCTGAAAGGGTTCTTTCTTGAGGAAATCCTTCCCGTAATCACCCCGCTGGCACTGGATCCCGCGCATCCGTTTCCGTTCATCCAGAACGAGGGCATGGGTCTGCTCTTCACGCTGACACGCGATTCCGATCAGGAACAGATCATCGAGATGATCCTGATTCCAACCGCGCTGCGCCGCTTTGTGCGCGTGCCCGATACCCATTCCGGCGATGGTGAGGCGATCTACATCTCGATTGCGAGCCTGATACAGCGTTATGCAAAAAAGCTCTTTCCCGGCTTCACGATCGAGGGCGATGGCCTGTTCCGCGTGCTGCGCGACAGCGACATCGAGATTGAGGAAGAGGCAGAGGACCTCGTGCGCACCTTCCGCAGCGCGATCCAGCGTCGCCGCCGGGGTCAGGTGATCCAGCTCGAGCTCGAGGAGGACTTTGATCCGCAAGCGCGCGCCATGCTGCTCGACCAGGTCGATGTGCATGAGGCCGCAGTGATTGAGACCGATGGGATGATCGGGATCGATGGCCTGTCCGAAATCGTCGATGAGGACCGACCCGATCTCAAGTTCGACGCCTATTCGCCGCGTTATCCCGAGCGCATTCGCGAACACGATGGCGACGCCTTCTCGGCCATTCGCGAGAAGGACATCGTGATCCACCATCCCTACGAAAGCTTTGAAGTGGTGGTCGATTTCATCCGGCAAGCGGCCATCGACCCGGACGTGGTCGCGATCAAGCAGACGCTTTATCGCGCAGGTTCGCAAAGCGCGGTCATCAACGCGCTGATCGAAGCGGCGGAGAACGGCATTTCGGTGACGGCCGTGGTGGAGCTTAAAGCCCGGTTTGATGAGGAACAGAACCTCAAATGGGCGGCTAAGCTGGAGCGCGCCGGGGTACAGGTGATCTACGGCTTCACCGACTGGAAAACCCACGCCAAGGTCGCTCTGGTTGTTCGGCGCGAGGATAACGGTTTTCGCACCTACTGCCATTTTGGCACAGGCAATTATCACCCGGTCACCGCGAAAATCTACACCGATATGAGCTTCTTCACCGCCGATCCGAAACTGGGGCGCGATGCCGCCCGGATGATGAACTTCGTCACCGGCTATGTCGAACCCAAGGAACTCGAACTCATCTCCATCGCGCCGCTGAACCTGCGCGAGGAACTGTATGCGCGCATCGACACAGAGATCGACAATGCGCGCAAGGGAAAGCCCGCCGCGATCTGGGCGAAGTGCAACCAGGTGACCGACCAGGGGATGATCGACAAGTTCTACGAAGCGAGCGATGCGGGGGTAAAAATCGAGTTAGTCTGCCGCGGTATCTGCTCGTTGAGGCCGGGTGTACCGGGCCTTAGCGAAAATATCCGTGTGAAATCGATCATCGGCCGGTTCCTTGAACACAGCCGGATATACGCGTTCGCCAATGGACGCGCGATGCCGAGCCCGGGTGCGGCGCTCTTCATTTCCTCTGCCGATCTGATGGGTCGCAACCTTGATCGCCGGGTCGAATCGCTGATCCCGATCCGCAACCGCACGGTGCACGACCAGATCCTTCAACAGGTTCTGCTCGCCAATATGCTCGACACCGAACAAAGCTGGTGGCTGCACGCCGATGGCAGCTACACCCGCGTGGAAACCGACGGAAAACCGTTCAACTGCCACCGCTATTTCATGACCAACCCTTCGCTTTCCGGACGCGGCGGCGCGCTGGAGGCGGGCGGCGTGCCCAAACTCACCTTGCGCCGGGGCCGGGCAGGATGAGCAGCGCGCGGCATCGGGGGAACCGCGACGGCATTTTCAGCGGTGACACCGCGCAGCGGGCGATCATCGATATCGGGTCGAACACAGTGCGACTGGTGGTTTACGGCGGCTCCCTGCGCGCGCCCACGGTTCTGCTCAACGAGAAGGTCACCGCTCGCTTGGGAAGCGAAATTGCAAGCAAGGGCGTGCTAGCCGAGGAATCTATCGCCTTGGCGATGCGCGGGCTCGAGCGCTTCGTACTGCTGCTTGACGATCTGGAGATCAAGGACGTCGAAACCGTCGCCACCGCCGCTGTGCGAGAAGCTTCGAACGGGCCCGATTTCGTCGCTGCGTTAAGGGACCTGGGTCTCGATCCACGCGTGATCTCCGGTCAGGAAGAGGCATGCCTTAGCGCAAGCGGCGTGCTCGGCGCGTTCCCCGGCGCAGCGGGCACGGTCGCGGATCTGGGCGGGGGGAGCCTCGAACTCGTCGGTATCGACAACGGGATGCCGGGCGAGGCGGCCTCGCTCCCTTTGGGCGCACTGCGGCTGCCCGATTACCGCGACGGCGCAAGCGGCGGGGACAGCGCGATGCGCAAGGCGCTGGAAAAGGTCATCAAGAAAGCTGGCTGGAACCTTGCCGCCGACGATGCATACATGCCCGCGCCACTTTATCTTGTCGGCGGGACCTGGCGCGCGATGGCGGTGTTCGCGATGCATGCCCGCGGTCATCCCTTGAGCGATCCGCACGGTTTCGAACTTGCGCCCGACGAAACACGCGCGCTCGCCAAGACACTAGCGAGCGAGTATCCAGAGAGCCTGAAGGGGATAAAGCGTCTTTCGTCGATGCGCGCTGAGAAGCTTCCGGATGCCGCACTTCTGCTCGAAGCGTTGATGAACGAGTTGAACCCGTCGCGCCTTGTCTTTTCGTCATGGGGCCTTCGCGAGGGGCTGCTGTACGACCGCTTGCCGGATCATGCCAAAGCGCAGGATCCGCTTCTCGCCGGCATCTCCATCTTCGCAACCCAGCGCGGGGCACCTCCAACTCTGGCGACGCGGATGGCCGCCTGGACAGTCAATGCTGTGCCCGCACGCAAGCACGGGAGCGAGCGATTGCGACTGGCTGCCACCATGCTAGCGCTCGCCTCGATGCAGATCGAGCCCAACATTCGCCTGCCGCAAGCGACCGACTGGGCCATGCACAAACGCTGGATCGCGCTTGGTGCCAAGGGAAGGGCCATGCTGGCTGCGGCGATTTCAGCGAATGGCAACGCTCTGGATCTGGCGAGCGATATCAAGGCGCTGGCGAGCGAGGAAGCATTGGAGGAGGCGATCTGCTGGGGCCTAGCGATCCGGCTTGCGCGCCGGCTGGGCGCACGCTCGCGCCGATCGCTACAGGTAAGCCGGCTCGACAGGCGCGGCGATACACTGGTGCTGACGCTTGCGCGAAGCCATGCGGCCCTGTTCGGTCTGCCTACCGAGAAGGATATGAAACTGCTCGCGGGCCGGTTAGGGCTCGACTGGACGGTGGAAGTTATTGACGATGAAGCTTTTGCGCTGATCAGCGTTTGCTGAGGCACTATTCCTGGTTGCCTCAAGGCTGTTCGGGCCCGATATCTCCAGTGCGCTTTTCGCGAGCTGAGAATGGCGAGAAGTCCGTTTCGATATCAAAAAAATCGACGCCTTCGGCCCTTTTGAGCTTCGCGACCACAATATAGGTAACCGGCGTCAGCGCCGCCTCCCACAAGACCTTGAGCAACCAGTTGGTCACCATTACGGTGACTACCGCATCGTTGGTCCAGATGCCGAGGAAGGCGATCGGATAGAACAGCGCGCTGTCTACGCCTTGCCCTACCAAAGTCGATCCGATCGTGCGGGTCCACAACATCCGGCCCCTGGTCCAGACCTTCATTCTCGCCATGACGTAGGAATTGACGAACTCGCCCGCCCAGAAAGCGATGATCGAAGCGAGAACGATACGCCAGGTGCTGCCAAATACGCTGACATAGGTTTCTTGACAGATTGCGCCCGGAGACAGCCCTCCGCCGCTGCCAAGCGTGTCCGAGGCAGCGCAGGTCCAGCCTTCGAAAGCGGGTAGGGCCACCACGACGCTGCTCATGAACGCGAGGAAAAGCATTGCGGCGAACCCGGCCCAGATTACCCGCCGCGCGCGCGCAAACCCGTAGATCTCGGTCAGTACGTCGCCGATCACGTAGCCGAGCGGAAAGAACAGGATGCCCGCGCCGTAGATAAAGACGCCATCGGGCGCGGGCCACCGGCCAGTGGGCCAGAACGGCACCTCGATAAATGTCAGCTTGGCAGCGCCGACGAGGTTCGACAGCAACAGAATTGCGACGAAGGCTGCCATCACGAAATCGTAGTAGCGAAAGACCACTGGCGAGCGCGAAGTCGCCGTGATGTTATCGTCCGGATCGCGGTCGAAGGAAGCGGCGGGATCGGTCGGAGCCATACCGAACCTGCCTAGCGCGATTTGAAAGCCGGTCAAAGGACGGCTATCAGCACTGGCGACGCGCCCTTAGCTCAGCTGGATAGAGCACGGGACTTCTAATCCTGAGGCCGCAGGTTCGACTCCTGCAGGGCGCGCCACAACACAGCTGTCCGATAGGGCCAAGCTGCAAGACTTGTGTCGAAGGGCTGCTCCTTGCCGCCCTTGGCGGTTTTGGAATGAATGACCGTATCGCCGAGTGTTCTCGGTTGGTTCCATTACGGTCACTACTTCGGCAACGATCTTCGATCCTTCGTCGGTCGTCGCGTTGGCATTCGTGATCGTGCCGGGCGCGCGCTGATTCAGCTGACGATCAAGCGCGCCGTGGCTTGTTAAAAAGATGCTCAAAAGCTGAAGATGGGGCAATGGAGGGTCTATGCTAGTCTATCCGCGCGCCGCCCTTTGCAACAGCTCCTCGGTCACCGGATAGCCCGCGTTGCGCATGATCGTCAGCATGGGCTGACCGCTGCTGTCGTCTATTTTCGGAACGATCGTACGAACCGGGATCGCTTCGGCCTGTGCGCGTGCGGCGGCGAAGTCCTCGAACAAAGCCAGGCGTTCCAGATTGCGGCGCGTTGGGAAGATCAGCTTGATATCGCTTGCCGCCGCCATCTCCAACGCGCCTTTGGCGCTCGTCCAGAACAGCCGGGTCGCTTCGCGCGCATCGATCGAGACATCGACCGCACCGGTCCCGAGATCGGCGAGGTAGAATCGCGTGTCGTAAAGGCGTGGGAGCTTGTCGTTCTTCGGAAACCAGCGCGCGAAGGGCACGATCTGGTCAAAGTCGAGCCGCCACCCAAATGCGTCCAGCACCGGGGCAAGCGCGCCGGTTTCCCCCAGCATTCGGCGCGCCTCGCGAGCGTTGTGCGCGGTGATCTCGCCATGAAAGCCGAGCGCGAGGCCTGTCTCCTCAAGCGTCTCGCGGATTGCGGCGACCTGATGTGCCAGCTCCTCATGATCATGATCCGGGCCCTGCGCGACCTTCCGCGCCAGGTCATAATCCGCCGGGTCCACGCGGCCGCCCGGAAACACGGCCATGCCGCCTGCAAAGGTTAGCGAGCGAGCGCGCACCGTCATCAGTATTTCGGGGGGCTTTCCTATGGGCGCATTACGGAAAATGATTATGGTTGCCGCGGGTATACCATTCGGCTCGGCGTTCGTGCGAATTGGCGACTCGCTCTCCATGGGTCATGGTGTGAGCCGATCGCAACGCCTTGCCAAGGCTGCCGCAATCAACAAACGCAAGGCGTGGGCCTGCTTGTGTCGGGATCGCTTACACATCGGACATGCTCAACGAAAGTATAAGGATATAAGGTTCAGAATAATAAGGGAATAGACCGTTTGGCATAGTCCGTGCATGTTCTTCAGAACGGTATCAAGTCTTCGAAAAGAGGCGAGACCTCTCCTGGTCTTTGCGTTTCGCCTCCCCATACAAAAAGCCGCCTCGCATTTGGTCGTGCGAGGCGGCTTTATCGTTCTGGGCTGCGCAATGAACCAGGTTCGCAAAACCGGGCTTCCGGTGGGTTCGGCAAGCGCGCGAAGGACCCCGGTTCAGCCATCGACCCTGGCGACGCCCTTGTCCGTCATCATCTTCTGCAATTCGCCCGCTTCGAACATCTCGGTCATGATGTCGCTACCGCCGACAAACTCACCCTTCACGTAGAGTTGCGGGATCGTGGGCCAGTCGGAATAGGCCTTGATCCCCTGCCGGATTTCCATGTCCTGCAACACGTCGATGCTCTCGTAAGTCACGCCGCAATGATCGAGAATGGCGATTGCGCGACTGGAAAAGCCGCATTGCGGGAACAGCGGCGTGCCCTTCATGAACAAAACGACGTCGTTCTCGTTCACGACGGTGTCGATGCGAATTTTGGCGTCAGCCATCGAAGCCCCTTCATATCTGGTATGCGTGATTTGCAAGAGGTTACGTGGGAACACGCGTGGTGACTTGCAAGGCGTGCAGTTCGCCACCCATCCTCTCGCCGATCGCGGCATAGACCAGCTTGTGTTGCTGGACCCGGCTTTTGCCTGCGAATTGGGGGGCGGTGACGACTGCCGCCCAGTGATCGTCGTCGCCGGCCAGGTCCTTCAATTCGACCTTGGCGCCGGGCAGCGCCGTCACGATCGCGGCTTCGATATCGGCGCGTGCCATGGGCATCGGATCAGTCCTCGCTCATCAGCTGACGCTTTGCTTCGGCGTTCATTTCTTCCAGCTTGGCGCGAATATCGGATTCGGCAACATCGGCATCGGCAGCGGTGAGATCGCCCAGAAGCTTGCGGATGACATCTTCATCGCCCGCTTCCTCGAAATCGGCCTGCACGACCGCTTTTTTGTAAGCGTCGGTTTCTTCCTGCGTCAAATCCATGAGCCCTGCAGCCCATTCGCCCAGCAGCCGGTTGCGCCGTGCGGCGACGCGAAAGGCGGTCTCGCCGTCCATTGCAAACTTTGCTTCTTCGCCGCGCTGGCGGTCGTGGAAATCGGTCATCGTATGAGCCTCATGGCAAAGTGGAGGAGTGCAGGCACAGATTAAAGCGGGGCGGGCGCGGCGGCAAGCGCGCGCGTCCTGCAATCAATCCATCGTGACGACAAGCTTGCCCACCGCCTCGCGGTTTTCCAGCTTGGCGATCGCTTCACCTGCACGTTCGAGGGGGAAGGTTTCTGAGACCATCGGATCGATTGTGCCCGCCTTCAACAAATCGAACAACTCGGATACCTGCGCGTGAAACTTGTGAGGCTCGCGCGTGGTGAATGCGCCCCAGAACACGCCGCATATGTCGCAGCTTTTGAGCAGCGTTAGGTTCAAAGGCATCTTTGCGATTCCCGCCGGAAAACCGACGACAAGGAAGCGCCCCTCCCACGCGATCGCGCGCAAGGCCGGTTCGGAATATTGACCGCCGACGATATCGTAGACGATGTTTGCGCCGCCGGGTCCACAGGCCTCCTTGAACGCTTGGCTAAGCTCCTTTGAGGCCGCCTTGTCCAGTTCCCGGCGCGGATAGATGACGACATCGTCCGCGCCCCTGGACCGTGCGACTTCGCCTTTTTCCTCACTGGAAACCGCAGCGATCACACGCGCGCCGAACGCCTTGGCCAACTCGACCGCTGACAGACCCACGCCGCCCGCTGCCCCAAGGATTAGCACGGTGTCACCAGCCTTGATGTGCCCGCGATCCTTGAGCCCATGAATGGTCGTGCCGTAGGTCATCAGCAGCGCAGCGGCTTTTTCGAACGCGATCCCTTCGGGCACCTTGAACATGCGGTTGGAGGGCACGATAGCCTGTTCGCGCAGGCCCCCGCTGCCGATCCCCGCCATGACGCGATCGCCGACTGCGAACCCTTCGACCCCGTCGCCCACCGCCTTGATCAAACCGGCAATTTCGCCGCCGGGGGAATAGGGGCGCTCCGGCTTGAACTGGTAGAGATCGCGGATCATCAGCGTGTCGGGATAGTTGATCGCGCAAGCCTTTACATCGACCAGCACTTCGCCCTTGCCAGGTGCGGGCGTATCGATCTCGTCTAGCGTCAAGGTTTCGGGGCCGCCGGTTTCGTGAGTGCGGATCGCCTTCATAGTGCTCTATCTCCCTTTCGCGCGGGTTCCGTGCATCATCCAGCCGCGTTGTCTGGTGCGGTTGCTTTCGAAATCTTGGATAGCGACCTCGCGGGTCAGGGCCAGTGCGATCTCGTCGAGCCCCTCCATCAGGCAATGCCTGCGAAAAGGATCGAGCGTAAAGGCAAACCGGTCCTGAAACCGCGTGGAGACCGTTTCGCTCTCCAGATCGATGTCGATCGGCTCGCCCCCACGCGCAACCTCCATCAACCGCGCCACTGCTGCAGTTGGAAGGACGACGGGAACGATCCCGTTCTTGACCGCATTGCCGCTGAAAATGTCGGAAAAGCTGGGCGCGATCACAGCCCTTATACCCATGTCGTACAGCGCCCAGGCAGCATGCTCGCGACTGGAGCCGCAGCCGAAATTATCGCCCGCAATCAGGATCGGCGCGCCTTTAAAATCGGGATTGTCGAACAGGTTGCCAGGCTGGGCGCGGATGGATTCGAACGCGCCTTCGCCAAGGCCCTCGCGGGTTATTGTCTTGAGCCAGCGCGCAGAAATGATGATATCAGTATCGATATTCTTGGCGCCAAAAGGAATGGCGCGGCCGTTCACCTGCCGGACGGGCTCCATCAGGCGCGCGCTCCGGCGGGCAGGATCAGTCGGTCTCGGGCGGCTCTCCCGATGGAACCGTGCCGGGCGATGCCGGTGTGTCCGGGGTCTTGCGAACGCGCTTCCCGGCGTAAAGCAGAGCCGCAGCGATAGCCGCAGAACCGATGGTCGCAGCAGCGCCCATTGCCGCGCGTGATTTTCTCGAAGAGGTCATGCATTCTCAATGGCCCCGGGGGCGGGCGGTTCCACGTGGTCGCCCTCAAGGGCGCGAATGTCGGTAAGCCGCCCGGTAATCGCGGCGGCGGCGGCCATCGCGGGGGAGAGCAGGTGGGTGCGTGCGCCCGGCCCCTGCCGCCCGACGAAGTTGCGGTTCGACGTTGAGGCGCAGCGTTCGCCCGGCGGCACCTTGTCTGGATTCATGCCAAGGCATGCCGAACAGCCGGGTTCGCGCCATTCGAAGCCTGCATCGAGGAAGATGCGGTCAAGCCCTTCCGCTTCGGCTGCGCGCTTGACGAGGCCGGAGCCGGGAACGACGACCGCCCAGCGCACATTGGCGGCTTTCGTGCGGCCCGCAACGACCTTGGCGGCAGCCCGCAGATCCTCGATCCGGCTGTTGGTGCAACTGCCGATGAAGACGTTCTCGATCGCGATGGCGGACATCGGCGTGCCCGGTTCGAGCGCCATGTATTCCAGGCTCTTGCGCACCGCATCGCGCTTGCTAGGATCGGCGAAGTCGTCTGGCGCGGGGACAGCGCCGCCGATCGGCACGACATCTTCCGGGCTCGTGCCCCAGGTGACGCAAGGTTCGATTTCGGCAGCATCGATCGCGACCTGCGCGTCGAAATGCGCACCAGGATCGGAGAAGAGGGTCTTCCAGTAGCCGAGCGCTTCGTCCCATGCCGCCCCTTGGGGTGCCATCGGTCGGCCCGCCAGGTAGTCGAACACCGTTTGGTCCGGAGCAATAAGCCCGGCGCGCGCGCCAGCCTCGATGCTCATGTTGCACACGGTCAGCCGTTCCTCGACGCTCATCGCCTCGAATACCGGACCGCGATATTCGATCACGTGACCGGTCCCGCCCGCCGCGCCGATCTGGCCGATGATGTGGAGGATCACGTCCTTCGCAGTGATACCCGGGCCGAGCGCGCCTTCGACCCGGACCTCCATCGTCTTCGCCCGCTTGAGCAGCAACGTCTGTGTCGCCAGCACGTGCTCAACCTCGCTTGTCCCGATTCCGAAGGCGAGCGCGCCAAGTCCGCCATGACAGGCGGTGTGCGAATCACCGCAGACTATGGTGGCTCCTGGCAGCGAGAAGCCCTGTTCGGGGCCGACCACATGGACAATTCCCTGCTCGGGCGCGGTCGCATCGATATAATGAATGCCGAACTCTGCCACGTTGCGTTCCAGCGCTTCAAGCTGCGCGGCGCTTTGTGCATCGGCGATCGGAATGCGCGCGCCGTCGGGGGCGACGCGCGGCGTCGTCGGCACATTGTGATCGGGCACGGCGAGCGTCAGTTCGGGCCTGCGCACGCGGCGCCCGGCTAAGCGCAGCCCTTCGAACGCCTGGGGGCTTGTCACCTCATGAACCAGATGCCGGTCGATATAGAGCAGCGCCGTGCCGTCATCACGCGTTTCGACGACGTGATCGTCCCATATCTTGTCGTACAGGGTACGAGGTGCCAAAGCCATGACGCCGGGTTAGCGGCTTGGCTGCCACACTGGCAAGCGCTGCAAGAGATCGCGCCCAATTCGTCATGGTATCGCAACGATTTTCCAGCTAACTGACAATCATGTCAGCGTCCCCCTTTACTCACCCCATCACAGTCGCGCCCGAAGACATCGATTTCATGGGCCATGTGAACAACGCCCGCTATCTTGGCTGGGTGCAGGATGCAGTGCTCGCACACTGGCGCAAAGTTGCACCGGATGAGGATGTCGCGGCCAAGGCGTGGGTCGCGCTCAAGCATGAAATTACCTATCGCAAGCCTGCATTTCTCGAAGACGACGTGATCGCGCAAACGGTGCTGGAGCGGTACAATGGCGCCCGCGCATTTTACCATACGATCATTACGCGCGGAGAAGAGGTGCTGGCCGAAGTCCAGTCGAGCTGGTGCTGCATCGATGCTCAGACGCTGCGCCCGGCGCGTATTGGGGAACATTTGCGCGAATTTTTCTTCCCCGAAGAGAACGCCTGAACTTAGTCAGCCAAACCCCGCATGAGCGCGAGACATCAAAAGCCATGCGCTGCGGTGGGGACACGAACATTGCATCGCCGCCTCGCGGGCGGCATATGCATCCGGATGGCAGCCTCGTGCGTATCTTCGTCTCGTGAATGATCCTGGCACCCCGACCCGTTTTTCCATGCCTGAGCGCATGTTGCAAAGCACGGTGGGCCTCGCACTTGCCACGCTGATCGGGGGCACGTGGCTGACGATCCATTTCTTCGGCATATTCGTGTTCGAGCTGACCTGGGCAAGCCTCCCGATCGCGCTTGCTTTGGCAGCGGTGCAATGCTGGCTTTCGGTCGGCGTTTTCATTGTTTGCCATGATGCGATGCACGGCAGTCTCGCGCCCGGTGCGCCGCGGGTGAATGCCGCGATCGGGGCGGTGCTGCTGTTCCTGTATGCAGGCTTTCGCTGGCGTGTCCTGCGTGATGCACATTTCACCCATCACAAGCTTTCTGGCCATGCTGGAGACCCCGATTTCGATGAGGATCATCCAGCCAGCTTCCGCGCCTGGTACTGGACTTTCTTCAAACGCTATTTCGGATGGCAATCGCTGATCTTCGTCCATTGCGTAGTGGGGCTGTATTGGCTTGTGTTCGACATCCCGTTCCTGCAGATCTTCGTGCTCTACGGCGCGCCTGCGCTCCTATCGTCGCTTCAGCTGTTCTATTTTGGCACCTATCGCCCGCACCATCATGCCGAGGCGAGGCCGTTTGCCGATCGGCACAATACTCGCTCCGACACCTTCGGCTCGCTTGCCAGCCTCGTCACCTGCTTCCATTTCGGCTATCACCTCGAACACCATCGCCGCCCCGATGTGCCCTGGTGGGCGCTGCCCTATGCCAAGGCTGCGGGGGTGGGCGCTGACAAAGGCGATCGCAAGGGCGCTGTGCGGGTGCCGACTGGGGAGAGTACCGCATGACCTGGTTTGCATGCATCGCGGTCACGCTGGGCGCGCTGATATTTATGGAATTCTTCGCCTGGTTTGCGCATAAATACATCATGCACGGCTTTGGCTGGGGCTGGCATCGCGACCATCATGAACCGCATGACGAGTATTTCGAGAAGAACGATCTTTACGCGGTCGTCTTCGGTACGATCAACGCAGCGATGTATATCTACGGCGCGCTCTACTGGGATGCGCTGTGGTGGGCGGCGCTCGGCGTGAACCTTTACGGGGTGATCTATGCGATCATCCATGACGGGCTTGTCCACCAGCGTTTCTTTCGCTGGGTCCCGAAAAAAGGCTATGCCAAACGGCTGGTGCAGGCGCACAAGCTCCACCACGCGACCATCGGCAAACAGGGCGGGGTGAGCTTCGGCTTCGTCCTGGCGCGTGATCCGGCAGCGCTGAAAGCCGAGCTGCGCGAACAATCTCGGCGCGGCACGGCGAGGGTGCGGACAAGCGCTGGGGCCTGACGCAAGCTTGGCTTGCCGCGTTGGCCGATTCACGCAATCTCACCGGTAAGTGGGACGGCACCTTCCGCTATCTCGAGACCATGCTGCCAACGACGCCCTTCCTGGCCGAGATTACCGAGCGGGGCGGAGCATTCGATGGCACTATTATCGAACCTGATCTTTAGAAATCAGCTTCGGCCCACGCCCGAATTACCGGCATTCGCGCGGGCCGCAGCGTTGATTTTACCAAGACATATGTTCGCCGCGAGCACGGCTATGAAAATCCGGTCGATTACGTGGGTGAGATAAGCGAAGACGGCCGGCGGATCACCGGCGTCTGGTCACTGAAGGAGCTCAACGGCACGTTCGAAATGACGCGCGAATCAGGGATGGTCGACAAGGTAGAAGACAAAGCCGCCGCCTCGCGCGAGATGGAAAGTGCAGGTGAGGTTTAGGCCGTGGCCAGCCGCGCCGCGTGCTCTTTCACCAGCGCGATCATGTTGGGCACCCCTTGCGTGCGGTTGCTTGATAGCTGGCTCTTGAGGTCGAAGCGCGCGAGCTCGTCCGCCACATTCATACAAGCGACCGTCTCGGCAGGCTTGTCCTGCACGGCGGCGATCACCAGGGCGACGATGCCCTTCGTGATCGCGGCGTTGCTGTCGGCGAGGAAGTGCAGCCGTTCGCCCCGGACTTTTTCCGTGGGGTAGACCCACACCGCCGCCGAGCAGCCGCGCACCAGCGTTGCATCGGTCTTGAGCGCGTCCGGCATCGGATCGAGTTCACGGCCGAGTTCGATTAGCAGCCGATAGCGATCGTCGCCTTCGAGAAACTCGTATTCTTCATAAATGTCATCAAGGTCGCGCATGGGTCCGCATGTAGGGGTCGCAGATGGCAAGGTGAAGGGCGCGTTACAGCTCAACGCCGCTGGCGATTGCCTCGAGTTTCCTGATCCGCTCCTTGAGGTCGGCAAGCTCGATCCGCGCAGCGCCCACGCTGCTGCCAGGTTCTCGCGCCGGTTCGGTGCCCGATACGTTGGAAAACCTGCCGCGCTCCAGCTCCTCGCGCTTGAGTTCGAGCCAGCCCTGCCAGGCCCGCAGCAGGGCGAATGCCACGACGCAAAGGCCGACCAGAGCGGTTGCGGCGATAACGAAGACGGGGTCGGACAGCGTCATGGGGTCTCATCCTTTTGCTGCGTCCTGGACTGATCGGCGAGCTGTGGTTCGCTCGGTGCTCGCAGCGCTTCGATTTCGGCCGCGATCCGGGCCCGTTCGCGCGCATCGGGCGAGTTGTTGTCAGTCGCGATGCGCTCAAGCACCTGAAGCCGTTCGCGCAGCTCCTCGATCTCTCGCCGGTTCGCCGCATCCTCGCGCGGGGGCGTGAATACCGGGTTACCATCCTCATCTCGAGCGACGCCCAGTTCGCGATCATGGCGACGCGTCCAGACCTGGACCAGCGCCCAGATCGCGACGATGATGACGGCGGCGGTCCAGAAGCTCATCTAGGCGGTCCCTTCATCCTTGCGGTGTTCGAGCGAGCGCAGCGCGTCGATCTCGTGCCCCAGGCTATAACCGCTATCGGTGACGATCCGTTCGACATTGGCGAGCCGGTCCTTGACCGAGCCGATCTCGGCTCGCAGCTCGGCGTTTTCCTGCGTCAGGAGCGCAACCCGCTGCTTGGCCTCGTTGTCGGTCGTCGGTTTGAGCGTCTGACCCCACGATCCTTCGAGCGGGTAGCCATTCTTCACCCGCAGCCAGGTGGTGAACACCCAGCCGAGGATCGCTGCGATCCCGACGATGTTCATGAATTCCGGCGTAATCAGGTGTTCCATCACGCTTGTTCCCTATCTGCCATCTTGAGCGGCACACCTGTGTCCTGCTGCTCCACTTCACGCGTATCGCGCAACGCTTCGATCTGGGTCGCGATGTCGTAGCCGCGATCGGTGACGATGCGTTCGAGCACCTGGACGCGGTCTTCGAGCCGCTGGACGTGGCTGGAATATTGCGCGGCCTTCTCCGCCGTTTCTGAAGCAACCGCCTTCGTTTGCAGCTTGGCGACCTTTTCCTTGTGATTGGTCCACACCCCGAAGAACCCGAGCAGAATTCCAAGGATCGGGATCATCAACGCCATTTCACCAGCCATACCTGTATCCCCTTTTCTTCGAGTACGATGCGTCAGCGCAGTTGTTCAATCTCCGCAGTAAGGCGCGTGTTGCTGTTGACATAGTGGCTTTCGACCCCGGCAAGGCGCCGGTCGATATCGCGGAAGCGGGCGCGGATCTCGCGCGCGGTGCGCTGCGGGCTCTGGCGCACGCGCTGCCAGTATTTTTGCTCGCTATTGTCCTTGTAGAGATGCGGCGGCTTCTTGTTCAGCAGAAGACCGGCGATCAGATAGATGATGATCGAGTTACCGCCGGTGAGGAAGATCGACACGAACGCGACGACCCGCAGAAGGAAGATATCGATTCCGGTATATTCAGCGATCCCTGAGCACACGCCCATGATCTTGGCATTGTCCTTGTCGCGATAGAGCGAGGTGCGGGGGCTGTTCATACCGTGGTTCCCTTCTTTTCGGCGAGCAGTCGGTCGAGTTCGCGCAGCTGCTGGTTGTCGGTTTCCTGATCGGCCTGGAGCCGCTTGACCGGAGTGTAGGTCGGATCATCGGAAGCGACGAGCCGCTCGACCGTGTCCATGCGCTCATCGAGGCGCTTGGCGAGGTTGTAGAGCTCTTCGAGCAGCACCTCGTCATCATTGGTGATGGTCGCGGCGGTCTTCCACTTGGTCATGTAATGAAGAATGATCCACGGCAGTCCGATGAAAAGCGCAACTACGACAAGTAAGAAAACAAATCCTCCGTCCATGGCCTATTCTCCCTCATCCAACGTCGGCTTGCCGAGCGCCTTCTTCATCTGTTCCAATTCGTCGTCGATCTGGTCCGAACCTTCGAGCGCGGCGATTTCATCCGACAGCGTCGGCGGCGCATTCTCGGCAATCTGGAGTGCATCCGCGCGGCCCTCGGCGTAATCGACCCGGCGTTCGAGCTGGTCGAACCGGGCGAGCGCCTCGTCGGTGCGCTCGGTGCTCATCAGCGTGCGCAGCTTGACGCGGTTCTCCGCGCTTTCGAGCCGCGCGGCGATCGCCGACTGGCGGCTGCGCGCTTCGCGCAGGCGATGCTGCAGCTTTTGAATGTCTTCCTCGTACGCGCGCAGCGCATCGTCGAGGACCGCGATTTCGGCCCGCAGCTGGTCGGCGGTGCCGCTTGCCTTCTTCTTTTCCACCAGCGCTGCACGGGCGAGGTCCTCGCGGTCCTTCGAAAGCGCCAGTTGGGCCTTCTCGCCCCAGTCGTTCTGCAGGCGGTCGAGCTTGACGACGTGGCGGTGCATTTCCTTCTGGTCTGCGATAGTGCGCGCGGCGCTCGCGCGGACTTCGACCAGCGTTTCCTCCATTTCGAGGATGATCATGCGGATCATCTTCGTGGGATCGTCCGCCTTGTCGAGCATGTCGTTGAAATTGGCCGCGATGATGTCACGCGTCCGGCTGAAAATGCCCATGAAGGCTGCTCCTGAGAAATACTCGTTGATCTTTTCTTCGACCTTGTCCGCATCGGTCCATTCTGTGGCGGACAAGGGCTTGCTGTGCGCATTCTGCGTCGGGGTGGGGCTGGTGCGCAAGGCTTCGATCGCGGCGTCGAGGCGTGATTGCTTGCCTTCGCTGTTGCGCTTGTCCCCGCGCTTTGGGTTGTCGAAATCGTTCACCTCTCGTGCCATCAAGCAAGCTCGACCAGCACGACGCTGTCTACGGCGCTCGCTGGCTCGGCCCACTGATTGTCGATCAGCGACATCTGGGTGGTCAGCGCGATCATGATGATCATGGCGACGATGCTGGCGATGGCAGCGAGATCGAGCTTGGAGCGGGTCTTGGTCATGGTGGGGTCCTCCCGATTGATCTTGCCCATAGCTTTGCAACTCGCATGCCAAACCATAAAAAGCACACAAATCCGCGCGGTTTCTGGCGCGTATCGCCGTTCGACATGGCGGCGGTTGCCAAGGCTTGGTGTTTTTCACTATATTGTGGCCATGGAACGGGAAAACCAGTTTATCGGCCAGTCCGGTGCGTTTCTCGACGCGGTCGAGCGGGCCAGCCGCGCCGCGCCCATGAGCCGCCCCGTCCTTGTCATTGGTGAGCGCGGGACCGGCAAGGAACTGATCGCCGAGCGTCTGCATCGCCTCTCCACCCGCTGGGACGAACCGCTCGTCACCATGAACTGCGCCGCGCTTCCTGAAACGCTGATCGAAGCCGAGTTGTTCGGCCACGAAGCAGGCGCCTTCACCGGTGCTACCAAAGCGCGCACCGGACGGTTCGAGGAGGCCGACAAGGGTACGTTATTTCTCGACGAACTGGGCACGCTGTCCATGGGCGCGCAAGAACGGTTGCTGCGTGCAGTCGAATATGGCGAGGTGACGCGGATCGGAGCCTCGCGCCCGGTGCGGGTCGATGTGCGCATCGTCGCGGCGACGAATGACGATTTGCCTGCACTTGCCAAAAGCGGCGAATTTCGCGCCGACCTGCTCGACCGGCTGAGTTTTGAGGTCATCACGCTACCGCCCCTGCGCGTGCGCGAAGGCGATGTTGGTGTGCTGGCAGAATATTTCGCCCGGCGCATGGCCGCCGAGCTCGACTGGCATGGCTGGCCCGGTTTTGCGCCGCATGTGATGGAGCAGCTTGAAAGATATGACTGGCCCGGCAATGTGCGCGAGCTGCGCAATGTGGTCGAGCGCGCGGTCTATCGCTGGGACAATCCGGAACTGCCTGTCGCGCATGCTCAGTTCGACCCGTTCGACAGCCCGTGGAAGCCTGCCGCCCCGCCGCACCGCGGGAGGGAAGCGGAGACCGGCACGCCCGCTCCGGCTGATAGCTATGCCACTTCCGCTCCATGCTTCGACGAGGTCGAGGACCTTCGCGCCGCAGTCGAAGCGCATGAGCGAGCCATCGTCGAACACGCGCTTGGCCGCCATCGCTGGAACCAGCGCCAGACCGCCAGGGCGCTTGGCCTCAGCTATGACCAGTTGCGCCACTGCATCAAGAAGCATGCGTTGATGGAAGACGCGGATTAGTTGGCAAACAGACTTGCCAAGGTGCTCCACCGCGCTTAACTGGCACGACATCACGACATCGTCGGGATTAAGAAGCGCTGGCGCCGGGAGGGGCCGGCCCTCTCCGGCTTTGTTCCTCAAAGTCTGCATCGAAGGACCGTATGACCGATATTGCTCGCATCACTCAAGTGATCGAACCCGAAGCGCAAGCTCTGGGTTTCGAGGTGGTGCGCGTCCAGATGATGCCCTCCGAAGCGGGCGATGGCGGCCAGGCGCTCCAGATCATGGCAGAGGATCCGGCGACCGGCCAGCTGGTGATTGAACAATGCGCGCAGCTTTCGCGCCGTGTTTCTGCTGCCATCGATGAGCGCGAGGAAGCGGGTGAGGTGCTGATCGAAGGCGCCTATCATCTCGAAGTCAGTTCGCCCGGTATCGACCGCCCCCTTACCCGCGAGAAGGATTTTGCAAACTGGTCCGGGCACGAGGCGCGCATCGTCATGGGCAAGGGTTATGACGGCCAGCGCGTTTACAAAGGCGTGCTCGGCGGCATTGCGGATGGGATGGTTGGGATCAACGATGCCAAGGCGGGCGCTACAACTTTGCCGCAGAATCAGATACACAGTGCAAAGCTCGTCCTGACCGACGCTTTGATCGCTGCCACTGCGCCGCTCGATACCAGCGGGGCCGAAGAACTTATCGAAGACCCCGACACCGAAGTTACCGAAACAGACGCTCCAGAAGAGAAGGCAGACAATTGATGGCCAGTGCCATTTCCGCCAACAAGGCCGAATTGCTAGCGATTGCGAATTCCGTCGCATCCGAAAAGATGATCGACAAGGGCATCGTGATCGAAGCGATGGAAGAGGCGATCCAGAAGTCCGCGCGCAATCGTTACGGCGCGGAGAATGATATCCGGGCCAAGCTCGATCCCAATACCGGCGACCTGACGCTGTGGCGCGTTGTCGAAGTGGTCGAGGAGGTTGAGGACTACTTCAAGCAGGTTGATCTCAAGCAGGCGCAAAAGCTGCAGGAAGGCGCGAGCGTTGGCGATTTCATCGTCGACCCGTTGCCTCCCGTCGATCTCGGGCGGATCGATGCGCAGTCGGCCAAGCAGGTGATCTTCCAGAAGGTCCGCGATGCCGAGCGTGAGCGCCAGTTCGAGGAGTTCAAGGATCGCGGTGACGAGATTATCACCGGTGTCATCAAGTCGGTCGAGTTCGGCCACGTGATCGTCAATCTCGGTAGGGCCGAAGGCGTGATCCGCCGCGATCAGCAGATCCCGCGAGAGGCTGCGCGCGTAGGCGAGCGTGTGCGCGCGCTCATCACCAAGGTGGAACGCAACAATCGCGGACCGCAAATCTTTCTCAGCCGCGCCGCACCCGATTTCATGCGCAAGCTGTTCGCGCAGGAAGTTCCCGAAATCTACGACGGCATAATCGAGATCAAGGCTGCTGCGCGCGATCCCGGCTCTCGCGCCAAGATTGGCGTGATCAGTCACGATTCCAGTATCGATCCGGTCGGCGCCTGCGTCGGCATGAAGGGCAGCCGCGTGCAGGCGGTCGTGCAGGAATTGCAGGGTGAGAAGATCGACATCATTCCCTGGTCGGAAGACACCGCGACTTTCGTCGTCAACGCGCTCCAGCCCGCGACTGTTGCGCGCGTCGTGCTGGACGAGGACGAGGCGCGGATCGAAGTCGTCGTGCCTGACGACCAGCTCAGCCTTGCGATCGGTCGCCGCGGCCAGAATGTGCGGCTCGCCAGCCAGCTTACCGGTCACCAGATCGATATCATGACCGAGGAAGAAGCCTCGGAGAAGCGTTCGAAGGAATTCGCCGAACGCTCCAAGACGTTCGAGGAAGAACTCGATGTCGACGAAACGCTGTCGCAGCTGCTCGTGGCCGAAGGCTTCGTCGCACTCGAAGAAGTTGCTTATGTCGAGCGGGCCGAACTGGCGAGCATCGAGGGCTTTGACGAGGATCTCGCCGAAGAGCTTCAGAACCGCGCGATCGAAGCTCTGGAGCGGCAGGAGGAAGTGCATCGCACAGCTCGTCGCGAACTGGGCGTCGAAGATGATCTGGCCGAAATCCCGCACCTTACCGAAGCGATGCTGGTGACGCTGGGCAAGGGCGGCATCAAGACGCTGGATGATCTGGCCGACCTCGCCACTGACGAACTGATCGCCAAAAAACGCGAGGCACCGCGCCGCCGTGCCAATCCCAATCCCGCTGACGGCCCGCCCATGCGGCGCCCTCCGCAGCGCGAGCAGGACAAGGGCGGCGTGCTGGGCGAATACGGCCTCACCGAAGAGCAGGGCAACGAGATCATCATGGCCGCCCGCGCCCACTGGTTCGAGGACGAAGAACCACAAGCTGCCGCGTCTGAGGCCGACGATAAAGAAACCGCATCGCCTTCATCCGATGACGTGCCGGACAAAGAAGGGCAGGACGCCTGATGTCTTATGTGCGACTGGAGATAACGGAGGGGGCAACGCGCGATCAGAAGCGCGCCGCCGTGTCCGATATTGCCAGTTCGCTGGTCACACGTCCGGGCAAGCGGCCTGACCATATTGATATCGTAATCGATGAGGTAGCCGAAGAAAACCAGGGCTTTGCAGGCAAGCTGACCGACGAGTGGCGAGCATCATTTCAGGAGGCCGCCCATGCGGACTCCACCCAATGAGCGCCTGACGTCGGACATCGCCGAGCCCGCGCCTTCCGCGAAGTCTGACGCTTCCGGAAACGAGCGACGCTGCGTGCTGTGCGGGGAGAGCTTCCCGCGCGAAACGCTGATCCGGCTGGCCATCTCGCCGGACGGCGAGGTGCTGCCCGACCCTCAAGGCAAGGCTCCCGGACGCGGCGCCTGGATCACGCCGAACCGCACAGCGCTTGAAAAGGCCATCGGCGAAGGCCACCTCAGACGCTCGCTGTTGCGCGCGTTCAAGGGCGGACCGGATGGCACGGCGCTTTCCTACGCTGAGGATTTGCCGCAGCGGATCGCGGATGCGCTTACCCGAAGTCTCCTCGACCGCCTTGGCCTTGAAATGCGCGGCGGCAACATCGTGCTCGGCGCGGCCCGGATCGAAGAGCAGGCGCGCACGGGACGGATTGACCTGCTCCTGCACGCCTCGGATGCGAGCGAGGATGGACGCAAGCGGCTCGACCAGGCCTGGCGCGTGGGACGTGATGTCGAAGGATCGGGCGAGCGCGGCGTCGTCTTGCCTCTGGACCGCACGGCATTGTCTGTGGCATTGGGCCGCGAGAACGTCGTCCATCTGGGCGTTTCGGATGCTAAGAGCGGGCCCGGCGATGCCGCGCGTGCCAGCGTCCGGGTCGAGCGGGCGGTTTGCCGCCTGACTCGATATCTGGGGTGCGATCCCCCGTAACACCGGCTGTGATTGCCCCGCTGCGGCGCGCACGAAAGCGCGCTGCAATGCCGAATGATTGTTGAAGGAATACCGAGCGAGAATGAGCGACGAAACCGAAAAACGCACCCGCAAGCCGCTGGGCCTGAAACGCGCGGTCGATGCAGGCGAGGTCAAGCAGACCTTCAGCCACGGCCGCACCAACAAGGTCGCGGTCGAGGTAAAGCGTCGCCGCAAGCTCGTGAAACCGGGCGAAACGCCCGCGCCCGAAGCCGCGCCCGAACCCGCTCCCGATCCGGCACCCGTGCCCGCGCCCGCTCCGGCACCTGAGGTCAGAAAGCCTGCTGCGCCCAAGCCTGCCGTCAGAGCGCCAGCGGATGAGACGCCGCAGGAGCGTGTCAAACGTCTCCAGCGCGAGGCTGAAGAAATGCGTCTGACGCAGCTCGCCGATGACCGTAAGCGCGAGGAACGGCAAAGCCGCGAGCGCGATGCGGAAGAAGCGCGTCAGCGCGAAGAGAACCGGGCGCAGGAAAAGAAAGCCGAGCAGGACGCCGAAAAGCGGGCTGCCGAAGAACCGACTGCCGAGGCTGCTCCGACTGTCGAGGCACCTTCCGAAAGTGCGGCTGGTGAAGCCGTCACAGAAAGCGAGCCGTCGCAGCCTGCCGCGCGCAAGTTCACCCCTGTCGCAAGGCCCGAACCCAAGCGTCCGGCCAAGAAGAAGAAGGACGACAGCTCCACGCCCGCGCTTTCGCAGGGCAAGGACAAACGCCGGTCAGGCAAGCTTACCGTCACCAAGGCGCTGAACGAGGACGAAGGCCGCCGCGCCCGCAGCCTCGCCGCGCTCAAGCGTGCGCGCGAAAAAGAGCGTCGGATGCAGGGCGGCGGCTCTTCCAAGCCGCGCGAAAAGCAGGTGCGCGACGTGATCGTGCCTGAAGCGATCACCGTGCAGGAACTCGCCGTGCGCATGGCCGAGAAGGGCGCGGACCTGGTGAAAGCGCTGTTCAACATGGGTATGATGGTAACGGTCAACCAGACGATCGACGCCGATACCGCTGAATTGCTGGTCGAGGAATTCGGCCACCGGATCGAACGCGTGTCCGAGGGTGATATCGATATCATCGCCAAGCCGGACGACGATCCCGAAGAGACGATGGTGCCGCGTCCTCCGGTCGTCACGATCATGGGCCATGTCGATCATGGCAAGACTTCGCTGCTTGATGCGCTGCGTGGGACCGATGTGACCAAGGGTGAGGCTGGCGGAATTACCCAGCATATCGGCAGCTATCAGATCACGACGAAGGACAAGCAGAAGATCACCTTCCTCGATACGCCCGGCCACGCTGCATTCACCGAAATGCGTGCGCGCGGGGCTCACGTAACTGATATCGTGGTGCTCGTGGTTGCGGCCGACGATGGCATCATGCCGCAGACAATCGAGGCCATCAATCACACCAAGGCTGCAGGCGTCCCGATGATTGTCGCGATCAACAAGATGGACAAGCCCGAGGCCAACCCGGACAATATCCGCAACCGTCTGCTTGAACATGAAGTGATCGTGGAGAAGCTTTCGGGAGAAGTTCAGGATGTCGAGGTTTCAGCGAAGACCAAGGACGGGCTCGACGATCTGATCGAGGCGATCAACCTTCAGGCCGAATTGCTTGAACTGAAGGCACGCCCCGATCGCGAAGCCGAAGCAACCGTGATCGAAGCGCAGCTCGACAAGGGTCGCGGCCCGGTCGCGACCGTGCTTATCACGCGCGGGACGTTGAAGCGCGGCGACACCTTCGTCGTAGGCACCCAGAGCGGGCGTGTGCGTGCGGTGGTCAATGACCAGGGCAAGCAGATCAAGGAGGCCGGGCCATCCATGCCGGTCGAAGTGCTGGGGCTTGGTGGTGTGCCATCGGCGGGCGATCAGCTCACCGTGGTCGAGAACGAGCAGCGAGCGCGCGAAGTCGCCGAGTATCGTCAGGAAAAGGCGACCGAAAAGCGCACTGCGCTTGCGCCTACCAGCTTCGATACGATGTTCAACAATCTGCAATCGGACGTCATCGAATGGCCGGTTCTGGTCAAGGCCGATGTGCAGGGTTCTGTCGAAGCGATCGTAACCGCGCTGCACAACATCTCGACCGACGATATCAAGGTGCGCGTGCTGCACGCAGGCGTTGGTGCGATTACCGAAAGCGACGTGACGCTCGCTGCGGCATCGAACGCGCCGATCATCGGCTTCAACGTGCGGCCTAACGCGAAGGCGCGCGACCTGGTCAAGCGCGATAACGTCGAGATGATGTATTACGACGTGATCTATCACCTGACCGAAGAGGTCGCCAAGCGGATGGCTGGCGAGCTGGGTCCGGAGCGGATCGAAACGGTTGTCGGCCGTGCCGAGGTCAGGGAAGTGTTCCGCTCGGGCAAGAAGGACAAGGCCGCTGGCCTGCTCGTTACCGAAGGCGTCATTCGAAAAGGCCTGTTTGCGCGTCTTACCCGCGAGGATATCATCGTATCGGCTACCACCATCGCATCGCTGCGACGGTTCAAGGACGATGTCGACGAGGTCCGGTCAGGGCTGGAATGCGGCGTGGTGCTCGAAGACACGAACGACATCCAGCCGGGCGACAGCCTCGAAGTCTTCGAAGTCGAGCTGCGTGAGCGGACGATTGAGGTTTAGGCCGGTTCGTGGCGCGAAGGTTGTCGGAGTTTGTCGTACGCTCTTGGCAGGGTTGTGGAGGAGCGGGTTCGACGCGTTCGACAAAGAGAGCGGCGGTCCCAACGCCTGCCTTCCCCCGTAGTCAAGCAACGTGGGCCTGCGACACGCCGCAGCGCGGCAAGCTTGTGGCCCACGCAATCTCAGATGTAATTCCCATCGATGTTCCGGGAGAGTGCTAATGCCCCGCAAACCAGACTTTACCGCCGAACAGCACTCGGTCCGCGTCCTGAAGGTGGGTGAGCGGGTGCGGCATATCCTGTCGGAACTGCTCGCGCGGCAGGAAGTGCATGACGAAATTATCAGCGCTTCCAACATCGCCGTCACGGAAGTGCGCATGACCCCCGATCTGCGCAACGCGACCGCTTACGTAAAGCCGCTGCTTGGGGTTGGCCCGGACCTCACCGAAGCCGACGTGGTCCACGCACTGCGGCAGAACACCGCCTTCCTCCAGCGCGAGGTGGCGAAGCGCCTAAGTCTTAAATTCGCGCCAAAACTGAAGTTTCGCAAGGACGAAAGCTTTGCCGAAGCCGACCGGATCGAGTCGCTGCTGCGTGATCCGAAGGTCGCGCGCGATCTTGGTGCCGACGCGGACCTCGAACCAGAGGGCGATAAGGAAGGCTAGCGCGGTACGATGCGCGCGCGCAGCTTGATATCGACAGTGTTGCCGACGATTAGCTGGTAGCTGTTCATTCCATAATCGCGCCGATCAATTTCCATGGCGCCGGTAAAGCGGACCGGGCGACCGGTGCTGGCGGCTGGATCGCTCGCAAAAGTCACGTCCAGCGTCTGCGTCTGGGTAACACCACGCGCGGTCAGTTTGCCCTCCAGCTTGCCGCGCGTGGGCGACGTCATGGCAAGCGAGCGCCCGACAAAGCGGATCGTCGGGTGCCGCTCGACCCAGAAGAACTTCTCGCTGCGCAGGCGTTTCAATGTCGTATCATCGGGCGCCTCGATTGCTTGGGCATCGAAGGTGACATCGATCTGCGCCTTTTCCGGGGCGCCGGGAACGATGGTGACCTTGCCCTGCATTCGGGGAAAGCGCGCTGTCTTGCTGGCCAGACCGAAGAAGCTGACGCGGGCCGAGACGTCGCTGGCATTTGCATCAAGGCGATAGTCAAGCGCTGCGTTACGAGGGGCGCCGTCTTGCGCGACGATGGCGACGGGCGCTGCGAGGCAAGCGAGGGTAGCCAGGGAAAGGCTCAGCGGTTTCACATCGTCTCCATTGCTGCATGCTGTGGCTCACCTCATATGTGAGCTGCGCGTCTAGCCCGCGCCCACGGGCAGCGAATAGGTAACCGGCGCATCGGGACCGAGCGGAATGCCAAGATAGAACCACACAACGATCAGCACGGTTCCCGAAGCGAGCAACCAGATCGAATAGGGGATCATCATCGCAGTCAGGCTGCCGAGCCCGAAGTCGGGTTGCCAGCGCCTCGCGAATACCAGAATCAGCGGGAAATAGACCATCAGCGGTGTGATGATGTTCGTCGCGCTGTCGCCCACACGGTAGGCGGCGGTCGCGCCTTCGGGGCTGATCCCGAGCAGCATCAGCATGGGCACCAGGATCGGGGCGAGCAACGCCCACTTGGCGCTTGCCGAGCCGACGAAGAGGTTGAGCAGCCCAGAAAACAGCACCATCAACCCGATGACGAGCGGCAGGGGAAGGCCGGTTGACTGAATCGCATTGGCACCATGCACGGCAGAGATCAGGCCGAGATTGGACCATGCGAACATCTCGACAAAATGCGCCGCGGCAAAGGCGAGGACCAGGTAATAGCCCATGTCCTTCATCGATTCCGACATCATCGTGACGAGATCGCGGTGGTCCTTGATCGAGCCGGTCGCGCGGCCATAGGCCCACCCGCAGGCAAGGAAGAGGACAAAGAACGCCACCACCAGCGACTGGTAAAAAGGCCTGAGTTGCGCGTGGATGGAGCAATCGGCTGCCGGGATACCCTCGCATGCTGCCTCGTTCACCAGCGGCGTGCCCGGTGCAAAGATCATCAGCGCCCACACACCTGCAACGCCCAGCGCGGCGAACCCGGCATGACGCAGGCCACGGGCTGCGCGAGCACCGTCTTGCGCGGTCGGGTCGGGGCTCAGATCGGCATCGTCTCCCGCGCCCGTCGTCGCGCCGCCCGTCCATAGGCCCAGGCGCGGTTCGATCACCTTGTCCGTGACATACCAGATGATCGGGAGATAGATCACCGTCATCGCGCTGATGAAATACCAGTTGCCTGCAAGATTCGCGCTCCAGGCTGGATCGAGCGCGCTGGCGCCGACCGCTTCCTCGGTGATGCCGAACAGCAGAGCGTCGAGTTGACCGGGCGAGATGTTGGCGGAAAACCCGCCCGAGACGCCGGCAAAGGCCGCCGCGATACCGGCCATTGGGTGACGCCCGGCGGCGGCGAACAGAATCCCGGCAAGTGGGATGAGAACGACATAGCCTGCATCGGCGGCGTGGTTGCCGATCATCGCGACCAGCGCGACCACCGGGGTAAGCAGGGTTTTGGGCGCGCTTTTCACCGCGCTCGCCATTCCGGCGGCGAAAAAGCCCGAACGCTCGGCCACGCCCGCACCCAGCATGACGACCAGCACGTAGCCGAGCGGATGGAAGTGCGTGAAGGTCGCGGGCATCTCCACCCATAGCCGCTGGATATTCTCGGGCGAAAGCAGACTGACCGCCTCGATCCTGAGCGGCTGACCCGAACTTTCGTCTAACGTCACGGGATGGAGCGCCGATACGCCCAGAAGCGCGCTAACCACGGAAATGGCGACGAGGGTGATGATGAGGTAAAAGAACAGGAAGACCGGATCAGGCAGCTTGTTGCCGCTTTTTTCGATCCAGCCGAGAAAACCGCTCATCCCTTCGCTTTTGGGTATGTCGGCCGCTGCCGTCGCCATATTTCTGATCCCCGGTCCGCTTCTATGTAAGTGCTCAGCGGCTAGCATCGCGTGCGCGGCCTGTCTTCCCGCTTAACGGGTGAGCGCGTAGGAGTAGGGCATGGCCAAGCTTTACTTTTATTATGCCAGCATGAATGCGGGCAAATCCGCCTCGCTCCTGCAGGCAGACTTCAATTATCGCGAGCGCGGGATGGCGACGATGCTGTGGACCGCCGCGCTCGATACCCGGTCGAAGGGTATGGTGCGGAGCCGCATCGGGCTTGAGGCAAACGCGCATGCGTTCGATCCGAGCACCGACCTGTTGGCAAGGATCGGTTCAGCGCATGCGGATATGCCGCTCGATTGCGTGCTGGTCGATGAAGCGCAATTTCTGAGCGAGTCGCAGGTATGGCAACTGGCGCGCATCGCGGACGAACTTGGCATTCCGGTGCTCGCCTACGGCCTCAGGACCGATTTTCGCGGCACGCTGTTTGAAGGTTCAGGAGCGCTGCTTGCGATTGCGGATGCGCTCGTCGAGCTCAAGGCGGTGTGCCACTGCGGGCGCAAGGCGACGATGAACCTGCGCATGGATGTATCCGGTAAGCCGGTGCGCGAAGGGGCGCAGACCGCGATTGGCGGTAACGAGAGCTATGTTGCGCTGTGTCGCAGCCATTTCGTCGAAGCGCTCGAAGGGCAGGGCTTTCCTGCATGGCGAGGCGTCCCCATCTAGCGTGCAATGTCCGACACCATCCTAACCGCCCTCATTCTCATCCCCAGTCTGGTCATCGCCATCGTCTTTCACGAAGTGGCGCATGGCTATGTCGCGCGCGCTCTCGGGGATCCGACGGCGGATGAAAAGGGGCGGCTGACGCTGAACCCTGTCCCGCATGTCGATCCGATTGGTACGCTTCTGGTGCCCGGCGCGCTGGCATTGTTTGGCGGACCGATCTTTGGCTGGGCAAAGCCGGTTCCGGTCAACAAATGGCGGCTTTCCAATCCGCGCTTTGGCATGATGGCGGTCGCGGCGGCAGGTCCGGCTACGAATTTCACCCTCGCGCTGATCGGCGCGCTGATCCTGGGCGCGTTCGGTGCCGACAATCCGAGCGCCATGCCCACCGCCACGGGGCTGGTGGTCATCAACGATGGTGCAGGCGCACTGGCGCCGCTCGATACCGGCCTGCTCTATTTTCTCCTCATCAATATCTTCCTTGGTCTGTTCAACCTGTTGCCGATCCCGCCATTCGACGGCTCGCACATTCTGGGCGGGTTGCTGCCGCGCCGCCTGCGCTTTTATTGGGAGCGGATCCAGGCGCTGGGCGTGGTGTTGATACTGGGCGTTATCGCCTTTAGCTGGGTGTTCGGGACCGGCTGGCTCGCAGCCACGCTTGGGCCGCTGATCGACGGTTTCCTGCGGTTCTACTTCGGGATCGCGGGATATGAGCTGCCCGGCCTATTCGCTCCTTACTGAAAACCAGCGCGCGACTTTCGCCTGCTCCGTGTCGCTCAAATGCAGGTAGAGCTTGGATCGGCGCTTGAGCACATCCTGCGCGCTGCAGGCGAATTCGTGGCGGACGAGATAATCAAGCTCACATTCGTACAGATCGCCCCCAAAGTGCTTACCCAGATCGCAGAGCGCCCTTGCCTGGCCCAACACCTCGCCGATGCGGGTGCCGTAGGCTCGGGCAAGCCGCCGGACATGATCGGGCGTGAGCCACGGATGGACCGCGCATTGCTTGGCAACGAAAGCCTCGAACCCATCTATCGCAATCTCGCCGCCGGGGAGGGGGGCCTGCGCTGTCCATGATGCGCCGCCGATCCCGAGCCGTCCCAGCGCATGTTCGGCAAGCACGCGATAGGTGGTGAGCTTGCCCCCGAAGATCGATAGGATCGGCGGGGCCCCGCTATCCGCTCCGGCGTCGAGCGCGAACTGGTAGTCGCGGGTTACCGTTGCATCGCTCGCTGCGTGGTTTTCGAACAGGGGTCGGACCCCGGCATAACTCGCGATTGCCTGTTCCGGCGCGATGGCGACCTTAAGATATTCATTCGTTGCTGCACAGATATAATCCGCTTCCCCGGCGCTGATGTCGATGCCGGCGGGTTCGCCTGCGAAGCGCAGATCGGTGGTGCCTACCAGCGTGAAGTCGCGCTCATAGGGTATGGCAAAAATGATCCGTCCATCACGGTTCTGGAAGATGTAGCAGTGATCGCCGTCGTAAAGGCGCGGGAAAATCAGATGGCTGCCTTTGACCAGGCGAACATTGGAGTGCGGTCGCGTCTTGTCTGCAAGGCCCAGCACCCGATCGACCCACGGCCCGGCCGCATTGACGACGCGCGCGGCATGGATAGCCATCTCGCCATCCGCATCACGCAAGGTGGCACGCCAGACCTCGCCCGTACGCGCAAGGTCGATGCACTCTGTCCGGGTGCGTATATCGGCACCGCGCTCTTTGGCATCCATCGCGTTCAGCACGACGAGGCGGGAATCCTCGACCCAGCAATCCGAATATTCGAAGCCGCGCGTCAGCCGGTCGGCAAGAATTGCGTCATGAGGCGGCGCGCCAAGATCGACGCTGCGCGTGGGCGGCAGCACGTTGCGACCGCCGAGGTGATCGTAAAGGAACAGTCCCAGCCGCAGCAGCCATCGCGGCCGCAGTCCCTCATCATGCGGGAGGACAAAGCGCAGCGGCCAGATGATGTGCGGCGCGATCCCGAGCAAACGCTCACGCTCGATCAGACTCTCGCGCACCAGACGGAATTCGTAATGCTCAAGGTAGCGCAAGCCTCCATGGACAAGCTTGGTCGAGGCGCTAGAGGTGGCGCTCGCGAGGTCGCCTTTCTCGACAAGGCAGACCTTTAGCCCCCGGCCCGCAGCATCGCGCGCGATCCCGGCGCCATTAATCCCGCCGCCGATGATCAGAAGATCGAACGTGTCCATGAACCTGCTGCGAAGGATTGGCCGGAGCGAGCCGGTTTGGCTAGAGGCAAACCGGTGAACGAACCGAAGAAACCTTCGCCCCTGCACCCGATTTCGGGCTGGCTGATCCTCGACAAACCGCGTGGGCTCGGCTCGACGCAGGCGGTCGGCGCGGTCAAGCGGCTGCTGCGCGAAGGCGGCTATGCCAGGACCAAGGTTGGCCATGGCGGCACGCTCGATCCGCTGGCCGAAGGGGTGCTGCCGATTGCGCTGGGCGAAGCGACGAAGCTCGCCGGGCGGATGCTCGATGCGAGCAAGGCCTACGATTTCACCATCCGCTTTGGCGAGCAAACCGACACGCTCGATACCGAAGGCGCGGTGGTGGAGACGAGCGACGTGCGCCCCACGGCGACGGCGATCAGTGCGGCGCTCGCAGACTTCACCGGTCCGATCGAACAGGTCCCGCCCGCTTTTTCCGCGGTCAAGATCGGGGGCAAGCGGGCCTATGATCTGGCGCGGGCGGGGCAGGGCGTCGTGCTAAAGAAAAGGGCGGTGACAATCCACTCTCTCCAGCTCCTTTCAGCGGGGGAGGATCAGATGACCCTCACCGCTCACGTCTCCAAGGGCACCTATATCCGCTCCCTTGCACGGGACATTGCCTACGCGGTTGGAACCTGCGGTCACGTCACCTATCTCCGCCGCACAAAAGCCGGACCCTTTACCGAAGCTCAAGCAATTTCGCTGGACAAACTGAACGAAATTGCTAAGAGCGCGCAACTATCTGATCTACTCCTGCCGCTTGAGGCGGGGCTGGACGACATCCCGGCCCTTTCCCTCTCCCAGACAGACGCGCAGGCGGTCCGAGCGGGCCGGGTCCTGTCTGGAATGCCCCAACCTCCCGGGCTCTACTGTGCGATGCGGAACGCGGTTCCCGTCGCGCTGGTGGAGATCGCGGACGGGATGGCGAAAGTCGTCAGAGGCTTCAACCTACCCGATGTCGCTGAGTAAGGATCAAAGACATGTCGGTGACCGCCGAGCGCAAGCAAGAAATCATCAAGGACAACGCCCAGAGTGAGGGCGATACCGGTTCCCCCGAAGTACAGGTCGCAGTGCTGACCGAGCGGATCAGGAACCTGACCGAACACTTCAAGGGTAACCACAAGGACAACCATTCGCGCCGTGGTCTCCTGATGATGGTTAACAAGCGCCGCAACCTGCTCGCCTATCTCAAGAAGAAAGATGTCGAGCGGTACAATGCCCTGATCCAGAAGCTGGGTCTGCGCAAATAAGAGTTTCTCGAAGGGCGGCTCATCGGGCCGCCCTTTGTCCATCCGGCTCCCGCGCAATCCGGCGTGAGGAGCAGGCCAATCGGGGCGCAACAGGCCCCACACCGGACCGGGACGGCATTCCCGGAACTAGTAGGCCCCGCGCGTGCAATCAGGCCGGGCGGGTCAAAAAGGAAAATACATGTTCGACACGAAAACCGTATCGCTGGAGTGGGGCGGAAAAACCCTCACTCTGGAAACCGGCCGCATTGCCCGTCAGGCTGACGGCGCGGTCCTCGCCACCTATGGCGAAACCGTGGTGTTGTGCGCGGTCACCGCCGCGCGCAGCGTTAAGGAAGGGCAGGACTTCTTCCCGCTCACCGTCCACTATCAGGAAAAATTCTCCGCCGCCGGACGCATTCCGGGCGGCTTCTTCAAGCGCGAAGGCCGCGCGACGGAAAAGGAAACGCTCACCTCGCGGTTGATCGACCGCCCGGTGCGCCCGCTGTTCCCCGAAGGGTTCTACAACGAAATCAACGTTATCTGCCAGGTCCTGTCTTATGATGGCGAGACTGAGCCCGATATCGTCGCGATGATCGCGGCTTCGGCTGCGCTCACGATCAGCGGCCTTCCATTCATGGGGCCGATCGGCGCCGCGCGCGTCGGGTTTTCGAATGACGGCGAATATATCCTCAACCCCACCGTCGCGGATGCGCTGGGAGACGACGGCCGCCTGGACCTCGTCGTCGCCGCGACCAACGACGCGGTGATGATGGTCGAATCCGAAGCCAAGGAACTGACCGAAGAGGAAATGCTCGGCGCCGTCCTGTTCGCGCATGAGGAAAGCCGCAAGGTTATCGGCGCGATCATTGATCTGGCCGAACAGGCCGCCAAGGATCCATGGGAACTCGACCCGGTCGAAGACAAGTCCGCCGTTCTTGAAGAGCTGCGCGGTGTCATCGGCGACGATCTTGCCGCTGCTTACAAGATCACCGACAAGGCTGACCGGCGCGATGCGATCGATGCCGCGCGAGCGAAAGCGCGCGACCATTATGCCGAGCTCGAACAGTCCGATCCTGCTGAATATATGGGTCGTCTCAAGCTGGTGAAGAAGCTGGAAAGCGACATCGTGCGCAAGGCGATCCTCAAGGATGGCAAGCGTATCGATGGCCGCAAGACAGACGAGGTTCGCCCGATCGAAGCGATGGTCGGCCTGCTGCCGCGCACGCATGGTTCGGCGCTTTTCACGCGCGGTGAAACGCAGGCGATCTGCACCACCACCCTGGGCACGAAGGACGCAGAGCAGATGATCGATGGGCTTGAGGGCCTGTCGTACAACAACTTCATGCTGCACTATAACTTCCCGCCCTATTCGGTCGGCGAAGTGGGCCGGTTCGGCTTCACCAGCCGCCGCGAAACCGGTCATGGCAAGCTCGCCTATCGCGCGCTGCATCCGGTCCTGCCAACCGTGGAGGACTTCCCCTACACCATCCGCGTTCTGTCCGACATCACCGAGTCCAATGGCTCGTCCTCCATGGCGACGGTCTGCGGTGGCAGCCTCTCCATGATGGATGCGGGCGTGCCGCTCAAACGCCCGGTTTCGGGTATCGCCATGGGCCTGATCCTCGAAGGTGACGACTTCACCGTTCTGTCCGACATTCTGGGCGACGAGGACCACCTGGGCGATATGGATTTCAAGGTGGCCGGTTCCGAAGAAGGTATCACCAGCCTTCAGATGGACATCAAGGTTGCCGGGATTACGCAGGAGATCATGACCAAGGCGCTCGAACAGGCGAAGGCCGGCCGTGCGCACATCCTGGGCAAGATGACCGATGCGCTGGGTTCGTCGCGTGGCGAGGTCTCCAAGCACGCGCCGCGTATCGAAACGATGCAGATCGACAAATCGAAGATCCGCGACGTCATCGGCACGGGCGGCAAGGTCATTCGCGAGATCGTTGCCGAGACCGGTGCCAAGGTCGATATCGATGACGAAGGCGTGATCAAGATCAGCTCTTCGAACGCTGACGAGATCGCCGCCGCTCGCAAGTGGATCGAAGGCATCACCGAAGAGGCGGAAGTCGGCAAGATCTACGACGGCAAGGTCGTCAATATCGTCGATTTCGGCGCATTCGTGAACTTCATGGGTGGCAAGGACGGTCTCGTCCACGTTTCCGAAATGAAGAACGAGAGGGTGGAAAAGCCGACCGACGTGGTCTCCGAAGGTCAGGACGTGAAGGTCAAGGTGCTCGAGATCGACAATCGCGGCAAGGTCCGCCTGTCGATGCGTGTTGTTGACCAGGAAACCGGCGAAGAGCTGGAAGACACCCGCCCGCCAAGGGAGCCTCGCGGCGATAAGCGCGAAGGCGGCGGCGGTCGTGGCAATGACCGGGGCGGCGATCGGCGCGGCCCGCGTGGCGGCGGCGGTGGTGGCCGTGGTCGCGATCGCGGCGGTGATCGCGGAGGCCGGGGCGGCAATCGCGACGGCGGTAATGGCGGTGACAATGATGCCCCTGCGCAGATGCCCGACTTCCTGAAGGACTAAGTCTTTCCGATATCAGACAAAAGGCCGTCCAGAGCGATCCGGGCGGCCTTTTTATGTGTGATATGGCCCGCGCGCGCTTTGCTGAGCCACTGGCAGCGGGCCAGAGCCCTGAATGTGGTCCGGCGCTGCTGGCCAGATGCGGAAGCTCGCTCTAAAGCGTGTCATGCTCAAGCGCGAACTGATCGATACATGCGCAATCGAGGATGGTGAGACGCTCGAACTCTATCGTCACGGGCGTGACTTCATGATCGTGCTCGGCCGCAATGAACTGATGTCGACGCGCATGCGCTTTTCCGAAGAGCAGCTCGCCGAACTCACGCTCGAGCGCCTGGACTGCGCGAGACCTCGTATCCTTATTGGCGGCTACGGGATGGGCTTCACCTACCGCGCTGCATTGACCAAGGTTGGGCCAGGCGCTGACATCGTGGTTGCGGAGATTTCGGAGAACATCATCGCATGGGCAAAAGGTGCGATGGCGGAGCTGACCGGCGACTGCCTCGAAGATCCGCGGCTCGACCTCGTCATCGCCGACGTCGCTGCGCTGATCGACGATGCGATCGACGGAACATGCGAGCCCTTCGATGCGATCCTGCTCGACGTTGACAATGGTCCGGACGGGCTCGTGCGCGCCGACAACAATCGCCTGTATTCGCGCACCGGGCTGGGCAAGGCGCGCGACGCGCTGGCACCCGGCGGTGTTCTGTCCGTCTGGTCCGCCGCGCCCGATCCTGCCTTTCGCAGACGCCTGAAGGATAGCGGGTTGGCGGTTGAGGAAGTCGCTATCCGCTCGCGCCCGGGGGGCAAGGGCGCCCACCACACGATCTGGTTTGCGCGAAAGGTGCGGTAGCTCGCTGGGCGGTGAGACGACGTACGAAGGTCTCCGCTTGGGTGGGAAGGGGAACGTCTGCTCATGGCGGAGATGCTGATGAGAGCAGACCTGGCTGACCACTATAAATAAATTCGCTTGATCTGCATGCCGATCAAAATTAGTGCATTAGTGTATTATGCAACTATGGCGGCAAACATGGTCCGGCTGTTTTTGGCTCTTATCGTGGTGTTCGGCGGTGTAATGTCCGCTTCTGCTCAGACATACCGTCCTTCGTTCCAGCCCGATGAGATGACTGATCGCCCCGTCGGCGCTCCGAACGTCGTGATGGTGCTGGGCACGCCGCACCTGCATGAGCTTCCCGACAATTTTCAAATCGAAATGATAGATCCCCTTGTTGACCGTCTTGTCGAATGGCGGCCAACGGCGATCGCGACAGAGAGTTCATCCGGACTTTTGTGCGACACCATGCGTCGGCAGGCTTGGCGTTACCCGGGCCATGAAAAATGGTGCGATTTTGATCCTACGCCTTACGGAGACTCGATTGGCCTCGACGTAATTGCGGCAAACGAACAGGCCGAGCGGCTTCTCGCTGACTGGCCGGAAGATCCGCTTATCCAGCAACGTCGCCGCTTGGCAGCAATATTCTTGGCTGCCGGCGAGCCAGATTCCGCTCTAGTCCAATGGTTGCGCCTACCTACCAACGAAAGGCGGGCTGATGACGTTTTGACAGAGGCTATGGCGAGCTATCTGACGACAAAGGAAACCAGAAGAAGTGAGGGAACAATTGCCGCGCGTGTCGCTGCGCGAATGGGGCTAGAGCGAACCTATGAAGTCGATGATCAGGCTTTCTACGCTGGTCCGGAGCCAGACCAAGAAGCCTACGGCGCTGCAATCATGGCAGCGTGGGACAATCCCGCCACCGCTCGGCGGCGCGAGGCCTACGCGGCACTCTTCGACAATCTTGGCCAGCCAGGCGCTTTTTTCGAGATGTATCGAGCGCTCAACGCTCCCTCTCAGGCGGAACTCATTTACGCATCCGATTTTGGCGCGGTTCTCCAGGACCCCTCCGATGAAGGTTTTGGCAGGCGCTACCTATCCTATTGGGAGGCGCGCAATCTTCGCATGGTGGCGAACATCAGGGAATTGCTTGGCAGAAAGCCTGGAACTCGAATGCTCGCGATCGTCGGCGCATCGCACAAACCTTACTACGAGGCTTATCTCGCACAGATGCGCGACGTAAAACTCGTTGATGTCATGCCGTTGCTCCAGAATTAGGTTACACGAAAGGTGCTGCTGCCCAACGTCCACATCGGAGTCGCAAGCGGATGATTCTCACGCCGACCCGGTCCCTTAAAAATCGTAGAGGATGGTGATCCGGCTCAGCGTGTCGGTCTTTACCGCGCTCGCCGGCGGATCGGTGTCATGTTCGACTGCGAAGGACAGACGAACCGACAGGTCTTCGGCAATGGCCGCCTGCAGGCCGGTTTCGGCGGTGAAAGTGCTGTTGTCCGATTGCAGGAAGGCGCCAGCATCCTGAGTAAACGTGATGTCATCCGCGATGGTCCAGTCGAGATCGAGCGAAGCTTGGCCTGCGATCCTCCCGCTCGAGCCGCCATCAACGAACTCGGTGCGGCGAAAAGCGGGGCCGGCTTGCAGCGCGAGCGAAAGGCTCTCGTTATCGATGACCTCGTATCCAAGCCCGCCTGAAATAGCATAGCGCGCCGAGAAGCCCTGGAATCGGTCGCGTTCATACTGGGCGAGGGCAAAGGCAAACAGACTTTCGGAAATGGTGTAGTGGGGCTCATACGCGGCGAGAAATTGTTCGCGCGTAGTAACCCCGTTCGCCTCCTGATAGTCGGCACGGCCGCGCAATTCGTGACGCCAGTCGATCCCCTCACGCACCAGCGCCAGGGCGACGGTGAGCCCGGTATTCTCGGCATTGCCGGTCGAGTTGAAGGCGCCCAGCTCGCCCGAGCCGCTCCAGTTCTCGAACAGTCCAGCGCGCCGGATTGCAGCCTCCTGTTCGCGCGCCGCGACCTTGGCAGCGGCGGCAAGTTCGATCTCGTAGGCGGCGAGGATGGCGTCGATCTCCTGTCCGTCTTCGGGATTGGTCGTCCGCGCAAGGTCAATCACGGCACGCGCCGTATCTTCGTCCCCAGCTTCGATCGCCGCATCGATCATTGCGCGCACTGGCCCGGGCAATTGCGCGCCGGCGGGAACGGGGAGGGCGCACACCACGAGGGCAAGCGCGGCGGTGGACCTATACGTCACACGCAATTCTTCTGCGGCCGGCATTGGCTTTGGACGCTGCTCGAGTTCGTCAGCGAACCCGCGGACCACCAAAGGGCAACGGCGGTGGGGGGCGGCGCACACCGCGCGGGAGCTGCGCTTGATAGGCACGCCCGCAATGTTCGACGCAATAGGGAAAGCCGGGATTTACCGCATTGCCGCAAAAGTGAAAGTCGGGCTCTCCGGGATGCCCCATCGGCCAACGGCACACTTTCTCCGTCAGATCGAGAAGGCTGGTCTTGTCGGCGATATCCGGACTTGGCTTGGCAGGAACGAGCCGCCGGGGCGGGGCCGGGGGAATGGGGGGCTGCTGATCGCCGGGTCCTTGTCGCAGGAAGCCGCCGGGCCCGACCGAGACGATCTTGGGCAGGCCGGACCCGCCAGAGCCGGGCAGAGGCTGTGAGGGCGTCTGACTGTCGGAGCGCTGCGCCGGAGCGGGCGCAGGCGGCGCAGCAGCCTCGCTAGCGCGCGGTTCGTCCTGCGGCTCAGGCCTGGCTGCGGGCTTTGCCTGCGGTTTGGGCATGACTGCTTTCTTTGTTCCGCCCTGCGGCTTTGCGGGGGCGTTCTTTGCCGCCTTGGCCCGTTCGTTCGCCTTGACGGGAGAGGGGCGCGACTTGAGCCCGAGCCGGTGGGCTTTGCCAATCACTGCATTACGGCTGACCCCGCCCAGCTCCTCGGCAATCTGACTGGCTGTGGCACCGCCTTCCCACATCTTCTTCAGGGTGGCGATCCGTTCGTCGGTCCAGCTCATACTTCTTTTCACTCCATTTCGCACACCGGGCCCTGCCCTTCGCGCGCTCGTTCGCTTGTCACACGGCCATGCAGGCCCTAGGCGCGCTTTTGTGCCCGATACCCGACCGCAATCCCCCACCGCTTCTCCAACGGCACGAACCGCCAGCAGCCCGCAAGTGCAACGCACCCCGGGCCCGGAGCAATTCGCGCCCCGCGGCGTGCCGGTCATAACGGGGATCAACCGTATTGGCCTTCAGGCGCTGTATATGAAGGAGGTGCGCCGGTTTCTCAAGGTCCAGACGCAAACCGTTTGGGCGCCTGCGGTCACCACCCTGCTGTTTCTGGTGATCTTTACTGTCGCGCTGGGGCGGCAGGGGCGCGAAGTGCTCGGCGTGCCGTTTGCAAGCTTTGTGGCGCCCGGTCTCATCGTGATGGGCATGATGCAAAATGCCTTTGCCAATTCTTCCTTCTCGCTGCTTTCGGGCAAGATCCAAGGGACGATCATAGACCTGTTGATGCCGCCGCTTTCGGCCGGAGAGCTGATGGCCGGGATCGTCGCTGCTGCGGTCACTCGCGCGGTGGCGGTGGGCGGCGCCGTCGCGCTCGCCATGGTGCTGTGGCCGGGCGTCAGCCTTGCGCCTGTCCACGTCTGGGCGATCGTCTGGTTCGGGCTGATGGGCGCGACGATGCTGGCACTGATGGGCCTCGCGACCTCGATCTGGGCGGAAAAGTTCGATCACAATGCGGCGATCACCAATTTCGTGGTCGCACCACTTTCGCTGCTTTCAGGCACCTTTTACGTGATCGACAACCTCGCGCCCGCATTTCAGGCGGTGAGCCGGGCCAACCCGTTTTTCTACGTGATATCCGGATTTCGCTATGGCTTCCTGGGACAGAGCGACATTGGCAGCCCCGGCGCGGTTGCGATAGCGGCTATCGGGCTGGCGGTGTTCAACGCCGTGCTCGCCGCGCTTGTCTACGCAGTCCTTCGCTCGGGCTGGAAATTGAAGAGCTAAGCGCCAACCAGCTGCGAGATGGCGCGATGTGCGCCCATGATGTCTCTCACCTGCCCGACTTCGAAATACTCGGTCCGCGCGTCACCATCGCTGTCAAGACCGATCCAGATGGCAAGCTTCAGACGGCCCGCGCCCGAACGATCCTCGAGCCGGTCCACTCTACCGATACGACGGCCCAGCGCGCTCTGCACGTGGAGTTTCCCAGACAGGCGAAGTTTGAGAACGCGCTTGTTCGTGACCGCGTAGAGCACTTTGCCTGCTTCCCAGAGGGGCATGAACGGGGCAGCCAGCATGGCGAACCCAATCGCCACGAAAGGCACCCCGAAGAGCGGGAACGCGATTCCGAGCCAGCTCTCCCAGCCGCCGTCCTCCCAGCCGAGGAAAGCTGCGAAGGCCATCGCAGTCCAGAAAAGCGAAAAGGCCGTCCATGGAATGGCGAAAAGATACAGAGCAAAATTGCGCAGTTCGAGCCGCGCCATTTGCGGGCCCTGCCAGACCACCTCTTCGTCGCTATGCAATTCGCGGCCAAGGGCAAGATTGAGCCGCGAGGCCAGCGTACCGTGCTGGAAGGCGTCGCGCTGGTCCATCGCGCGCATAAATAGCTCGCGAGAGATTAGCGTTCGGTTAGTGTGTCAATGAACGGCGCATGCGGTAGCGCCCGTTTTCGAACATTTCGAACAGTTCAGGGACAGTAGGATGATCGATCGGACCGCCTTCGCCGTCAGAGACCAGATTTCCCTGGCTGACATAAGCGACATAACTCGAATCGTCGTTTTCGGCGAGGAGATGGTAGAACGGCTGGTCGCGCTGCGGGCGGATTTCCTCCGGGATCGACTGATACCATTCCTCGCTGTTGGCGAACACGGGATCGATATCGAAGACGACACCGCGAAAATCGAAATGACGATGGCGGACGACTTCGCCGATGCCGAACCGACTGCGGGTCTGTCGCGGGGCGTTGATGGTCCGTCCCGCCTGGGTCGAAAAGAAATGCGCGCGTTCCATGACATGCAAGATATGGCAGCCATGCGATACAAAACAAGCAGCATGGGTGCCGCCATGCGAAGATATGCCCGTATTTCGGCTGCATGGGCGGGCCTGCGAAAGACCTTGGCAACAGCGACACACTGAGCTAACGGGCGCGCTCCCCAGACAGCCAGGCGCAGGTTTCCCGCGCCCCCGAGCTATTACCTGTCGCATGCGGAGAGGTGCCGGAGTGGTCGAACGGGGCGGTCTCGAAAACCGTTGAGCCCTTACGGGGTTCCGAGGGTTCGAATCCCTCCCTCTCCGCCACCTTTGAAACAAAGCCGGGCATCGCGCCCGGCGGTGTTTCTGAACCGCTTGCAGCGTCAAGCGTCTGTGGCAAGTCGTACTCCGGTCCTATAATGCATAATGCGTCGTCCCTTTAAGAAGCAATTTCATCGTAGCGGTATAGCGCAAACGCAGGGATGATCTTCTTCGGTAATGCCCCGCCAGTTCGCTGATCAAGCTTTGAGGTCTGAGAGATCGCATGTTCACAAGTGGCCGTGGCAAACGGACCGCCGTTCGCGATGCGCGCGCGCCGGGTATCATCGTCATGACCGATGCCGGACAGTTAGGGTGATGTCGGCTCGACAATTCGTGCGACTTCAACCAGATGTCCTGCTTCATGAAGTCTGTGTCTTCAATTCAGCCACCGATCTGGCCGGTTCTGGCCTGGCTTACCGTGGCACTGACCGGCGTTGCAGCGCCCGCTTTCGCCATGTTGCTGCTTGTAAACGCAACTCAGCCTGTCCCGCTCGTGCTGATCGCCGGACCGATCTTGGCGGTAGGCCTGATGGCTGTCGGCATGATCGCGGCGGCCGTATCCGGGCGACTTCGGACTGGCGTTTTTCTTGCCTTGCTAACCGGTGCTGGCCTCATCCTGCTTGCGCGAATGCTGGGTATGCCGTCCCTGACGCATCCGCTGTCGTTCGGACTGGCTGTCATTATCGCCAGCATCAGCTTCGCCGCGCGGGGCGCTCTGTTTGCCCGCAGCGCTGGCGACAAGGGCTGGTGGATCGCTGTATTCGTGGTCGCGGGAGAGGCTGCGATCCTCATCACAGCTGCGGCTCTGCCGGACGCATTGCCGACCTGGCTGCTGGCGCTGTTGCCAGCGCAATGGGCCAGCATGGCGATCCAGACCGCGCTGACCGGCACCGGAACCTTTGCGGCAAAATCGGCCCTGTTCGCACTGGCCGGTACAGGCGCAGCGACATTGCTGGTGGCGGGGTTGTGGCCACGCCGCTGGCCCTACCTGGTGATGTTCACCACGTGGCTCGCGCTCTCCGGGCTCGTCTTGTATCGTCCTGGTCCGCCGATCCCTCGCGCCGATCTTGCCATCGCTTGCGTTCCGCTTGACGCAGCGGGCTGAACATAACTCGGCCTGGGATCAAATCCCGGCCATGCCCGCGAGACCGCGCACCAGAGTGCGGACCGCTATCTGGAGCATTATTCCGGCATTGTCTGCATAACGCCTGCCGAAGTCCTGCGTTCAGAGCGGTTCTGATCGCCCCCGCATTCAGGACAGAACGGCGCGTTTCGCGCTATCGCCGCGGTGGAAAATCACCGTTATCGGGCTGCTGACCTGACCGATATTGACGCGGTTGACCTGGCTGGCCCAGATCTCGGTGAAGATCTGCGAATGCACCGTAAGCACTTTGCCGGGGCCGGGTGAAGGATGCTCCTGATATACGAGCAGCTGGCCGCTTTCGATCTCACTCCCGAGCAAGGTCAGAGCCAGGCTCTCACCCGCTACCGTCAGCGTGAAGCGTTGTGCGACATAGCGGGCGAAGGCGCGGCGACTTTGCATGTCCGACACGATGTCCGCATCCTTGATCCCGCGTGCGCGCAACACATGCTCGGCATCGTGCAGCGGGATGCGGTGGACGATCTCCAGAAGGCCGGTGCGCGCATTGTGCTCGACTGTAGTGATCGTGATTTTCTGCTGATGCGCGGCGGCCGGGACCGCGAAGAACAGCGCCGCAGCAATCAGGGCAAGGAGGCGTCTCATTCGCTCCCCTCGTCGTCGTCATCCTCGACCAGCACTTCGGCCATCAGATCGCGGCCGGTGCGCGATGTGGGGTCGGGCTGTTTGAACGCTTCCACTCGGCTGTCGATGATCCGGCGCGGATAGTAATTGTTTTCAAGATCGGCATCGGCGGTCTCCCAGTCGGGATCGATCACGACTTCGATCAGCTCCTTCTCCTTTGGAAAGACGAACAGCTTGCTTACCGCGCGCGCATCGCGCCGCCAGATTTCGGCCGGGATCATCATGCGCTCGCTCGTGCCGTCGGAAAAGCTGAGATCGAGGATGATCGGCATGACGAGACCGCCCACATTCGAGAAGCTGAGGACGTAGTAGTTGCTGTCCTCTTCGACCGCGCGATCAAAGACGCGGCGTTCCCAGTCGTCGAGCCCTTCGAGGAAGCTTTCATAGCTTTGCGTGTCGCGCGGGGTCACGGTGAACTGGTCGTTTTCATCGTAGAAATCGCTGATGCCGGGGTTCTCCAGCACCCAGATCGGCAGGTTCTGTTCGTGGTTGAGCCGCACGCCGACCTTTTCGGGCTCGTCCGCCAGCTCCTCCCGCCGCCGCGCGAGGTCGATGTCAGGGTTTGCGGTATCGATGCGCAGCCGGTGGATCGCATCGAGCGATATATCGACATGGTCGGTGGTGAAGAACCAGCCCCGCCAGAACCAGTCCAGATCGGTGCCCGAAGCCTCTTCGATCGTGCGAAAGAAATCTTCGGGAGTGGGCCGCTTGAACTTCCAGCGCCGCGCATATTCCCTGAGCGCGAAGTCGAAACGTTCGCGCCCGATGATCGTATCGCGCAGGATGTGATAGGCGGCGGACGGCTTGCCATAAGCGTTGGGCCCGATGTTCAGCACGCTGTCGGAATGGGTCATGATCGGGACCTGCTGATCCGATGTCATGTAGGGTATAAGGTCGCGCGGCAGGCTGCGGGTCCAAGGCATGTCCGGATCCCATTCATAGCCCGCAACGCTATCGAGGAAGGAGTTGATGCCTTCGTCCATCCAGGTCCATTGCCGCTCGTCCGAATTGACCGTCATCGGGAAGTAGATGTGGCCGATCTCGTGAATGATGACGCCCACCAGATAGACTTTTTCCGCCAGCGAATAGGTGCGGCTGCCATCGTCGTTCAGCGTTGTGCGCGGCCCGTTGAAGGTAATCATGGGATATTCCATCCCGCCAACGGGCCCGTTGACGCTTTGCGCGGTTGGGTAGGGGTAGTCGAAGCTGAAGCGCGAATAGACCTTCATGGTGTGGACCACTGCGGCGGTCGAGTATTTGCGCCACAGCTCGCCGCCTTCCTTCGGCCAGAACGACATCGCCATGACGACTTCGTTCTCCGCGCCCGGCTGGCGGTGTCCTTGCGCATCCCATGCGAATTTGCGGCTCGAGGCCCAGGCGAAATCGCGCACGTTGTCAGCGGTGAAACGCCAGGTCTTGGTGCCGGTCGGCCCGCTCGCCTCGTTCGCTTCTGCCTCTTGCGGCGTCACGATGAACACCGGCTCGTCCGCCTCGCGCGCGGCGGCAAGGCGCTGG
>JAZBPE010000113.1:0-5165 GCA_036353345.1 Erythrobacter sp. | reverse complement strand
GAGCGAGACCGGCGCAGCGGGGAATCCGTCGGGAAACTTGATGTAGGCCGACAGCCGCGGAAGGTTCATGAACTGGTCGGGCAGGAGCAACGGCTCGATCTGCCGCCTGGGCGTCAGGCTGACTGCATCGCGCGCATTGTTGTACCCGTAGCTGTAGCCCTCTTCCATGTCGCGCACCTGCCGGTGACCGATGAAATCGGAGCACCAGGTCGCTGTCTCTCGATCTGCCGTCGCCAGGATAAGCTTGGTGCGCGCAAGCGAGGACAACGTCATGGCCATGTTCTCGCCATAGACTTCCTTGAGCTTGGCAAACGCATGCACCCCGGTGACGATCGCTCCGCCGAAGTTGCGCGCCGTTTGCAGCCCCTTTTCAAGCGCCGGTAGTCGATGAAGGGCACCGAGCTCGTCGATCAGGAACCACATCCGCAGGTCCTGCGTGCGCTCGAGCGTCATCAGCGTATTCATCGCCGTGTCGAGCCATAGCGTGAGCAATTGCGAGGAGATGCTCATGTCGACATAGCGGGCAGAGAGGAACAGAATCGAGCCCGCCTGGCAGTCGCCTTTGACCCAGTCGCGGACCGAAAAGCGCTGTCCGGATGAGGGCAAGAGCTTGAGCACTTTCGCATTCGCATTGAACACCGCGCGGATCGATTCCGCCATGCGGGCCGCCTCCGGAGCGGTCAGCGGGTCGGCCATCGTTCCTCGCATCAGCTTATGCACTTCGGACAGGTCAGCGGTCATCAGCCGCCGTGCCAAGGCCTCGTTGGTCGCTGTGTTGGTGCGGGCAAGATGGAGACACATCTCGACGAACAGCATGCGCGCCGCGAGCACCCAGAATTGTTCTGAACCACCCCCGTCATGGGGCACGAGCGCTTCGGCCGCGGCGTGAAACTCAGCTTCCGTCGTGCAGTCGTTGAACACGCTCCATAGCGGACACCGAACATCGACAGGATTGAGAATGATGTCGCGCGCGGGATCGTAGAAGGCCTCAATGAAAGCCCCTGTGAGGTCGAAAATGACCGCGCGCTGGCCGCGTTCACGTGCTTCGGCAACAAGTTCGGTGAGCGCCACGGTCTTGCCGGTTCCGGTCGTGCCAATGAGCATGGCGTGACTCTGCTCGAGCCGCCAGGGCCAGCTTACACCGGCGAGATGTGCGGGTTGGTAGTGGCCCGCTTCGGCGAGCGCCGACGAGCTGGCAAGCCGCCACTTCCAGCCGAACTTGCGTCCCAGTTCTTCGGCCCTGAATGCCTTGTTGTGACGCTCGATTTCTTCTTCGAGTTCGTCGAGCGAAACAAGCATTGCACCGCGCTCGTGCTTGCGCTCCTTCGACCGCCCGCCAAAGCGCTCGGCGAACCACCAGAAGAACACGAATGCCGGGATCAACAGGACCGCCGCGACGAGCAATCCCTGCTTCACTGCCGATCGAAACGCCTCGACCGCCTCGCGCATCGACGGGAACTCGCGAACGATGCCAAACTGGAGGCCGACCCTTTCGCCGTCAAGCAATTCAAGGTTGACCAGTTTGGCCGGATCGAACTCCATGAAGGCGTAGAGACTGGCGTAGATGTGCATCCAGACCAGGTAGATCTGGTGATCACTCAGAGCCGACCGCACTTCCCAATAGCACGTGCCGACAGCAACAAGGCCGGTGACTATCAACGGACCCTTCAGGCCGGCTGCAAACATGAACCCAAAGTGGCCGAGCAGCTGGCTCCCGCGGGTGAAGTTCAGGAGATTATGCTTCATGGGAATGGCCTCCCATGCTCGCGTTGACGGGGAGGCCAAGACGCTCCAGGCGTCGCCGGTACGCCTCGTGGGTACGGTCGCGCAAACTCGCATCAGGATGGCTGGCTAGAAGCGCATCGAGCGCCACCGAAATGAAGATAGCCTGGCGCGCGGGATCGAGCCCTGCGGGGCGGTCCTTCGCCTCGTTATCGCGCTGCCACGCTGCGACAATGAGGTCACGGATAAAGACGCTGACACTTACGCCATGGTCCGCGGCACACTGGCGAACCCAGTTACCTACGGAGAGAGATACGAATGTCTGAAGCCGATCTTGTCGGGTCATGAAACAGGTTCCTTGTCGGGCCGACGGAACCTGGCTCACCTTGCGGAAGGTGCTGATGAGAATAAATCGTGAACAACTCGCAGTCAATCGAAAGATTAAGACAATATTTCAGTGTGATAGAGAGATGTGAGTTGTCTGCGGATCAGTGCAAAGCCGCTCAACTCGCAGACGGGTTGATTTCGCCCATAACCACATTCTTTAGCAATAACAGAGAGATAAATCCCGAAATCGCGGGGTAGGGTGTGCTCCCTTGTTCCCAAGTGCGCGAGGTGGTCCAGTCAGCAACGGGGATTGATCAAGGACGACCATTCCCGACCTCCACGATGGAGCGCGAGCAACCAGGCCTGGCACCTCTTCGGATGCAGATCGAGAGCATTTCGACGCTTCCAGCCAAAGACAGCACCTGCGAAAAAGGCAGCGGCCAAGGGCGCGTGGGAAGCAAGGCAAACGGGGCATGTCGCGTGCCCAGCTTCCCGCCGCCCGACCCGGTGCCGGTTCGCAAGTGCGCGCGGGGCCCAAGAACAGATCACGCCGCACCCTCAGGAGCGCATCGCAAGATGCGCGGGACAGAGTGCGTCCACAGCCCCGCTCCATTTATCGGGCGCCGCCGCATTGCGGTGGGCGACCGTCAGAGCAACCGACCGAACCTGATTCTTGTGCCTGATTGGACTATCCGGCGAACAAGAAAAAAGGGCAGGAACCGTTCCCGGTTCCCGCCCTGTCGGTCGTCTCAGAACTCGTCGAGCATGCCGCCGTGGACCGTGTGGACCACCCGCGCTGCGAGATGCGCTGGCAAGATGTTGTAGTCACCTTCGTCGAGGGCAAAGTACCCGAGTTCATCATCCTCGATAACGTGCTGATCGAAGAAGCTGTGCAGCGCTCTCTTCTCGGCTGTTTCGAGAGCCTCGAAATAGCTCCGTGACGGAAGGGCGCAATGCATCGAATAAGCCATGATAATCCTCCTGATTTCTGTCGTGAGACGACAGGAGGTGCGCGCGATGGTCTTGTGCATCCCGGGTCAGGGATCGCCCGAATGGGCGACCGCAATAGCGGCGGTGGGGGTAACGATTTTGTTCGCTGCCGGATGCAATCCGGTGGCGGGCAAAATGGTGGGGCCCCGCCGTCCTTGAGGCGGGAGGCGCAAGGCCATCATGCTGGGAGAACCGTGAGCAAGAACCCACCACCTCCACCCGGATCAAACATCTGCTGGGTGCGAATTGCCTTTCCTACACCCCGATGTCGCGGGCATAGAAGCAATTGGGGAGCAGATCCGAGGGGGACAAAAGGACAAGTAACATGCCCCGGAACAGGAGCGCGATTGTAGCCCTGCAAAAGCTCGAAGCAGACCGCGAGGCGCTCGACGCCAGACAACGCGAGCTCGAAGTACAAGCAGCCAGGGAACTCGGCGAAATCATCTTGGGAAGCGGCCTCGAAAGCTTCTCGAAGAAGGGCCTGAGGCAGGTTGCCGAAGAACTCGGGAAACTCGGCGAGAATGCCGCGATCGAGAAACTGACGGGGCGTGGTGCAACCCGTGCTTCGAATGCAGCGGCAAGAACCCAGTAACCACAGAAGAAGAGGCCCTGCCGCTTGCGGCAGAGCCTCTTCGTAAGGGGACGATCGGGATCGATGTCAGTCGATATCGGGAGCGTCGGTGTTGTCGTTGTCGTCGCTCGAACCACTACCGTGGGAGAGGAAGTCGACCTTGTCAGCAAGGATCTCGGTACCGTAGCGCGTGACCCCGTCCTTGTCTTCCCACTGGGTGTAGTGGATGCGCCCCTGGACCGATACCAGCTGGCCCTTGGAGCAGTACTGGCCGACGGTCTTGGCGAGGCCGTTGAAGCAGGTCACCCGGTGGAACTCGCTTTCCTTGGCGGTGTAGCCGCTCTCGTCCTTGTAGGTCTTGCCGTCCTTGTCGCGTGCAGGGCGATCGGTGACGACGGTGATCCCGGTGACATTGGTGCCGCCCTTGGTCTCGCGGGTATCGGGCTCGCGAGCGATGCGGCCAGTGAGGATTGCGATATTGGTCATGATAGTAGTCCTTCAGTTCCTCAAACCGGAGACCATCTCCGGCTTGCGAACATTCAGAAGAAGCAGGACATGGGAGGACTGCACCGCTGGAGCGAAGCTCCAAGGGAAACCCGTTCATGACGGGTGGTGCGGGCAGGCGCGCGAAGCGCGACCACACGGCCGGAAAGGAACGGGTTGCTGTCCGCTGGAGCGAAGCTCCAAGGGAAACCCGTTCATGACGGGTGGTGCGGGCAGGCGCGCGAAGCGGGACCACACGGCCGGAAAGGAACGGGTTGCTGTCCTCAGCTGACCTGATTCAGGACTGTTCGCGAAGAAAGCCGGATGGGTATCGGGTGCGGGTCTGAAGGTGCCGTGACCGGCACTTCCAATCAGGCTTCGCCTTCGCCTTCCGATGCCGCCAGCAGATCCATGAAGTTGCGGGCAGCTTCCCGGTCTTCTTCGTTCTCGAACGCCACGTCGAGTTCGGGGGCGGACCCGAACATGTGCAGGAACGACCACAGTGCAAAGCGCTTGCCCCGGTCCTCCTCAAGGCCGAGATCAACCCGGCAATGCTCGATGCCGGCTGACAACGTCTCGGGAGCAACCCCGGAGAGGTCGGTGGTGGCAAAGTAGCGCTGCAGCAGATCGTCAAGTTGCATGACCGGTCCATAGTCGGGTCTGCGCCGAATGCACATCCGGGCAATGCAGTTGCAGATTGTAAAGGCCCCCTCAGGACCCGGGAGAGGTGCCCAAGGGGCCGCGACGATCGACCACGGTGATCCGGCGCGTCTTGGCATCGATCACCAGCCGTTCGGTCACGCCATTGCCCGGAAAGGCGACGACGTAACGCGGATTGAGCGAGAGCATCTGCTCGTTGCGCTTGAACCCGGCGCGGGCACCAAGCCGACGGTCGAGCGAATAGGTCAACTGCTGGACCTCGCGGCGCTCGGCCCAGCTCGCGGCGAGGCGATCGGCACCCTTGCCGTCGCCGCCATGGACCAGGAAGAGATCGGGAACCGCATCGCGCACCTTGTCCAGCGTCGCCCAGATATTTTCGGCATAAACGCGCGCGTCCTCGGCGCTTTCGAAG
>JAZBPE010000112.1:0-21424 GCA_036353345.1 Erythrobacter sp. | reverse complement strand
TTGCCGATCACCATGCCGATGCAAGCATGCATGCCGAGGCCAATCTTGTCGAAACCGCGATGGGCACTGGGATGCACGAAACGCTCGTTACAGCGGTCAAGGCTGCGGACCTCGTGGCGACTCTGTCCAGCCCCGGCCCGTTTACCCTGTTCGCGCCGACCGATGCTGCCTTCGACAAGCTACCCGATGGCACCGTCGCAACACTGGTAAAGCCGGAAAACCAAAGCCAGCTTACGACCATTCTAACGTATCATGCGGTCGCAGGCAGCGTTAGCGCGAGCGACCTTACCGCTGCGATCAATGATAATGGCGGCACATACATGATCACGACGGTAGCGGGCGCTGAGCTCGAAGCGAGCCTGTCGGACGGGGCCGTCATCATTACTGATGCCACAGGCCGCAAAGCTGCGATTACGCAGGCCGATGTCATGACGTCTAATGGCGTCATTCACGTCACAGACGGCGTCTTTCTGCCCGGCTGATCCGTCACAGGTTAAGGGCGCTGCGTTCGTCGTGTCCCCACTCCTCGACGTGGCGCTCCCTAGGACCCCGTTCGGCCAACCTCCAGGCCGGGCGGGGTTTTTTGTTGGTCCAATGATCAGATTGGACCGTGCGCGCGAGCCCAGCGGACCAGCAGCCACAAAATGACGAACTGCGCGACAAGGAATAGCGCAGCGCTCAGCGCTAAAGTGACATTTGGATCGCCATCGACCTGTTCGGACGGCGTCATCGTCACGAGGAGGATAATCAGCCCGATCACGCCCATCGAGATGGCGGGCGTCGACCAGATAACGAGGCGCGCAGGCGCCAAGCGCGTCGCCCGGAGCTGCATGTCGAAATGGGCGGGCAGTTTTGCGAAGCGGTTGAAGCGGCGCTCAGCCCACAAGGCCGACAAGAAAATCGCCGCCACGCACAGGCCTGCAAAGGCGAGCGCAAGCGGCGAAATCATTACGCCGCCTCTTCCTTCGCCTCGCTGCCGTGTACGCGCACCGGATCCTTCTTACCTTCGACCACGTCCTTGTCGATCACGATCTCGCTGACGCCTTCCATATCGGGCAGGTCGAACATCGTATCAAGGAGCAACCCTTCGACGATCGAGCGCAGGCCTCGCGCACCGGTCTTGCGCTTGATCGCGCGCTCGGCAATGGCGCGCATGGCATCGTCGGTGAAACTCAGCTCGACATCTTCGAGTTCGAACAGTTTGCGATACTGCTTCACCAGCGCGTTCTTTGGCTCCTGCAGGATCGTTACCAGTGCATCGACATCGAGATCGTGAAGAGTTGCGATTACCGGCAGGCGACCGACAAATTCGGGAATGAGGCCGAACTTCAGCAAGTCTTCGGGTTCGCTCTTTTCGAGCAGTTCGCCAACATTGCGCTTCTCCGGATCGGCGACATGCGCGCCAAAGCCGATCGAGCGCTTTTGCAGGCGGTCCGCGATAATCTTGTCCAGACCGGCAAAGGCGCCGCCGCAAATGAAGAGGATGTTGGTCGTATCCACCTGCAGAAATTCCTGCTGCGGGTGTTTGCGCCCACCTTGCGGCGGTACGCTGGCAGTGGTGCCCTCCATGAGCTTGAGCAGCGCCTGCTGCACGCCTTCCCCCGACACGTCGCGGGTGATAGACGGATTTTCCGCCTTGCGCGTGATCTTGTCGATCTCGTCGATATAGACGATGCCCTGTTGCGCCTTTTCGACGTTGTAATCGGACGCCTGCAGCAATTTCAGGATGATGTTCTCGACATCCTCTCCGACATAGCCCGCTTCGGTCAGCGTGGTCGCATCGGCCATCGTCCAGGGCACGTTAAGCGTGCGCGCGAGCGTCTGGGCCAGCAGCGTCTTGCCAGTGCCGGTGGGGCCGACCAGCAGGATGTTCGACTTTGCCAGCTCGACGTCGCCAGCCTTGCCCGAATTGTTGAGCCGCTTGTAATGGTTATGGACGGCGACCGACAGATTTCGCTTGGCCGACCTCTGCCCGATCACGTAATCGTTGAGCGTTGCGAAAATTTCGGACGGGGTCGGGACCTCGCCCTCTTTCTTGCCTGCAATACCGGCCTTTGTCTCTTCGCGAATGATGTCATTGCAAAGCTCGACGCATTCATCGCAAATAAAGACGGTGGGACCGGCGATGAGCTTGCGCACCTCGTGCTGCGACTTCCCGCAGAAGCTGCAATACAGGGTGCTCTTGCTGTCAGATCCGCTCAATTTGGTCATTCCTGTATCCTCGAATCCGGATCGGCCAGCCTCAATGCGCGCCTACCTAGATTCGCCGAGTGTATCTTGCGCGCCGGATGAATCAACCGATGCGCACATCATTCCTGTTCCCGCGCGTGCAGACTAACGATCCAAAGATGAAGATCCGCCTTACCCGCAGGGCAGCCAGAAAGCACACTGGCCCTGCCATATTGCCGTCCCCGCGCGATCGTCACGACACGCTTATTCGGGCGCGCCGCCCGAGCCCTGGTCGCCGTCTGTATCCTCGGTTTCAGGCCGGGTTTCGAACACCTTGTCGACGAGCCCGAACTCCTTGGCTTCCTCAGCCTCGAGAAAGGTGTCGCGGTCCATCGCCTTTTCGATCTCCTCGATGCTCCGCCCCGTGAACTTTACGTAAAGGTCGTTCATCCGCTTGCGGATCCGCAGGATCTCGCGCGCCTGGATTTCGATATCCGACGCCATCCCCCGTGCGCCGCCAGACGGCTGGTGCACCATGATGCGCGCATTAGGGAGCGCAACGCGCATACCCGGCTCGCCCGCTGCCAGCAGGAAGCTGCCCATCGAGGCCGCCTGTCCCATGCACACTGTCGAAACGCGCGGCTTGATATACTGCATCGTGTCATAGATCTGGAGACCGGCCGTCACTACGCCGCCGGGCGAATTTATGTACATGCTGATCGGCTTGGAGGGGTTTTCGCTTTCAAGGAACAACAGCTGCGCTGTGATCAGCGATGCCATCCCATCTTCAATCTGACCGGTAACGAAAACAATCCGCTCGCGCAGAAGGCGGCTGAAGATATCGAAACTGCGCTCCCCCCGGCTGGTCTGCTCGACCACCACCGGCACCAGCGCGCCGGTTTCCGGGTTGCGCGTGAACTGGCCTTGCATGCCGTGGGTTTCGCCATAAGCGCCAAGCAGGTCGATCATGTAGGAAGCTCTCCGTTCGAAGTTGGACGCGCTATGTCGGGTGGCCTCCGCCCTGCGTCAAGCCCTGCATCAGACCCTGCGTCAAACCTATTGCGCGCGATGCTTTGGCTGGCGCGTTACGGGACCGTTTGCCGGGCGCTCGCGTTAGCACGCATGACATGGACCCTCGCATCATCTCAATCACCGTTTTCGGCCTTGCTCTCATAGCAGCCGTAGGGCTCGAACGCAGGCTGGCGCGCTACTGGCTGTCCTTACCGATCGTCTATGTGGCGCTAGGCTGGGCGCTGTTCCAGCTGCCGATCGACTTTCCCGCTTTCAATCCGGCAGAGGACGGGTTCGACGCGATCGCGTTGGAATATGTCACCGAGTTCATCGTCATCGCCTCTCTGGCTGCCGCAGGGATCGCGCTCGACAGGCCGGTAACCTGGCCGAACTGGCGCCAGATCGTCCCGCTGCTCGTAATCGCCATGCCGATCAGCATCGCGCTTGTGGCCTGGATCGGATGGTGGGCGCTCGGCCTCGCTCCTGCCAGCGCAATCCTGCTTGGAGCAGTGTTGGCCCCGACCGACCCGGTGCTGGCGCGCAGCGTGCAGGTCGGACCGCCGGGCGAGAACAAGCGCCATGACATCCGCTTTAGCCTGACGGTCGAGGCGGGCATTAATGATGGGCTCGCCTTCCCGTTTACCTATCTCGCCATTGCCGCCGCCGGAGCGACCGCGCTGGGCAACTGGACCATCGAATGGGCTGCATTCGACCTTGTCTACCGGATCGTCGTCGGGGTTGCGGTAGGATGGGCTATCGGGCGACTGGGGGCCTGGTATGTCTTCGAGCGCAACAAGGATGAGCACATCGCCGAAGACGAGATGTCCATCTCAGGCTATTCGACAAGCGAGGGGCTGGTCGTGCTTGGCACATTGCTTTCGGCTTACGGTCTCGCCGAGATCGTGGAGGGTTACGGCTTTCTCGCCGTATTCGTCGGCGCGGTCACCGCGCGACAGCGCGAGGCGCGAAGCCGCTATCACAAGATCACCCATCATTTCATCGATCAGATCGAGCAGATCGTGCTGGTCGCGGTCCTCTTGTCCTTCGGCGCGATGCTGGCGAGCGGCGTGCTCGATGCACTTACGTGGCCTGCGGCACTGCTCGGGCTTGGGCTCATTTTGATCATTCGCCCGGTCACCGGTCTAATTGCCGAGGCTCCCGGAGCGCTGCCCTGGCGCGGCAAGGTCGCGGTCGCGAGCCTCGGTGTGCGCGGGATGGGTTCGATCTATTATCTCGCCTATGGCCAGAACAATGCTTATTTCGCGCCGATCGACTTGCTCTGGGCGACTGTGAGCTTCACGATCCTGGTCTCGATCGTGTTGCATGGGATCTTTGCTGGACCGATGATTCGCTGGGCTGAGCGTGACGGCGGACATCTTCACCGCGACGCGGGCGACGATTTACCGGGCCTCGCACCCGAAACGCGTCGGTGAAAGTAGGCGGAGGGGCGCAGCGCTGAACGGCGTGCGCCCCGCAAACGATTATTCCGCGTCGCCCGCCGCTTTCTTCAATGGCGCTTTTTTCGCCGCGGCGGGCTTTTTTGCCGCGACCGGCTTTTTGGCAGCGGTTTTCGCGGGAGCCTTCTTGGCTACAGGCTTGTCAGCCGAAGCCGTCTTCGCGGGCGCTTTCTTCGCTGTCGGTTTCGCCTCAGCCTTCGTGGTGCTTTCTTTGTCTTTTGCAGCTGATGCTTTCTTCGCGGGCGCTTTCTTCGCAGGAGCCTTCTTGGCAGGCGCTTTGTTTTTCGGCGCCGCCGTCTCGGAACTGTCGGCTGGGCCCTGGTCGTCCGCCTCGATCGCAGCTTGCAGCTCATCCTGCGTGACTTCGCGCTCGGTCACGTCAGCCTTTCCGAAGAGAAAATCGACAACCTTGTCTTCATACAAGGGCGCGCGCAGCTGGGCGGCGGCCATCGGTTCGGTCTGGATGTATTGAACGAACCGCTCGCGATCCTCTTCGCGATATTGCTGGGCCGCCTGCTGGATCAGCATCGACATCTCCTGTCCGGTCACTTCGACGCCGTTGGCCTGACCGATCTCAGACAGCAGCAGGCCAAGGCGCACGCGGCGCTCGGCAATGCTGCGATAGTCGTCCTTCTCCGCCTCGATCTCCTTGATCGCGGCAGTCGGATCGTCTTCCTTCGCCGCTTCCTGTTGAAGCTGAGCCCAGATCTGTTCGAATTCGGCCTCGACCATCGCCTGCGGCACCGCGAAATCATGTCCGGCGGCCAGTTTGTCGAGCAATTGGCGCTTCATCTGCGTGCGGGTAAGTCCGGCGGTCTGCTGTTCAAGCTGACCACGCATGATCTCTTTCAGCTTGCTCAGATCATCGAGACCGAGATTCTTTGCAAATTCGTCGTCGATCTTGGTGTCGGTCTCGACCTTCACGGCCTTCACCGTTACGTCGAAAGTCGCTTCCTTCCCGGCGAGATGCTTGGCCTGATACTCTGCGGGGAAAGTGACCGTAATCGTCTTTTCCTCACCAACCTTGGTGCCGACCAGCTGCTCTTCGAAACCGGGGATGAAGGAGCCTGATCCGATGACAAGCGGGGCGTCTTCGGCTTTGCCACCTTCAAATTCCTCGCCATCGACCTTGCCGACGAAATCGATGAGAAGCTGGTTGCCTTCCGCCGCCTTCTTGGTCTTGGCTGCGTCCTTGTAGCTCTTGTTCTGGCCAGCGATACTTTGGATCGCCTCGTCAATCTGGTCGTCGCTCACGGGGACGAGGAGTTTTTCGAGCTTCAGATCATCAATGTCCGGTGCCTCGATCTGAGGCAACACTTCGAGCGCGACGGTAATCTCCGCGTCCTTTCCCTCTTCGTAGCCCTCGCCCAGGGCGATTTCGGGCTGCATCGCGGGGCGCAGATCCCTTTGCTTGATCAGTTCGTCCACGGACGCGCGGATCATGTCGTTCAGAGTCTGCGCGTGAAGCTGCTCGCCATGCATCTTCTTGACGAGGTTGGCGGGCACTTTGCCGGGACGAAAGCCGGGCATCTTCACCTGCGGCGCGATCTTTCGGATCTCGCCGTCGATCTTGCTCGAAATGTCGCCGGCGGGAAGCGTGATCGTATAGGCGCGCTTCAGCCCTTCATCGGTCGTCTGCTTGATCTGCATGGGAATGGAATTGAACCTTCAAGTGCGATTGTGCGGATGGGAACGAGGTGTGCTTAGGACCTGGCGGGACTGGTGCGGGCGAAGGGACTCGAACCCCCACATCTTTCGATACTGGTACCTAAAACCAGCGCGTCTACCAATTCCGCCACGCCCGCAAGTGCCCGAACGAAGCCGCGCGGAAAAGCGATGAGGCTCTCCGCGCGCGTTGAGCAGCGCCCTATCGCCGTTGCACCCAAAGAGCAAGACCGCTAATGGGCCCCGCCTTTGCGGCCGGGAACCTCATCGCCGGGTCGTGGCATTGTTGGCGAGAGGGCTCCAACATCCCATTTCGTTGGCCAGAGGATCGACCGGATCGATAGGAGAGAACGCACTGCCCCGCCGCAAGGGTTGCAACACGCCGTGCATCCCGTCGGCGTCCGCCCGCGATCGATCCGCAGGTCGATCCAGACGCGGCTGCCGCAACCGGGACAAAAGCCGACTTACCGGGCGACGTCCCCGGCGATCGCACTCTTCCTGAGCGAATCGATACCGCGCTGTCCGAACGCCTCGAAAACCGCCGAAAAAGCGATGGTGGGGGCGAGGAGGAGCTTGGTTCGACAAAGCCAGCCATAGTTTTGCCCGAAGAATAAGGTGAACCGGCTCCTTTTGGCGACCAGTTCCAGACCGGCGAAGTTTATTTTCGAGTTGAGAGGCATATATATTACCGCACGATGGGGTGACCAACACAATGCGATTTTCTCCTAACCTTACGGGTCAAACCGCTGCTGATCGCGTCACGCCCGTTGGGCAGCGCGGGCTTTCGCGTTACGCGACAGCGCGGCGACACTTCGTCCAGATGCTGGGCGTAAGACCACGCGCCGACGATGGCTCTTCGAGTCAAGACCGGGTCGAAAATCGTGGTGGCAACCGCGCCGAAAACGACGGTGACGGGATCAAGTTCAACGCGGATGCTGCAACGGGGGTCGATTCGCGCTGAGCGATTGCTTGCACGTTGCTGTCGCTCCCCTTATCGGCGCGCAGCATGAATGATGACACGCACGCCTCCGTTGAGACCGAAGCCGCTCAGGTGAGTTCCCTGCCGGACACGCCGCCCGATCGCCTTTCGGTTAATCCGCGCAGCGAACATTTCGACGCGTCCGCACTCCAGCGCGGCATTGGTATCCGGTTCAAGGGCCGCGTGCGCACCGATATCGAGGAATATTCCATTTCCGAATGCTGGATCCGTGTCCAGGCTGGCAAGACGACCGATCGCCGTGGGCGGCCGCTGACAATCCGGCTCTCCGGCCCGGTCGAAGCCTGGTACGAGGATCTGGGCGACGATCCGCCGATCGCGCGCAAGGACTGACGCGGCACGCCCCGTCACCACTCACGCGGCTTGCCAAGCGGCGGACGAGCGACCACACGCGCTTCCTGCCATGACCCCCGCAACCAAGCCTCAGGTAATTATCATCGGCCGACCCAATGTCGGCAAGTCGACGCTGTTCAACCGGCTGGTGGGCAAGCGGCTGGCGCTCGTTGACGATCAGCCCGGCGTCACGCGCGACCGCCGGACAGGCGCTGCCGAAATCGCCGGATTGCAATTCGATATCGTCGATACCGCAGGCTGGGAAGACGAGGACGCGGCGAGCCTGCCGGGACGCATGCGTGCGCAGACCGAAGTCAGCCTCGAAGGCGCGGACGTCGCGCTCTTCGTGATTGATGCGCGCGCAGGCCTCACACCGCTCGACGAAGAGATCGCCCGCTTCCTGCGCGGGCGTGACGTTCCGGTCGTGCCGGTCGCGAACAAGGCGGAAGGCAGGGACGCGGAAGGCGGCGTGCTCGAAGCCTATTCGCTGGGTTTTGGCGAGCCCGTGGCGCTCTCCGCCGAACATGGCGAAGGTGTCGCGGACCTTTTCGGCGCGCTCTGGCCGATCATCGGCGCGAAAGCCGACGCTGCGCAGGATTCCTCGAGCGCGGATGCACGAAACGAAGGCGAGGAGGATGACGAGGCCGAAGCTGGCCCGTTAAAACTCGCCATTGTCGGACGGCCCAATGCAGGCAAATCGACGCTCATCAACCGGTTGCTTGGCGAAGACCGCTTGCTGACGGGTCCGGAGGCCGGGATCACGCGCGATTCGATCGCAATTGACTGGCAATGGACCAATCCCGCTTCGGGCGAGACGCGCGACATTCGCCTCATCGATACCGCCGGAATGCGCAAGAAGCGCAATGTCGTCGAAAAGCTCGAGAAGCTCTCGGTTGCCGATGCGCGCCGCGCGGTGGACTTTGCCGAAGTCGTGGTTCTGCTGCTCGATGCGACGCAGGGTCTGGAGCATCAGGATCTCAAGATCGCGAGCCTTGCTCTCGAAGAAGGCCGCGCGCTGATGATTGCGATCAACAAATGGGATATCGCCGGACAAGGCGGGACCGAGAGCCCCAGCGGCCTGTTCAACGGTATTCGCGCAGCGCTCAACGAAGGGTTGGCGCAAGTGCGCGGTCTGCCGCTGTTCGCCGTTTCGGCCAAGACGGGCAAGGGTCTCGACACGATGCTCTCTGCGGCATTCGAGTTGCGCGAAAGCTGGTCCAAACGGGTGTCGACCGCTGCGCTCAATCGCTGGTTCGATGATGCGCTCGCCGCCAATCCGCCGCCTGCGCCCGGCGGTCGGCGGATCAAGCTGCGCTATATCACGCAGGCCGGCACCCGCCCGCCACGGTTCGTGATCTTCGGCACCCGGCTCGATGCGCTGCCCAAGAGCTATGAGCGCTATCTGGTGAACGGGATCCGGGCAAAGCTCGGATTTGATGCGGTGCCGGTGCGCGTGACCTTAAAGTCGCCGAAAAATCCCTACAATGCGAACCGGGGCGGCGGCGGCAATTATTCGACCGGATCGGACAAGACGTAATGGCCGAGGTCTTCTTCCTGCTTGCGCTCCCGAGTGCAATTCTGGAACGCACGGCGAGCACGCCGCAAACTTTGGCAGCGGTGCAGTTGAGCCTCGCGCCCGCATTCCTGCTTGTCGGCATCGGCAGCATCATGAACGTCATGATGGCGCGCCTTACCTGGATCGCCGGGCGGATCGAGAGACTGACCGACCTTGATGAGAATACTCACAGCCCTCGTACCGCGCGCGAGCTTGCCTGGCTTGGTCGGCGCCGCCATTTCGTACGGCGTGCCATGCTGTTTTCGACGGCGGCGGCGGGCGTCATCAGTGTGGTGATCGCGGTGCTGTTCGTTTCGGTCTATATCGAGCCCCGGATCGGCACGCTGGTCGCATTCTTGTGGGTGCTGACAATGGTGTTGCTGATCTTGGGTCTTTCGCAGTTCTTTGCGGAAACGAGCATTGCTGCGCGCGGAAGCGAGAGTTTCAGTTCCCGGAACGATCGAGCAGGCGGCGGGCGAGACTAGCTTCGCCGGAGCGCGAACCATCGGCCATAGGTCAGGCAGCGCCACAGCCATTCCAGGGGGCCGTAGCGAAACCGTTCAAGCCACGGTTTTGACCAGACAAGCATGGCCACACAGCCCAGAGCGGCCACAATGTAGAGCTGCGGACGCGAGAGCATGCCGAACAGGCCCAGCGCCCACCCATGGAACACGAACAGCATCACGAAAGAGGTGCCGATGTAATTGGTAAAGGCCGCTCGTCCTGCCGCGCGAACCCGCTGCGCCAGCCATCCATTCCAGCGAGGCGACCAGGTAGCCAACAGCGCAATGAGGCCGAGCGCGATGGCAAGGCGCGGCAGGGCGGTAAGGCTGACATGGGCCAGAAACGTTGCATAAAGGTCGAATTGGGTTGCCCGCATCCACAGTCCGATCCCCAGCGTGAGCAGCCCGCCCGACATGATTGCGGCAAGACCGATGGTCCCCGACCAGCGCACGCCAAACCCCCGCTCGAAAAAACCAAGCCGCATCAACGCCATGCCCATAAGGATCAGCGGCAGCGTTTCCGAGCTGTTCACCCAGAGCTGCGAGAACGGGTCGAGCGCGCGCGCCGTCACATTGTTGGCGACGAACCCGGCATAATCCCCGCTCATGATAAGCTCCGCGGCGCGCCCGTCGTCGGGCGAAGGAGTACCCGCATTGGCGAAATTTCCGAGCTCCATCGCATAGGCGCCGCCATATTGCAGGCCATAGAACGCGGCGCCAAGCGTATAGCCCAGCAGGCCCAGGATCAGTTGGTCGCGGGCGGGCACTCCGATGAAAAGCAGCGCGACCAGCCCGCAAAGCGCATAGGCAAGGAGAATATCGCCCTCCCACAAGAGGTGGAAATGCATCAGGCCCGCAAGCGCTAGCAAGCCCAACCGTCGGACCGCTAGCAGCGTGCCCTCACCTCGCTGCCGCGCCCGCTCGAAAAACAGCCAGAGGCCAGCGCCAAACAGCAGGGTGAAGAGCGTGCGCATCTTGCCGTCGATCAGGACGAATTGCACAAGCAGCAGGAACGAGCCGGGATCGTTCGGATCGGTCAGAAATGCCTGCGGGAGGACCCCTGCAATCACTGGATGGCCAAAGGCGATGATGTTCGCGCCAAGTATCCCCATGACAGCAATGCCGCGCAGATAATCGAGCGTTTGGATCCGCTCCCCTTCCGGGGTAGGCTCGGGGGTAAGCGGACGGCTCTGGCCCACGGGCGCATCGTCCTTGCTCACCCTTGCAGCCTTTCGCGGACCGGGGGTTCATGCAGAAGGTCCGTTCCCGAACCGCGCGGCGCAAGCTTCATGTTTTCGGCCACTTCACGACTTGCGGCATGGCGTGGGAGCTTAAAAGAGTAAAGATCGCCGCATCCTAGCCCGGCGCGGCGGGGCGGGGCCCGGCTTCGCTGGCTTGTAACCTCCGCAACCCTGTTTTCGCCTCTCAGACAACCCCATGCGTGCCGCTTTAACCCTAAATTAGGGGTAGTCTGCGATTTCCAATGGCAGGCCGCAATTGCGCGGCGGGAACATGGTCCAAACCAGGGGGACTGATCGTTGCGAGTACTCGCTTTGGCATCGCAGAAAGGCGGATCGGGCAAGACGACCCTCTCCGGACACCTTGCCGTCCAGGCTCAGCGCGCGGGCGCTGGCCCCGTCGTGCTTATCGATATCGACCCGCAGGGATCACTCGCCGATTGGTGGAATGAGCGTGAGGACGAATATCCCGCTTTTGCTCAGACCACCGTGTCGCGGCTTGCCAATGACCTTCAGGTCTTGCGTCAGCAGGGCTTCAAGCTCGCCGTCATCGATACGCCGCCAGCGATCACCATGGCGATCCAGTCGGTCATCAGCGTTTCTGAGCTGATCGTCGTGCCGACCCGTCCCAGCCCGCATGATCTGCGCGCTGTCGGCGCCACCGTCGATCTGTGCGAGCGAGCGGGCAAGCCGCTGGTGTTCGTCGTCAACGCGGCGACTCCCAAAGCCAAGATTACGTCGGAAGCCGCAGTCGCGCTGTCGCAGCATGGTACCGTTGCCCCGATCACCCTTCATCACCGGACCGATTTCGCCGCTTCGATGATTGATGGACGCACTGTGATGGAGGTCGATCCCGAAAGCCGCAGCGCCGCGGAAATCGCGGCCTTGTGGAAATACATGTCGGACCGTCTGGAAAAGAATTTCCGCCGCACCGTCTTTGCCTCGCCGAACGCTGCACAGGTTGGTAATGCCGCGCAAGCCAACGGCATCAATCGTACCGGCGGCGGCTTCGGTCGCCGGGTGGCTCAGTAAGTTAGGCCCGGCGTGATGTCCGAAGCCAGCTTCGCCTCGCTCGGCCCGACGCTGCTTGCTCGCAAAGGCGGCGCCAAGCCTGCCATGCGGCCGCAATTGGCCCCGATGCCCGAAACCGTTGCGCCCGAACAGCTCGAGGATCTCGGCTGGAACGATATGGGCGAGGAAGTCAGCAGCGACGAGGATGGGGGTCACAACACTCACCCACACGGTGAAGTGATTGCGCTGCGTTCAGGCGAAGCGACACAGATCAACGACAATATGCCGGCGAGTCCGATCGTGGTGCGACAACAGCGCCGCCTTGAAGAGCGCTTGCTCGCCGATGCGGCTTTGGGTCAAACCATTGCGTCAGACAATACCGAAGCTGGTAGCGCGGATTACGTTTCGGATCGCGATGACGAACAGACCCCGCGCCCCGCATTGCTCGATGAAGATAACGTAGACAACGATGCCGATCATATCCGCTCGCTGATTACCTATTCCCAAGCTGGATCATACGAGGATGCCCATATCGGTTCGGACGTTGACGTGATGCTGCCCGCTGTCCGGGAAGGCGGCGAAGATGAAACCGGGATCGCCCGCGCCAGGCGTCTTCGCCACAAACCGCGCAAGGCAAACGCGCGCGCAAAATCCGCCTCCGCGGGACGCCGCGCTGCCTTTACCCTGCGGCTCGATCCCGAACGTCACCTCAAGCTGCGTCTCGCCTCCACCATGCAGGGGGTAAGCGCGCAATCGCTCGTCACCGAGGCGCTCGATGCCATGCTCGACGAGATCGATAATCTCGATGCTCTGGTCGAGCGGATGAACCGCACCCACTGATATGCCTGCACCTGTTTCTTCAAGGTACCCACGAAACGCACCGTCTCATGGTTAATTTAAAGGAAATTCACATGTTCCGTCGCCTACCGAGCCCCAGCGACATGGCGTCCTTGTCCAAAGGTATGGCCCTGCCGCGCATTGGCCTTGCCGTGTCGACCGCGCTTGCGAGCCTTGCATTGGCGGGCTGCACGACCGCATCGGCACCAAGTGCGCAGACATCCTTTGCCAAGGCGCAGTCCGCGCTCGAAGACGGACAGATCGACCGTGCGATCGGCTTTGCCGAAGCCGCCGTGCTGGCCGATCCGCGCAGTCCGGCGATCCGCGCGCTTCTTGGCTCCGCTTATCTCGAAGCTGGCCGGTTCCAGTCTGCGGCGACGAGCTTTTCCGATGCGCTCGAACTTGGCGAAAGAAACCCGCGTACGGTGCTTAGCTACGCACTCGCGGAAACCGCGCTCGGCGCGCAGGACAAGGCGCTGGCCATTCTGGCTGAGTATGAAGGTGCAATCCCGGCCAGCGATCTTGGTCTCGCCTACGCACTCGCTGGAAAGCCCGAACGCGGCATTCATCTTCTGATCAATGCGGTCCGTCAGGGCTATGCCAGTCCCAAGGTCCGCCAGAACCTTGCTTACGCCTATGCACTGAGCGGCAATTGGCGCGCAGCGCGAGTGATGGCCGCTGAAGACGTGCCCGCAGGAGAGCTCGACCAGCGCCTGTCCGACTGGGCAGCATCCGCGCGTCCCGAAGATTATCGCAGCCGCGTTGCCGGCGTGCTCAACGTCACGCCCGTCAGCGATGGCGGTCTGCCGATGCAACTGGCCCTGTCGAACTTCCCCAGCCAAGAACAGATGGCGGCCGAAGCGGTTGATCTGGGCGGTGTCGCCCTTGCCGAAGGTGAGGTCGAAGTCTCCCCCACGGCCGATGAACGCATGGCTTTCGGCATAGACAACGAAGAGCCCGCCGAAGCCGAAACGGATCTCGCAGCGCTGGCGCGTCTTTCCGCAGCTCAAACAATCGAAGCGATCGATCCGACACCCCCGCCCGCCGTCAAGGTACCAGCGCGGCAAGCGGGCGCATCGCAGGCTTCAGCGCCGGCTCCTTCAGCGGGTGCCCGCTTCGTCTCGAATGCAATGGTCCAGAATGTTCCAGCCGCGCGAAACGTTGCAGCGTCTGTTTCTGCCAAGCCAGCCAAAGCCCCCGTGCAGCAGCGTCGCATGGCCAACACCGATATTGCCGCCGACACCCATCTCGTGCAGCTTGGCAGCTTCGACACCAAGGATGTGGCCGAAGCAAAATGGTCCGAATTCCAGCGCCGTTTCCCCGCTCTCAAAAGCCATGACGTCGTCATCACGGAAGCGCTGGTAAAGGGACGCACCTATTTCCGCGTCGCTGCTGCCGGCTTTGGCGCAGGCAGTGCGCAGGCCATGTGCGGTACGGTCAAGGCGAAGGGCCTCGGCTGCTTCGCTTATGACAAATCCAATCCTCCTGCCGGCGCGGTCGATCGCGGCCGACGAATCGCGGCACGCACCAACTGAACGTTTCGCTCGACTGGTTTCGAGTATCCCCGGATCGGCCCTCGAAAGTCCTAAGGCTTTCGGGGGCTTGTCTGTGGACGGATGTTAGGAATCGAGGGCCACGCCGCCTTTGACCAGAGCGCGCACCCGGCCTTGCACGCCTTGCCGGTCGAAGGGCGTGTTGTCCGCGGTCGCTTCCATCTGGCGGCGATCCACGATCCAGGGCGCATCGGGCTCGATAATCGCGACGTCCGCTTCGCAGCCTGCCTCCAACCGCCCGGCCTCGACGCCCAGTAACCGCGCGGGATTGTGCGCGAGCAGGGCAAATGCGCGCGGCAGGTGGATCAGCTCATCGCGCACCAGACCCAGGGTAAGCGCAAGCAGCGTCTCGGCACCCGCCATTCCCGGTGCAGCATCGGCAAAGGGCAGCCGCTTGTCCTCAGGCCCGCGAGGATCATGGCCACTGGAGATGACATCCACCGTTCCATCGGCAATGGCGGCAAGCGCGGCCTGCCGATCGTTCTCGCTGCGCAAAGGCGGGGACAGCCGGGTGAAGGTACGGAAATCCGCCGTCGCGAGGTCGGACAGGAGAAAGTGTGCCGGCGTTATTCCGCACGTAACCGGCAGACCGCGCGACTTGGCCTCGCGCACCAGAGCAAACCCCGCAGCGCTCGTCACCTGGCGAAAATGGAGCCGCGCGCCCGCCATTTCGGTGAGCGCGATGTCGCGCGCGATGGCCAGCGCTTCGGCTTCGACCGGAGCGCTCGGCAGGCCGAGCCGGGTCGCAACCTCGCCGGAGGTCGCGGTGGCTTCGCGCACAAGGGTTGCGTCCTCAGCATGAGCGACAACCGTGAGGTCGAGCATCGCTGCATATTGCAACACCCGCAGCATCACACCGCTGTCGCCGATCCAGCGCCGCCCGGTCGCGACACCGCGCGCGCCCGCTTCGCGCATCAGCGCAATCTCGGCAAGTTCGAGGCCCTCCAGCGCGCGCGTTGCACCGGCGAGCGGATGAACCCACAAATCGGGCTTTCCGCTCTTTGCGGTGTAGGCGACGCGGCTTGGGTGATCGAGCGGCGGGAACTGATCGGGCATCAGCGCAGCGCGGGTGATCCCGCCGAAATGAAACGCTGGTTTGTCGATCGCGAAGACCCCGAGATCGACGAGGCCCGGCGCAACAAGAGCCCCGCGCGCATCGATAACCGCATCACCCTCCTGCGCCTCCACTTGCGGCCCCATTTCGGCGATTGCGCCAGCGACACAACGCAAAGACCCCTCGACAACACCGCCGGGCGTCACCAAGCGGCCACCGGTAATGATGAGCGGGCGGACCTGCTTCATGCAGGCGGCCCCCAGCCCTCGACGCCGCGCGCACTGCGGGTCAGCACGTCGAGCGCGGCCATGCGGATCGCGACGCCCATTTCGACCTGCTGCGTGATGATCGAGCGGTCGAGCAGGTCGGCGACCTCGCTGTCGATCTCGACCCCGCGGTTCATCGGCCCCGGATGCATCACCAGCGCATCGGGAGCCGCGCATGCCAGCCGCGCCTTTGTGAGCCCGTATAGGTGGTGATATTCACGCGCGGAGGGGATGAATTGTCCCGCCATGCGCTCCGACTGGAGACGCAGCATCATCACGACGTCGCTGCTGTCCAGGGCCGCATCGAAATCATAAACCGGCTCAGCACCCATGGCTTCGACCGCTGCGGGCATGAGAGCCGGGGGCGCGCACAGCCGGACGGTTGCGCCCAGCGCGGTCAGGCACAGGATGTTCGAGCGAGCGACCCGGCTGTGGAGAATGTCGCCGCAGATGGTGATCGTCATTCCGGTAAAATCGTCAAGCGGCCCCGGCGCCCTACCATCGCGCCGCGCCAATGCTTCGCGCAGCGCCAATGCGTCGAGCAGCGCCTGCGTGGGGTGCTCATGGCTGCCGTCGCCCGCATTGAGCACCGGGCAATCGACCTTGTCCGCGATCAGCTGCGTCGCCCCGCTCGATCCATGGCGGATGACGATCGCATCGGCGCGCATGGCGTTCAGCGTGATCGCGGTATCGATCAAGGTTTCGCCCTTCTTGAGGCTCGAATTCGCGGCGACCATGTTGACGACATCGGCGCCCATCCGCTTCCCCGCGATCTCGAAGGACAACAGCGTCCGGGTTGAGGCCTCGAAAAAGGCGTTGATGATGGTAAGTCCCGAGAGGAGCTGCGCGCGCTTGTCATGACGGCGATTGAGCGCGACCCATTGCTGCGCCTGATCAAGCAGGTACAGTATCTCGTGCCGCTCAAGCTGGCCGATGCCGGTCAGATCGCGGTGCGGAAAGGCGAGACGACCTTTAGGGAAACGCCCTTCGGCGTCGGCCTTGGTGCCGCCTGGAACCGAAAAGTTGGCCGTGCCCGTCATCTCTGGGCCACGCCCTTAGTCGAGCGCTGAGCTACGCTCAACCCGTTCGCCGGACCGTGGCATATGGAAGTTCGGCTGAAACATTCCTAGATGGGTCCCAATTCAACGGCGCGTCCCGCGCCTTCCATGCAAGCAGGATACCTCTTACGTGAGTTTCATCGGAAAGGCCTGGAAGGTCATTGTCGGGATCAAGGACGGTCTGGTTCTGATCTTTCTGCTGCTGTTCTTCCTCGCCCTCTTTGCCCTGCTGTCCGCAACGCCCAATCCGGGCCAGGTGCGCGAAGGCGCGCTTTATATCGACCTCAGCGGTTTCATCGTCGAGGAACGCTCTCAGATCGATCCGTTCGCCGCATTGCTCAGCCGTGAAGCGCCGACGATGGAATGGCAGGCGCGCGATCTCGTGCGGGCAATCGACAATGCAGCGTCCGACGACAGAGTGAAGGCGGTGGTCATCGACATGACGACATTCGCCGGCGGCGGACAGGTCCACCTGCAAGCCATTGGCGAGGCGCTTTCGCGCGTTCGGCAGGCGGAAAAGCCGGTTTTGACCTACGCGCTTGCCTATGGCGACGATCATATGCAGCTCGCCGCTCATGCGAGCGAGATCTGGGCTGACCCGATGGGCGGTGCGATCATCACCGGACCGGGTGGCACCAGCCTGTATTTCGCTGATCTACTCGAGCGGTTGAATGTCAATGCCCGCGTCTATCGCGTTGGCGAGTTCAAGGCTGCTGTCGAACCTTTCACGCGCAATTCGGCTTCCCCGGAAGCAAGCCAGAACCGGGAGGCCCTTATCGAGGCTTTGTGGGAAGAATATCAGGCCAATATCGTCAAGGCGCGGCCCGATCTCGATCTGGAACGGGTGACAAGCGATCCCGTCGCCTGGCTTGACAGTGCTTCGGGCGATCTTGCTGAGGCCGCTCTCGACGCCGATCTTGTTGACAAGGTCGGGAGCCGCACCGAGTTCGGAGAGCGCGTCGCTGAGATCGTGGGAGAGGACGAACTGAGCGAGTTGCCAGGCAGCTTCGCCAGGACGGATTTCGCAGCCTACCTCGCCGACATCGGCAGCACAGGCTTCGGAGCGCTTGGCGCTGGCGAAGATATCGCGGTCGTGACGGTGGCGGGCACGATCGTCGATGGCGATGCTGGACCCGGCACGGCAGGCGGCGCGCGCATCGCAAGCCTGCTGGACGAAGCGCTCAGTGACGAATCGATCAAGGGTCTCGTCGTCCGGGTTGATTCGCCGGGCGGTTCGGCCACCGCGTCCGAAGAGATACGCCGCGCGATCCTGCGCTACCGGGCCAAGGACGTTCCCGTCGCCATATCCTTCGCCAATGTAGCCGCCAGCGGTGGCTATTGGGTCGCGTCCGCTGGCGACCGCATTTTCGCGCAGCCTGAAACGATTACCGGCTCGATCGGGGTCTTCGCGGTGTTGCCGACCTTCGAAGAGGCGGCGGCCGAAATCGGGGTCAGTGCCGATGGATATCGCACGACCCCTTTATCGGGTCAGCCGGACCTCATCGCCGGACTGACGCCCGAAATGGACGCGGTTTTCCAATCTTCGGTCACGGCCACGTATCGTGATTTCCTCGATCGCGTGGCGGATTCGCGCGGCCTGTCCGAAGCCCGGCTCGATCAGATCGCGCAAGGTCGCGTGTGGGATGGCGGCAGTGCCCGGCAACTGGGGCTGGTCGATCAGTTTGGCGGTCTTGGCGAAGCACTGGCTTGGGTCGCTGGCGAAGCGGGTTTGGAAGACGAAACCTGGAAGCCGCGATTTCTCGGCGAAGCGACGAATGATTACAATTCGCTTATCCGCCAGCTACTGACGAGCGATGCCAAGCTTGCCGGATCGCCGCGCAATGGCGGAGACCTGTTCGCAATGGCGGCTGCGCAGCGCGAAGCGAGCCTTGAGCGGTTGGCCCGCGATGCCACCATGCTCGCGGGCACGCGCGGGATCCAGGCCTATTGCCTCGAATGTCCGTCCGCCCCGCGAGCAGGCGAGGTCGGCACTGCGCGCGACCTCATGGCCCTCGCAAGGCGCTTCCTGCTGGACTAAGCCCCGCCGCACGAGCCGAGTGCACGCACCCGAGCGCTTGCAAACCATCGGCGTGCGGCTTAGACGATGCGCCTTCGGTATCGCCGCCGGGCTCGAAAGATACGGTGGCGTAAAGGCGGGCGCGTAGCTCAGTGGTAGAGCACACCCTTCACACGGGTGGGGTCGCAAGTTCAATCCTTGCCGCGCCCACCATAATTTCAACGACTTAGCTGGAATTATGGCCCCACCCCGAAAGGTCGGGGGAGCGGCTGGGGGAGCGAAGCACCCACCCTCTTACGGCCAGCTTTTCGTGACGCGCTGCTCCTTTGCCACCCATTCGGCGCGGTAGGTGAGGCGCATCACGGTCAGCACCACGGCATTGATGAAGACGCCGCGCGGGTTTCCAGCGAAGGCCTCACGGCCGTCTGGCAGGTCCGATTGCAGCTTGTCGCAGAGGCCGGTGATGGTCGGGGCGGCAAAGGCCAGCCCGTGAACGCTATGGGCGAACTCGTTCCTGATCTTCCAAATCAGGTTGCATTCGCGGAGCTCGAAGCCGTCGATGAGGCCCAGGGCGTGGGTGGTCTTGATGCGGGCCGAGAACGTGCCCAAGGGAGCGGTGCCGCCGTCCAGTAGCTCACCAGCCGTCTTGCCGGGCACGAAGAACGCGCGCAGCGTGTCTGCCAGCTTCTGGTCAATCAGGGCAGCGCCGACCAGGGCGGCTCCCCGGTCGGTTTCCGACTGGAACTCGTGCAGGAAGGCAGTGAAGTCTTTCAGGTCAGCGTCGCGCATCGCGCGAGCCTAGCAGACAAGGCCGCCCCGTGGCGAGGCGGCCTTCCCTTTGGCTGGTTAGCTGCGCGGAGCGGACAGCCGCTCGATCACGTCCTGCTCGCCGCGCGGTGAAAATACCTCAATGTAATCGTCGCTGAGGATGCTCATAAAGCGCGTCGTATCAGCCGGAAGGTGCCGATGGTGCAGCGACAAGTGCGCAAGCTCGCACATGGTATGCGCAATCCGGTCGTATGCACGAACCGGATCAAAGGCATGCAGCACGTCCATAGCGCATTCAATAAGAGCCGCCGCTTCGGGCGCGCAGTGAGCTTCATGCGACCGGAGCTGTTCGACTGCGACGGGGATTTCCTTGAACAAGGTCGCCCAATCGGCCGTGGGTACTTCATCTGCCATGTGTCTGTCCTTTCTGGGCCCAGCTGAGTTGCCGGGTCAGCGCAAAAGGACATGGCGAGGCGCGGTTTGCACGGGTGCCAATATGCAGGCGAAAGGATGCCTAATGACTCCAGTGACGGCCGCTTTGCCCAGGGGGTAAGCTCCTATCGGATGAAGGCTACCTTGATCGCGGCGGCCACTATGACGGCGATCACGACGCCGACGCCTACCCGCCAGTCACTGTTCTCTAGCTTGGTGCCTTCCGGCACGTTGTCGTCATCAACCCAGCCCTTTCGGTAGGTGTGTCGCAGCCAGAGGAAGATCAAAATCGCGCCAGGTAGTGGAACAAGCGGGCCGAGCCATGGTGAGATGAAGCCACCGCCACCGAAGATAAAGGCGAGCGATGCCCCGGCGTAGGCTGCTGCCGTCGTCAAAAGCGCCCGCCGATCGGGCTTCTCTTTCAGAGCGAGCGTCTTTCCGAAAATCCAGACGAGCGGGGTCATCAGCGCGAAGCCCATCCCCGCCAGTAATAGAAGCATCTGCGCAATCTCTATTGGCGTCCCATCACGGAAAAGTTCGCCCCACATATATAAATCCCCCCTGTCAGCTCGATTTAGTAACGGCATTGTCTTGCCGCCGCAAATACGCTGTTCTCAGCCAAAGCCCTTCACAGCGCGTAAGGGCTCACGCTCAGGCTGCGGCAATAGCCACACAGGCGATTGCCCGGCCCTTCGCTGGCGAAGAGCTCCCGGCACCGCAGACACGGCCGCTCTTGCGCGACTGACTTGCCATATTTGACGCCCGTGCCGGGCACGTCCGCAGCCACAATCCCGCTCCCCCGACGCGGGCCAATGTCGAGCTCGATGTCGCCCTTGCGCATACGGTAATTCAGCTCGCCCACGAGGAAGCCCAAGGCGCGGGCCTCTCCCCATGTCATGCCCGCCCTGAGTTGTGCCCAGCGGGAGCCGAGACGCGGCTTGAAATTGAGCGCGACAATCTTGCGCTCGTTCACGCCTCGCCCTCATCGTCGGGGTCGGGCTCGTCGCGCTGTATTTCGAGCTCGTCATCGTGGAGCAGCAGCGCCTCATCGCGCGCGTCGAGGTAGCGCAGGTTCATGTACGGGTCGCCGCCGAACAGCTCCTTGTCGCGCGGCCGGGCCTCCAGGCCCCGCGTGAGGTCGCCCAGGGCACGGTCCAGCGCCTTTGCGCGGGCCTCACGAACGAGCCGGACCCCCAAATCGGCGGCCGTCTCCGGCTTGGGGCCGGTGCCGTACTTATCCACCCAGGCGTCGGCCAACAGGGCAGAGATCGGGTCGCTCACTCTCCCGTCTCCCCCAGCGCCTTGATCTTGGCGCGAGAGTTGGCCTTGCCGTTCGATGCCATCGCCTGCACCCGGCTATACCGCTCGACCAATTGCGAACCGGCCGTAGCCACCATGGTGCCTGCCTTGCGGACGGCTTCGAGCTGAGTGCTCTCGGTCGGTGCGAAGGCGTAGGCGGCCCGCTGGCGCAGCGCCGACATTTGCTTGTCGGTGAGCCCA
>JAZBPE010000111.1:0-2187 GCA_036353345.1 Erythrobacter sp. | reverse complement strand
TGAGCGCTGCACAAATCACCAGAAGCAAGGCCCGGCGCACGATTATGGGCATGGATCACCGAGCATCGTTTCGCCCTGCGAACGCTTTCGGCGGGGGCGAAGTCATAAATCGAGCGGCGCTGAGGGCTGTTCGGCTTTGCCGTGGCTCATCGATCGAGTGCAGCGCGCCTTGTGGAGGTACATGGGCCAACGGCTTACTCTTTCGATTTGTGTCAGGGGGCTTCGGGACCGGGGAAGGGGGCTTCACTTGACGAGGAAACAATGCCCGGTAAAGCAAAAAACGGCTTCAGTTTTTGCTCTCGGCCCGGACATTCGCGCGGCTGCGAGGGCTGCGATCTACCCCGAGCGTTTCACTGATCAGGATCAGACTTGGGCCGGTGTTGCACTGCCTCCATCTGTAAGCCGTCTCGTTGCGATTGTGGAAGCTGCCCCATGCGTTCTCGCCAGAGGAGCCGCGCCTCAAGTTGTCACGCCACCGCTACAGCACAAAGACGATGGCACCTTGCTGGCATTTGTTTTTCCCGTTGCCGCCATTCTTGCGCTGCTGACCGTGTCAGCTGACCCCCATCCCGAGCGTATCCCTTTAGAACTCTGCGATTGTGATCCTTGATCCATACTCAGGCTTATCCGTCACACTGCGCCATGTCCGGCTCATGTTCGACGAGGTCGAAAGCCTCATCGCCCACTGCCGGAAACACTTCGCAAGAGTCCAATTCGACCGGTTTTCGTCTGGTCTGCACTGTCCGCCGCAAGGACACTTTAGTCGGGCAAGAAGATCATTTCATCGCGAATCTTGGTTAATTGGGCGCACAGATTGGAACAGTGACGGCGTGAAGATTGCTGACACGGCTGACGCAAGGCATGCGCCGAAATCACGATAAGGAATTCGAATTGTCTACTCAAAATCCTTCGAACCGGGATCTCAGGGCCGGGGATCAGCCGCTGACTGAGCTTATACGTCGAGCGAGGCGCGTCGGGCGCGGTGCCGGTCGAGACAGAGCTGATCAGACAGAAGACATGCGCGCCCATTACGCGCAGCTTGGGAAACTTGTCGGCCGTTAGGTCATACCGACGAAAGCAAAGGCTTGCCGCGTTCCGGCTTCTGCGGAGGACGCGGCGAGGCGTCGTTTTTGGATGGCCGCGAAGACCTTGATCGATTTCCTCCGGTAATCATCGCAGAGCGGCCGCGAGCGCATCGGGCTGGCGAAGAAAGCCAAGATCACTGGTTGCGAAACGTCCGATATTCGGCGCGATCGAGGGGAGATCGGACGAGCTGATGCCCAGCCAATGGGCGAGCGTTGCCGAATACTCATCGACAGATGTGGTGGGCAGCAGCCGCCCGCGTCCGACCTGATCATCGGTGTCGACCGAAACATGCGGCGCCCGGCCGTAGAATCGCCCACCGTTGACGCTTCCTCCAAGAATGAAATAATGCCCGCCCCATCCATGATCTGAACCATCGCCGTTGGACGTCAGTGTTCGCCCGAAATCGGACGCGGTAAAGGTCGTTACCCGGTCGGCGACCCCAAGTTCGACCGTGGCGCTGTAGAAGGCGTCGAGCGCGAAATCGAGCTGTGCAAGGAGGCCCTCGTGCCGCCCGATCAACCCGTCGTGATTGTCATATCCGCCCATCGAAACCATGAAGACCTGCCGCGTCACCCCGAGCGACTGACGCGCCGCGATCATCTGGGCCACCGTCCGCAATTGCGCAGCGAGCCGGTTGTCCGAGCCGAAATCGGTGCTGAGCGAAGCACCGGCGAGGGCATCGTCGACGAAGCTTCCGAAGGTGATCGAGCGATTGTTGATCGTCGCATAGTCGGCGGCCATGATGTTCCCTGAACTCGAGGCGACGATGCTGGCGAGCGCATCCGAAGCAGCGTTCGAGCGGAACAGGCGTCCCTGCCGCAAGGGCCGGAAGAGCACCGCACCTGAGGACGAGACCTGATAGGGCACCGCCTGCTGCCCGCTCAGGAACACCGCATTGCCCGTTGCGTTAATCGCGGTGAACATCGCGTTGGTGTTGGCGCTCTGGGCCAGGTCGCCCATCCGGCCGCCCCAGCCAGTTGGTGAGCCTTCGGGCTGCGAGCTTTGCCAGGTCGATTGCTGGTCGTTGTGGGAAAACAGCTTGGGCGGGCGCGGGACCGAGCGGTTGTCGTATTGGGCCCGCGTCATCGGCGCTTCCAGCGG
>JAZBPE010000110.1:0-2862 GCA_036353345.1 Erythrobacter sp. | reverse complement strand
GTGCCCGGCGTGCAGGCGCAGGGTTACACCTTGCCGGTTCGCACGCTGCAGGCTTACCGCTGGGCGGTCATGCGCTCCATTCAAGACGATCTCGCGGCTCTCTGGTGGAGCTTGATCGGCTGTCAGCAAAGCCTTGATGACGTCTTGGGCAGGGAAGGGGGGCTTCCCCTCTTTGTGCAGCTGCGCCTGCATCGCTGCCAAATCCTTGGCGGCACTCTGGATTGCTGCCGCTCTCTTTGGGTCGCCCAATGCCTGCGCGAGTGGGTAGGCTGGCTTCAGCTGGACGTCGGCCGGGGACGCAAAAGCTGCAACGACTGCGTCGGGTATGGTTGCAACCTTGATCATCTTTGAAAGCCAGCTTTGCGAGAGCTTGAGCCGCTCAGCCATCCGAGACTGGTGATTGCCGTAATGGGCTTTTAGCGCAGCGGCATAGTTCCGGGCTCTTTCGAGATCAGAGACATCCTTGCGGGCGCGATTTTCGATGTCTGCCAGGCGGAAAGCCGCCTCGTCGTCGAGATCCACAACCTGTGCGAGAAACTTCATGTCCGGATAGGAATTCTGGCGGAGCCAGGAAATCGACCAGTGTCGGCGCGTGCCTGCGATGACCTCGAACTCGAACGCAGGATCGCCGTCCACCCTGCGGACAATAGCAGGAACCTTCTGGCCCCCTTCAGCGACGATAGCGTCGATCAGTTCGCGGCAATTCTCTTCATTGAGATGATTATATGAGCGCGCGTTGCCCGCCCATGGGCGTACGCGCGCGGGGTCCAGCGCAATTTGTGTGACCTGCCTGACTTCGCCGCTGGCCACCCGGGCGAGGGCGCTCTCGCGTCCGAGAAGTGAATTTCTGCGGGCCCTGTCTGTGCGCGGGGTAGGTACGCCTTCAGGCTCGCCCGTTGTCGCTTCTGCCTCCTGACCGTCGATTTCATCTGCCAGCAATGCGGTCAGATAATCCTTTTGTTTCTTTGCCATCGTAGGCCTCTCATTGTGCCGTCAGTGGCGGCGCGATGTGTTTCCGAGCGCACAATTTTGACGCGAGCAGTGCTGTCGCCTCAACCATTGACGAGAAGGGCTTCATCAATGGCCTGGGTCCGTCCCCAGCCTTGCCTCACAAGTTGCTCAACCTGTCCGAGAGCTTCATCGAGGTTGGACCTGCATCGCTTGTGCGTCCGTGACGTGCCGATAGGCTTCTCCAGTTCGTAGATCGTCATCATTCGCAGAGCAGCGTGGCTGATTTCCGCGCTCTCGAGGATGGGAACGGGCAGCAGGGCGGGACCGAAGGCCTGCTCCATGATGGCGCGCACCATTTCGTGGCTCGGATCACCGCTGTCGAACTTAGAGCATAGGAGCCGAACGAAATTGTATTCCACCGCTACCCCGGCTTCGATCAGCTGATCGATCACCTGATCCATCATTGAGAGGAATTGCACTGTCGAGCAGAAGTCCGGCGTGGTTGCTGCAAGGGGTACCAACAGCGAGTTCGCTGCCTGCATGACTGCAAGCGAAATCGTCCCTAGTGCCGGAGGCGGATCGAGGATCACAACGTCATAATTTCGGGCAAGATCGGTCAAACCCTGCTTTAATTTGCGAAAGCGCGCGGCAAGGACATTCTGGCCGTCTGCTCCCGAGGCTGCGAGCTCGTATTCTACGTCGAAGAGTTCGAGGTTCGACGGTATCAGGTCGACGTTTGGCCAAGGCGTGTTCTTAACCGCGTACAGAAGGTCCGCTTGCGTCGGATCAATCGACAGATACGGGTAAAGGGTCTCTTCCCGCGTGATGTTGAAGTGCGGATTGAACCCAAACAGGGTCGTGGTCGTAGCCTGACTGTCGCAATCAACGACGAGGACGCGGTAGCCCTGAACCGCGAAGTAGTGCGCGAGGTGAGTGGTGACGGTCGATTTGCCGACGCCGCCCTTGAAGTTCTGGACGGCGATCATGGCGGGCGTGTCTTTGGGGCCGCGGGCGGGACTTGCGTCGAGCACTTGCCGCATGAGGAGTATGTCCTCGACTGTGTAGCCGAGACGTCTTCCGTTCTCGCCTGACGGAGGGGGGGGGAGCCTGCCGTCCTCTTCGGCCATTCGGATCCTGTTGGTTGAACAACCTAGCAGCTGCGCTGTCTCAGCAATTCCGAATCGGATGTGGAGACCCTTGCGGCTGTCAGGCAGGAAAGCCTTGCGACGAAGCCGCTCGATCATGCGTTCGCCCGCTTCAGCGAGATCGCCGATCTGACCCACCACTGAATCTGAATATGCCATTCGGAAGGTCCTTGAAGGTTTTCTAGGCCCCAATTAACGGAAAGCCTCCAATTCAGCAACCCGAGCGCTCAAGACATTCAAATCTGGGGTTGAGCTTGTCAGAACCTGTTCTGGGCAATCTTCGCGATGTTTGATCCAAAGCCAATGCGGTCCTTTCTCAGACTGCACCCGGACCCGGCGACCGAGATTAGGACTGCGATCGCCTGCCCAGATTGTTCAGGGCGGGAATGATTGCGGTGATGCGGCTTGTGACCTCGCAGCCGGCCTGGCCAGCGACACTGCTTATGGTCTGCTCCGAAAAGGCTGCAAACAACGCCTTATGCTCCGGATTGATGTCTTCATCGATCAGGGTCAGCAACTCCTGCACGAAGCACATTGATGCATGGCAGACATGTTTGAAAGCCGGGTCAAAATAGAGCATCCCATTGCCCACAATTTCGATGGCCATGAAAAGCCGGACCCGATCGAGCTCGAACAGGTCGATCAGCTGATGCCTGAGATCAGCACAGATATTCGCTCGCCCGTTCTTAACCTTGCTGATCAGGCTTGGCCCTCTGCCCGTCGCCATGGCCACCTGTTTGTTCGTCATTCCGTTGCGCCGCCAGGC
>JAZBPE010000109.1:0-3553 GCA_036353345.1 Erythrobacter sp. | reverse complement strand
CCCGCGGTCGATGGGCCGAGCCCGCTTGGAGCGGATGCCGCGCGCGTTCAGTTCCCTTATCACGGAGGCGGTGGAATCGGACTGCGCGAAGAGCTCGAACATGGTCCGGACCTGCGCCGCCTCGGCCTCGTTCACGATCAGCTTGCGATCGACCACGTCGTAGCCGAGCGGCACGTAGCCGCCCATCCACATGCCCTTCTTCTTTGAGGCGGCGACCTTGTCACGGATCCGCTCACCGATCACCTCGCGCTCGAACTGCGCGAAGCTGAGCAGGATGTTGAGCGTCAGCCGGCCCATGGACGTAGTTGTGTTGAAGGACTGCGTGACGGACACAAAGGTGACACCGTGGCGGTCGAAGATCTCGACGAGCTTCGAGAAATCCATCAGCGCGCGGCTGAGGCGGTCGATCTTGTAGACCACCACCACGTCGATCAGACCGTCCTCGACATCGGCGATCAGCTGCTTCAGCGCGGGGCGGTCCAGCGTGCCGCCGGAGACGCCGCCATCGTCGTAGCGCTCGCGCAGGCAGGCCCAGCCCTCGGCGCGCTGACTGGCGATGTAGGCCTCGCAGGCCTCGCGCTGCGCGTCGAGGCTGTTGAACTCCATGTCGAGCCCTTCCTCGCTCGACTTGCGGGTGTAGATGGCGCAGCGCAGGCGGCGCGCTGGATCTGGTTGGGACTTTCTGGTCATCGGGTGCTTCCGGTCTGGTCGAGCCCGAAGAAGCGCCAGCCATTCCAGTGCGCCCCGGTGATCGCGCGAACCGCGGCCGAGAGCGACTTGAAGCGCCGCCCCTGCCATTCGAAGCCATTCGCCAGAACGGTGACCATGTGCTCCTCGCGGCCCCACTCGCGGACCAGCTTCGTGCCGGGCGCTGGCTTGCGCGGATCCGCCACCATACCACCCAGCTTGCCGCCGGTGACCTCGTCGGCCAGCGCATCGAGCGTGCGGCGCGTCTCGCGGCGCATCCCGCCATGGGCCAGTTCCTGGATGCGGTAGCCGAGCCGGAGCTCGAGGTTGCCGCGACTGGCGTTAGGCGCGCGCTCCCCGAAGATGGCCTGCCACTTCTCCTGCAGTTCGGGCACCGTCATCGCCTTCAGCGCCGCCAGTTCGGCGAGGACGTCGATCCCCGCCGCCGGAAGCGCGGGCGAGGCCTTTGCGCCTGATTTCCTAGGGTTTTTCCTCATGTGTCGTCTCCAACTCAGTTGCGAACCTGTCTCCGACGACGGCGTCTGAGGGCGAGAATGTCCAGCGAACTGTCTCCGTCGAGCGGAGAAATCTTGTTCGTTTCCGGTGGGTTGGTACGCGCGATGGCGCCGGCGAGGATGGCGGCCAGCTCGGTCAGCCGTTCATTGGTGCTGAGCGTGTTGGCGGGTGGTGCGAAGGTGATGTCGTCGTGCACGGGTAGCGAACCTCCTGAGGCGATTGGCTCCGTGTTCGCCGCGCGCGGCTGAAGACTTCAAGTTAAAACAACAGATTGTCGAAAGTGCGAGTAGGACTGCGCGCTCGGTGGGATGCGGGCACGCAGAGCTGGAGCCGTCAGTTGATGGCTCTCCACCCGGCAAGATTCGTGTCTCTTCGCCTTCGTCGCAGCAAAAGGCGACAGACTGGTGTTGGCAATGAGAGTTGATCATCATCGCCCAGACGGTCATCTTGTGCGCAGGAGGGCACGTTGGACTCATATCTGGACATAGCGCAAACGGTTTTGCAGGCAGCTCGGCGTCCGCTGAGCGCGAAAACAATGCTTGATATGGCATACGAAGCCGGCGTTGTGCCATCACATCTTCATGGTCGCACCCAGCACAAAACGCTTCAGGCTCGGCTCAGTGAAGATATTCTTCATCACCGAGAGACATCACTGTTCTATCGGACTGAGCCTGGTCATTTCGCGTTAAAAACCTTCCTTGACGATCCTTCAATCCCTGCAGAGTGGAAAGTTCCGTTCCCTGCTCGACGCAGAACGCGCGACCTAAAGCGGCGACATGCCATCGCCATTAGCAAGTCGATTGCCGGCAAAATTGGCAAGCGTCTAGCTAATTTCGAATCGGTTTTCAGTCTGGCTGAAGACGAAGGTGCAGTGACCTCAATGGACCCGGATGAGATGAGTTCACAGGGCTACTGCGCTGTGTGGACTTTCTCTGTGGTTCGACGTGCTGACTGCGTCTTGTCTTATCGGATTGGTCGGTATCGCGACGACCGCGACTCCTTTGCCAATCGCAGATCAATCGGGTTTCCCGGTGCTCTAGCGGCGGACGATGTATCGCTTTTCTCACGCGACCGCTTGGGAATCGAAGATTGTGCGATGACTGTACTCCAATACGACCTTGATTTATCTCTTGCTGCTTTTTCAGGCACGACAGGGCGTAGACCATCAATTGATGGAGTGATCGCTGTCGAGGATCCTGAGGGAGTTCTCGACGTCGTCGTTATCCTGTCTTGGCATTGCCCGGATTGGTTTGAACCAACTACTCGGCGGCTTTCTCTATGCGCGTGCTGCCCTCGCCGCAGGACATCAGCCGGATGGAGGAGACTCTGACCTGGACGGCCTGCCTCGAACCGCTCGACGGCAAGATCGTCTGGATGAAGGCCCATGGCGAGCGCTGGAAAGAGATCTGCTATGCGGTCGGTCTGCGGCGCTCCGCGGCGCATCAGCACTGGCAATACGGGCTTTCGGTGATCGCGCTGACGCTCAACAGGCGGACATTCAATCGCAGCCTGTCGAAGCGGAAGGTGATCGCACTGGCCGCTGGCGCGTAAGCCCATGGGCGCAATAGGAAAGTGTCCGCCGGACAGTTTTCGCTAAGACAAAAACGGCTCTCCCGGGTTAGAAACTGGATATACTCGGGAGAGGCGCGCGCGGGACGGACCCGAGCGAAAACATCCTTTCGTTGGCGAACCCGTTACGAAAGGAAAGGCGCTTATCCTTTCCTTGTGGGCCGCTGTCCGACACCGACGCCCAAGTCCGCGGTTCCTTCCTGGCGACTATGTATGCTGGCGGGCTTGGCGCGATATTTCGCCAGCGACAGGGCCGGATTTTTGGGAATCCACCCGGACCCCGGATCCACCCGAACCCCGCGCAAACCCCAATGAACGCTGGCCTTCGGGCCGGACAAGCCTGGACGCCGCTGGACCCCGCCTGGAGTCCGGCGTGGCATCCGGAGTCCGGAGTCCGGCCGGCATCCATCTCATCGACGGAAACCACTCGCCCATGACCCTCGCCTTCGCCCCCGAGCGGATCGAGACTTGGCCGCTTGCGCGCCTGCAGCCCTACGCGAAGAACGCGAAGGTGCACGGGGCGGACCAGGTCGCGAAGATCGCCGCCAGCATGGCCGAGTTCGGCTGGACCGTGCCCTGCCTCGTCGGCGAGGACGGCGAGCTGATCGCGGGCCACGGCCGGGTGCTGGCCGCGACGCAGCTCGGACTGACTGAAGCGCCGGTTATCGTTCTGGGCCACCTGACCGAAGCGCAGCGCCGGGCATACCGCATCGCGGACAACAAGCTCACGGAACTCTCAAGCTGGGACGAAGCGCTGCTGTCGGCCGAGCTACAGGACCTG
>JAZBPE010000108.1:0-17949 GCA_036353345.1 Erythrobacter sp. | reverse complement strand
GGCGCAGAGCGGATAGCGGCGATAGGACGAAAGTGGTCGGGGAGACAGGATTTGAACCTGCGACCCTCTGCTCCCAAAGCAGATGCGCTACCAGGCTGCGCTACTCCCCGACGAAACTTTCCGCCGCAACGCCCCGGACCCGGTGGGCCCGGCAGGATTCGAACCCGCGACCTAGCCGTTATGAGCGGCCAGCTCTAACCGCTGAGCTACAGGCCCATGGGACATGCCGGAGCGATGATGCGTGGCGCGCCCCTACAGCGCAGCGCAGCGAAGCACAAGCGACGAGCGCGGTATGCCAATTATCGTTCAGATCCAAGCATCATCGGCGATAGGCGAACGGATAGAAGTGTCCAAGGCCTCTTCGCGCGATCGCGGTGTGTCACAACCATCATCGCTGCGCGGCAAGGTAAGCACGATGGCGCCATCGACGCGCCGCAGACTGCCGCCGACCACTTGCGCCTGCGTACGGGCGAGGCGAAGGGAAAACCCGGCCCCGAACAGGCTGGATTGAATGATCGAACCTTCGTTCGGCACGGTAGGGTTGAACAGGTCCTCGACCTTCGTCAGCGATTCCGGCAGATCGCAACTGAGGCGGCAGGTGCGCCCCCGACTTTCGATCTCGACGACAATCCGTTCCTGCAAGGCACAGGCCCCGGCCAGCGCTGCGAACAGCCGCCAGAGGATTAATTCGAAAGCCGCAGGAGCCACGGCGACTACGCCGTCAGCGTGCGTGTCGTCTATCAGCTCTATCATCGCACCGCGTGGCTCCAGCGCCTGTTGCAACCGCTCGATCATCGCTGCGACAGTCGCAAGACTGGCCTCTCCCGCCTCCCGAGGAACCGCACCGGTCTCCAGACGCGCCAGCAGGTCGAGATCGTCGAAGCCCGAAAGAATGCGTGCAGCATCAGCTGCAATCGCAGCGGCAAGAGCGCGGTAGTGATGCGGGGCGCTGCCGAACAATTGCTGCTGGATAACCTCGGCATAACCCTGCACCGCGGTGACAGGCGTGCGCAATTCGTGCAGCAACTGGCGGATCCGGTCACCTTCGCGCTCAGCCGCGCTGCGCCCCTTGCGCGGCCAGCCCGCAGGCCGTGCGAAGCGTCCGGCATAACCGGTGAACCGCCCGTCTTCGCTGAACCGCGGGTTCGCGTCCACAAGCCACTCACCGCTTATTGCAGGCGCACCCTCCAGCTCGACGAGGGCCCGGGCGAAGGGCTGGCGCCTCGCATAGGCCCGCTCGATCGCCGAGCGCTCCTCATCCGCGCCGAAGCTTGGCGCGGCGATCAAACGCGTTCCGATGACCATCGGCGCAACACCGGGGTTGGCCCAGACCACTTTCCCCTTGTCGTCGCTCGCAAAACCGAACGTCGCTGGCTGCTCGGACCGCTGGTTGTCGACGGCGGGGCCGGGGGCTGGGGACGGGGCGGGCGGAGGCGGTGGTGCGGGTTGCTCAGCGTCGATTACGGGGTCCCCATGGTCGGCGGGTTGGCCCGGACGTGTAACCTGATCGAACATGCTGGCGACGATGTCGGACATGTCCGGTTCACTTTCCCAGCTGTCTTCGACGAGACGCTCGTCGTCGAAGACGAACAGTGCGTGCGCCGATCCCGCTGCATCCGAGGAACGCGCGCTGAAAGGGTCCGCCGCGTCGGGCGATGCTTCGGTGGGCCCTTCTGGCGCATCGCCGCGCAAGTTCGCAGGCGTATCCTTGCGGGGCCGCGATTCATCGGGAGCCTCGCCCGCCATCACGGGTGCGGGGAGCGCGCGCTCGGTCACGCCGAGTTCCTCGAGCATGCGCTGCGCTCGGTGCGGGAGATCGTCGCGTTCGCGCAAGACACCGCGCACCCGCACCGGTAATTCGGCGATCACCGCCAGCCATTCATCGCTCGGAAGATCAGCCTTGCGCAGCGCAGCCGCCGCCACATCGCCGTGCCCGCGCGCAAGATGCAACACGAGATCTGGGTTCTCAAGCGCCCATCCGGGTTCGCGCACCATGGCCGCGCGCGCATCGAAGGGGATCTCACTCTCCAGCGCTGCGATCCGCTGCCAGGCCGAAGCGATCAGCCCCGGATCGCTGGACACGATCAGATTGCCCGCAGGCTCTCCCATGATATCAAGCAATTGCCGGAACTGCGTGCGCAGGGCGAGATCGCCGGTAGACCGGGCACGCAGCACTGTCGCAAGGCGATCGTCGAATAACATCATGGCTCCGACCCGCGGGCGTTGCTGCGTCCTGTATCCATCTTCCGGCGGGTTCGGAGACGGACTGTTCAGCTATGGAGCAATATTGCCAAATTGTCACAGGACACCCGATCTTGGCGTTGCAAAGCGGGACAATTGCTGGCACGGATAATTTTATTAGCGAAAGCCGTCTATCGGCGCTTGTCATCTTGCCGAAACATTGTCTTGCCTCGCGGTTATTGACCCGAGATGCGCAATCAACACAGAAAGCTCCAGCCCATGGCCAATCTGGACGAAATCGACAAACGCCTTCTTAGCGAACTCCAGGCTGAAGGCCGTGTGACCAATGTCGAGCTTGCCCAGCGCGTCGGCCTGACGGCGCCGCCTTGTCTGCGGCGCGTGCGCGGGCTGGAGGAGGAGGGCGTGATTCGTGGCTATCATGCCGATCTCGACCCTTCCAAACTCGGTTTCGCCATTACCGTTTTCGCTATGGTAAGCCTCAAGAGTCAGGCCGAAAGCGCGCTACGCGAATTCGAAGAGCACATGAACGATCTGCCCGAAGTTCGCGAATGCCACATGCTGAACGGCGAGATAGATTTCATCCTCAAGATTGTAAGCAAGGACCTGCAAAGCTTTCAGGAATTTCTCACCAGCAAACTGACACCTGCGCCCAATGTCGCAAGCGTGAAGACCTCGCTCACTATACGCACGGCCAAGCATGAGCCGGGTGTTCCGCTGCAAACCAACGGCGCGTCGAGCCAACGCGTGTGATGAACGAAGGCGAGCGCCTCGCGCAGCCGATCACGGGCCAGTGCCTGTGTGGCACGGTTGCCATAACGCTGACCGGTGCGCACCGCGAAATCGACATATGTCATTGCACGATGTGCGCGCGCTGGGGCGGGGCGATGTATGCCGGGCTGGAAGCGGACGGGCACACTGTCACGGGCGAGAATGCCATCACCACCTATCACTCGAGCGAATGGGCCGAACGCGCCTTTTGCAGCCGATGCGGCAGCCATCTGTGGTATCGGTTCAGGCCGACGGGCAATCGCACGTTTCTTTCAGGCCTGTTTGACTTGCCCGAAGGTTTCGGGATCAAGCAGCAGATCTTTATCGACGAAAAACCTGACTGGTACGATCTTAAGCAGGACAGCCCGAAAAAGACCGGCGAGGAGGTTGTCGCCGAAGCGATTGCGGCGGGCTTTACGTTCGATTGAGTTGATCGGTTCCTAGTGCAGCTTCAGCTTGGGACGGATAATGCGATTGACGCGGCCGACGATCATCAGGCCCAGCCCCTTCCACCAGCCGTGGATACCAAGCAGGTGCAGCCGATAGAGCGAAGTGTAGATGAACCGCGCCATGCGCCCTTCTACCGCAAGACTGCCGCCGACCAGATTGCCCATCAGGCTGCCGACGGTTGAAAAACGGCTGAGCGATATGAGCGAACCCTTGTCCTCGTAAACAAAGCTCTTGAGCGGCTTGCCCTTCTGGTGTCGCTGGATGTTTGCGAACACGGTCGCAGCCATCTGGTGCGCGGCTTGCGCGCGGGGCGGGATGGGAGCGTCACCATCACGGGGTGTGTACGACGCACAATCGCCAAGCGCGAAGATGTCGGGATCGCTCAATGTCTGCATGGTCTCCCCGACCAGGATCTGGTTGCGCGGATTGGTCTCCAGTCCAAGCTCGGAGAGGAACGGCGCCCCTTTGACGCCCGCCGCCCAGACAATGAGGTCGGCCTCGATCGCTTCGCCCTTGTGCGTGATGAGCGCGCCGCGTTGAGCTTTGATCACCTGGGTGCGCTCGCAGACCTTGACCCCGAGCACCTCAAGTTCGCGCCGCGCGGCCTTGGACAAGCGTTCGGGTAGTGCTGGCAGAATGCGCGGTCCCGCTTCGAGGATGGTGACCTCCAATCGGCTCTCGTCGAACACTTCGAGGCCATAATGCTTCAGCGCACCGGCCGAATTGTACAGTTCTGCGGCAAGCTCGACTCCGGTTGCACCCGCGCCCACGATTGCGACACGCACCTGCGCATCGGCGTGAGGATCGGCCAGCATCGCCCGGCTGACGCGCAGGCACTGGTCGAGCAGCTTGGTGCGGAACCGGTCGGCCTGAGCGCGGCTGTCAAGATAGAGGCAATGCTCCGCGACCCCCGGAACACCAAAATCGTTCGAGACCGATCCGAGCGCGAGAACGAGGATGTCATAACGGATCGTGTGCGGCCCGATCAGTTCTTCGCCATCATCGTCGAGAACAGGTGCGAGACTGATAGTCTTCGCATCGCGATCGATCCCGTCCAGCGTCCCTTGAAAGAAGCGGTAGCCCCAGCGCGCGCAATGTCCGCGATAGCCAACCTCGTCGAGATTGGCGTCGAGCGAACCGGCGGCGACTTCGTGCAGAAGCGGCTTCCAGATGTGGGACAGGTTCTTGTCGACAAGAATGATGTCGTGACGCTTGCGCCCGTATTTTGCGCCCAATTTGCGAACGAGTTCCAGCCCGCCCGCGCCTCCGCCGACGACCACGATCTGCGTTTTGCGCATCGTGTCGTGACGCCGCACGGGTTCCGCCCGCGCATCGTCCATCATCGCATCATCGGACGCAATCGGCCAATCGCCGGGGTCGCCAGCGGCGGGTTTGCCGTCGCTTTCCTTCAATCTTTCGTGCTTCACAAAGCTCGCCCCGATGCCGCATCCCGAAGGATACTTCCACAGATACGGTAAACTACTTGTAGGACTTCAACGCAAGGCTTGGCCCGCACGTTCCCGCCGACCCCGAAGCTTGGGCAGCTCCCGGTGGCGCTTTTATGGTTACGACGTTTGACGAGCGGCCTTGAGGGAGGCACTCGATCGCCAATAAGACGATGGGCGGGCCGGGCGGTTGGCTTCCCGGCCCGTTCGGCGCGCATCACATGGGGCAAACGGGTTATGGTCATTCTGGACGAACGAACGCAATTAATATTAAAATCGCGCCTGATCAGATCACGGGTCGGTCATGCCATCTTTAGAGCGCGCAAGGGCAAGCGTCTGCATTCGCTTCCGATGAGCAACCCCGAACACGCAGGGATGGTCTCGAACGAGCTGATTGCGGACACGCTTGTTACCCGGATCGCGCCTAAGGGTGGCACGTTCATCGATGTCGGGGCGCATCTCGGCACGATCTTTTCCTTCGCCCAGCGGCATGATCCGACCCTCACCATCTATGCTTTCGAAGCGCAGGCGACCAAGTACGAAGTTCTGACGCGGCTCTATCCCTACGCGCGGATATACAACGTCGCGATAGGTGAGGAGGAGGGTGAAACTTCGTTTTACGTGAACCCGCATAAAACGGGCTACAATTCGCTGTTGCCGAGTGAAGGGTTGATCGAGCAACAGGTTCGGCTTGCGACCATAGACGGTTTACTTCCACATGTATCACCAGACGTGATCAAGATCGATATCGAAGGTGCAGAGCTTGGTGCCTTGCGCGGCGCGGGAAAGGCAATCGCGCGCGGCAAGCCCACGATCATGTTTGAATGTGTTTTGCGGCAGGAAAATGCCCTTGGATATTCGGCGGAGAAAATATGGAAGTGGTTTGCCGAGCGTGATTACGGCATCTATTCACCGGACCGGGTGGCTCATGGCGCGCCGCATTTCTCCAAAGAGGTTTTCTGCGACGGGCAGCACTACCCGTTCCGCTCGATCAATTATTTCGCCATTGCACACGAGCGCCGGGAGATGGTGCGCCGGCGAGCGCAGGACATTCTGGGTATTGCTGACTAGCTGGAAGATGCGATCCGGTCGCGGCGGGCGTTACGGAACTGCGCGAGCGTGCAACCGCCGCGTTCACCTCTCGGTTTCGTCGCCGATTGCCGAGAGCCATTCCTCAAGCCACTTGATCGAATAGTCGCCAGCGAGGATGTCCTGTTCCTGCAACAGTGCCTGATGGAGCGGGATATTGGTCTTCACCCCCTCGACCACCATCTCTTCCAGCGCGCGGCGCAGGCGCATGATGCAGCCTTCGCGGTTGCGGCCATAGACGATCAGCTTGGCGATCATGCTGTCGTAATAAGGCGGGATCGTATAACCTGCATAAAGACCTGAATCGACGCGCACATGCATGCCACCAGCCGGGTGGTAATAGGTCACCTTGCCGGGGGAAGGTGCAAAGGTGAACGGGTCCTCGGCGTTGATCCGGCACTCAATCGCGTGGCCTTCGAATTCGAGGTCCTCCTGCGCCACGGAGAGCGGCTTGCCAGCCGCGATGCGGATCTGTTCGCGCACGAGGTCGACGCCGGTGATCGCCTCGGTAACCGGATGCTCGACCTGCAAACGTGTGTTCATTTCGATGAAATAGAACTTGCCGTCTTCCCACAGGAACTCGATCGTGCCTGCTCCGCGATAGCCCATCTCGGCAATCGCGCGCGCGCAGATCCCTCCCATATGCATGCGTTCTTCATGATCGATGACGGGCGAGGGGGCTTCCTCGAGCACCTTCTGGTGACGCCGCTGCAGCGAGCAATCGCGCTCGCCAAGATGGAGGGCATTGCCCTTGCCATCGCCGAAGACCTGGAACTCGATGTGACGCGGGCGACCAAGATATTTCTCGATATAGACGGTCGCATCACCGAAGGCGGCCTTCGCCTCGTTCCCAGCCTGTTGCATGAGGGTTTCGAGCCGGTCTTCGCTTTCGCAAACCTTCATGCCGCGCCCGCCGCCGCCGCTTGCTGCCTTGATGATGACGGGATAGCCGATTTGCGCTGCAATCGCCTTGGCCTCTTCGACGTTCGTCACCGCGCCATCGGAACCCGGCACCAGCGGCAGACCGAGCGCGCCTGCGGTCTTCTTCGCTTCGACCTTGTCGCCCATGGTACGAATATGTTCGGGCTTTGGCCCGATCCAGGCGAGGTCGTGCGCTTCGACGATCTCGGCGAATTTCGCGTTTTCCGAAAGGAAGCCGTAACCCGGATGGACGGCATCACACCCGGCGATCTCGGCTGCAGAGATGATGTTCGCGTGGTTGAGGTAACTTTGCGCAGCTGGCGGCGGGCCAATGCACACGGCATGATTGGCGAGGCGGACATGCATGGCATCGGTATCGGCGGTAGAATGCACCGCGACCGTCTCAAGTCCCATTTCGTGCGCAGCGCGGTGGATCCGCAGCGCAATTTCGCCGCGATTGGCGATCAGGATACGAGTGATAGTCATAAGGGGCGTCAGGCGATCACGACAAGCGGCTGGTCGAATTCGACCGGCTGCGCATTGTCGACCAAAATCGCCTTGACCGTTCCCGCACGGTCCGCGGTAATCGGGTTCATCACCTTCATTGCCTCGATGATCAGCAACGTATCGCCTTCGCTCACGCTGTCGCCGACCGAGATGAAGTTCGCAGCGTCTGGTTCGGGGGCGAGATATGCAGTGCCGACCATCGGGGATTTGAGTGCGTTGATAGTATCGGGACCGGCATTCAAAGGCGCAGCGGTATCTGCGGCCGGCGCGGTTGCGGTCGGCGCGGTGAAGGCTGCGGTTGGTGCTTGGGGTTCAACGTCCTGAGCGACAGGATTGTAGCCTCCAACCGTCCGGGCCACGCGAATCTTGCGATCAGCATCCTCGACTTCGATTTCGGTAAGGCCAGTCTCGGCCAGCAAGTCAGCGAGTTCACGCACCAAAGCGGTGTCGATCTTCATGCCGGAATCGCGCCCCGCGCCAGGCGTTTTCTCAGCCATTTGTGCCCCTTTTTGTGAAGCTGTCGTGACTATGGGGCGCGCGGACGACTGGCAAGGGCGAAATGTTGCAGGGGTTGCAAGATCGTCCATCGGAAGCGGGGAAAGCGCGTCGACGTCAGACCTCGCCCCTTGCCACAGCTTCGAGCGCGCGGCGATAGCTGTCGGCACCATGTCCTTCGAACGTCGCCGCCGCACCCATCCCGACATAGGAGAGGTGGCGGAAGGTCTCGCGCTCTTTCGGGTTCGAGAGGTGCACTTCGACAACCGGTGTGGTTATCGCCCGGATCGCGTCGAGCAGCGCGATCGATGTATGGGTATAGCCTGCCGCATTAAGCAGGACGGCGCGGGCCCGGTCGCTTTGCGCCTCGTGCAGCCAATCCACCAGCATGCCTTCGTGATTGGTCTGACGCATATCGATCGCAAGACCGAACTCGCGTGCCTGATCCTCGAGCATGCCGGCGATCTCGTCTAGCGTTGTCGAACCATAAATCTCCGGTTCGCGCAGGCCTAGAAGATTGAGATTTGGGCCATTCAATACATAGACGGTTTCAGTCATGATGCGCTTCATGCCCTCGGCGACGCGCGATTACCACCACCACCTGCAACGTTTGGGCGAAGGGGGCTGTGCCCCTAGCGCTCGACACCCTTGATCTTGCCCCATTGGCGCGCGGCCGTGTAGCCAAGATAGCCGGTGCCGAACAAAGCATAAAGTTCGTCCGGCAAGCCGCGCAGATAGGTCGTCATACCGTTCGCGATATCGGTGGCGGTTGCGGGGCTGATCGCACTCAGCACCCCCATGGGGAGCGCCGTTAGTATCAGGGCATACATAACATAAAGAAAGCTTGGCCGCGCCCGGCTTGTCCAGGGATCAGCAGATTCCGCTTCCGCGACTATTGCAGAAAGGCGTGCTTCGATAAGGCGCATTTCCTGTGTGCCTTCGAGCTTGATGAGTTCGAGTTTCGCGCGGGCGCGCGCTTCGGGATCGGGGATGATCTTGTCGATGAGCGAAATGATCGGACCGATCAGGGTTTCGATGATGGCCATAACAGTAGGAGCTCCCGGTTTGCGGCGGCAGCATGTAACCGAGCTGGTTCCAGTAGGAAACTTAAATAACCTCAAAGCAACGGCAGGAGTTGCTCAGCCAGCATGCTCGGCCAGCAATCGCTGAGCGAGAGCGAGGTGCGGGCGGTCGAGCATGTTTCCGTCAAGCGACACGGCCCCTGCGCCCGGATTGTCGGTGAAAGCGGCGACCACGGCGCGGGCATGGTCGAGCTCGGCTTCGCTTGGCGTAAAGGCGGCGTTGATTGGCGCAACCTGGGCGGGGTGAATGGCGAGCATTCCGCGAAAGCCCTGCGCCCGAACGGCCCGCGCCCGGCGTTCGAGCGCTTCGAGATCGCGAAATTCCGGCTGGACCGTCTCGATCGGGGCAACCCGCGCTTTGACTGCGCCGAGCAGGCACAGGCTGCGCGCCAGCTCGTAAACGGGCGCATATTCGCCTTTCTCGCCGCGTTGCCGGGTTGCGCCGATTTCGCTCGAGAGATCTTCCGCGCCCCAGCTCATCGCGACCAGCCGCGGCGCGCCTTCGTATGTGCCGGTGGTGAACATGGCAGCAGCGGTTTCGGTTACGAGTGCAGCCACCTTGATCGCACCGCAGGTCAGCCCGGCGGCATCCTCGCGCTCAGCCAGCAAGGCATCCAGCCGCGCAACGTCCTTCCCGCTTTCAGATTTCGGCAGGAACACACCGCCAGGCCGGGCTGCGACAACCGCATCAAGATCCGCGCCTGTCAAGCCCGAAGACAACGGGTTCACCCGCACCCAAACCCGCGCGGTGTCTTCGACTTGCGACAAAGCCTTGGCGACCAGCTTGCGGGCGTCTGCCTTCGCTTCGGGGACGACCGAATCCTCCAGATCGAGCAATGCGATATCCGCCTCGCTCGCGATCGCCTTTTCGCATTTGCGCGCGCTGTCTCCGGGCGCAAACAGCCAGCTGCGCATGCGCAATGACGAAGGAGCGGCGGCTTTGGTATGAGACATGCTGGGACTTCCTTTCGCAGCCATCGCCTTAGCGGGCGCGCGTCCCGCTTCGATCGTGCGCAAGATACGCGGCAAGGCGGGAGAAGAAAGAACGAACCACTGGTCGGGAAGACAGGATTCGAACCTGCGACCCCCACACCCCCAGTGTGATGCGCTACCAGGCTGCGCTACTTCCCGAGACCAGTGGAAGCGCGGCCTATAGGTGCGCGACAAAGCTCTGGCAAGCGCGTGATTGCGGGGGCCGCGCAATGGTGCTAGGCGCGCGGCCTTCATGCGAAGTGGATCACGGTACGTGGTTGCGGCGCGCGACCCCATGCACAAGGCGGATCGGCACGCAGCGTGGGTCACTTTGGCGTTTTTCGGCTTTTTTCCTTTGGACACCCCTTTCTTTGGACACCCCGTTTCTTATGGTTTTCTGGATCATCTCCGCCGCAGTGGGTGCGGCTCAGGAGCCGCCCGCCTGGATTACGTGGATCCCGATCATCGGCATGATCGCGATCTTCTGGTTCCTGATCATCCGTCCGCAGATGAAGCGGCAGAAGGATCACCAGGCGAAGGTCGCAGGGCTCAAGCGCGGCGATCAGGTCGTGACCCAGGGCGGGCTTGTTGGAAAGGTCGTAAAGGTCGATGATACCTATGCCGAGATCGAGCTTGCAAAGGATGTGCGGGTGAAGGCGGTGAAGCACACTATTGCCGACCTGATTGATCCCGCAAGTGGCCCCGCCGCGGGAAAAAGCTGACGGCCGCACGCTGGCCCAACTGCTCGTTCACCGACCTCACAACCCTGACCGGGTTCAAGATATAAAGAGCCATGCTGGATTTCCCCCTCTGGAAAAAGATTTCGTTGTGGGCCGTGACCCTCGCGCTGGCGCTTGCCGCCATGCCATCGTTGCTGGGGTCCGCCGGCATAATTGCGTTTGGCGAAGAGAGCGACCTTCCGCAGGTCAATCTCGGGCTGGATCTGGCTGGCGGCTCGCATCTTTTGTTGGAAGCCGACCCCGGCGAGGTTGACCGGCAGCGGCTCGAAAACCTCGAGGAAAGCGTAGAGACCGCGCTGGAAGATGCATCGCCCGGTATCGAGTTTGGCGATCTTTCGCGTCAGATGAATGCTGATGGCGGCGAGTTGTCATTCATGCTCGAAAGCCCCGGGGACATCGATCGTGCGCGCGGTGCGCTTGAGGAAATTCTCATGGGTAATGGTTTACGCCAGGCCTGGGACCTCTCCGTCGTCGATACGCAGCGCGTCGTGCTCACCCCTACGCCGAGCGCCCAGGGCGAAGCGCTCAACACCGCGATGGAAGCGGCGGTCGAGGTCATCCGTGACCGGATCGACCAGCTTGGCACCCGCGAGCCGACCATTATCCGCCAAGGCGACAACCGGATCGTGGTACAGGTGCCGGGGCTGGAAGACCCCGAGGCGCTGAAGGCATTGCTAGGCGAAACCGCGCAGCTCGAATTCAAGCTCGTCGACACCGCTGCCCTGCCGACCAACGTGCAGGCCGGCATTGCGCCTCCGGGCAGCCAGATATTTCCCTATGCCGAAGACAGCAATTTTGCCGGCGGGTTCGAGGCGGTAAAGCGCCTCGGCGGCATTCGCGGTGATCGCTTGATCGAAGCGCGCGCCGGGGTCGACCAACGCAACAACGAAGACATCGTCTCGATCCAGTTCGACCAGCAGGGCGGCGCACGCTTCGCCCAGCTGTCGACCGAGAATGTCGGAGAGCGTTTTGCTATCATCCTCGACGGTAAAGTCATCTCCGCGCCTACCTTCAACGAACCGATCCTTGGCGGCAGTGCGCAGATTTCCGGCAGTTTTACTGCGGAGACTGCCAACAGGCTCGCGATCCAGCTTTCCTCGGGCGCTCTCCCCGTCCCGCTTACCGTGATTGAAGAGCGAACCGTCAGCGCGGAATTGGGACAGGAATCTATCGAACGCGGGCTGATCGCCATGCTGATCGGCAGTCTCGCGGTCGTCGCCTTGATGATCGCGACCTATGGCCGGTTCGGCGTCTATGCGACCATCGCGCTTGTCCTCAACGTCCTGGTCCTGCTCGGCTTGATGGCGTTTGGCAGCTTCACGCTGACCCTGCCCGGCATCGCGGGCTTCGTGCTCACGATCGGAGCGGCGGTGGATGCGAATGTGCTCATCAACGAACGGATACGCGAAGAGCGCAAGCGCGGGCGGCGCGTCGTCACTGCGGTAGAGAACGGTTACAAGGAAGCGGCGCGGGCGATCTACGATGCGAACATCACGAACTTCATCGCCGGAGCGCTGCTGTTCTGGTTTGGCTCCGGGCCGGTCAAAGGGTTTGCCGTTGTGCTCGTCATCGGCCTTGCGACTTCGGTGTTCACCGCGCTGACGCTCACCAAGATGTGGGTTTCGGGCTATCTCGGCGCGCGGCGTCCCAAAGACATCAGGATCTGATCCGCCATGAAGCTTTTGAAACTCGTCCCCGAGGACACCAATATCCGGTTCCTCAAACTGCGCGTTCCGTTCTTCGTTCTCAGCCTTGTGCTGATCTTGGGCAGCTGGGTCGCGGTATTCGGCATGGGCCTCAATTACGGGGTCGATTTCGCGGGCGGGCAGGAAGTGCGCCTCACCTTCGAAAGTCGTGAGCAAGCGCCGGTCGGCGAGTTGCGCGAGAAGGTTGCGGATCTGGGCTATGGCTCACCGGTGGTACAGGAATTCGGCGCGCCCAATACCGTGTCGATCCGGGTGCCATTGCCCGCCGAGGTTGAGGAAACGCCGGGCGCAGCGACTGCAATCGGGAACGAGGTTATCGCGCTCATCAACGAAGCCTATCCGGGCGTGCGCACGGACGGGAACGAGACCGTGTCGGGCAAGGTCGCGGGCGAGTTCCGCCAGAACGCCGTACTCGCACTCGCGCTGGCAATGCTTGGCGTAGCGCTCTACATCTGGGTGCGGTTCGAATGGCAATTCGGTGTGGGCGCGCTGTTTGCGCTGGTGCACGATGTTTCAGTCACACTGGGTATGTTCGCAGTCTTCCAGCTGGAATTCAGCCTTCAGATCATCGCCGCGATCCTCGCCGTCATCGGTTATTCGCTGAACGACACGATCGTCGTCTACGACCGCATTCGCGAAAACCTCAAGAAATACCGCAAAATGCCGTTGGCCGAGCTGCTCGACCTGTCGGTGAACGAGACGCTTGCGCGTACTGTGATGACCTCGCTCACGCTGCTGGTCGCGCTGCTGCCGCTGTTGCTGTTCGGACCGCCCAGCCTCTTCGGCCTTGTCGCCGCAATCACCGCGGGCCTTTTCATCGGGACCTATTCCAGCGTTTACCTTGCCGCCCCGCTACTCATCTGGATGGGCGTGAATTCCGACAGCTTCGTCCCGCGCGAGACCGAGGCCGATCGTCAGGAAAAGAAAGTGCTCGACCAGCAGCGGGCGGCGGGCAAGCTCTAGCGGGCCTGGTCCGCGATTTCGACGAGATGGGCGGCGAAGATATCCGCGTGGAGCTCCCAGCTATAGCTTGATGCGCAGGCGGCAACCTCATGCGATGGCGGCGGCGCGTTCAGCACAGCGTTTATCCCCGCCGCGACGCTGTCTGGATCGCGCGCAACCAATCGCCCGGCCGTGTCATCGCGGATAACTTCGCGCGCCGCGCCGGTATCACAGGTAATGACCGGCGTACCGCAGGCCAGTGCTTCGATCCACGCCTCCTCGGTCTCCAGACTGTGCACCGGCAAGACCATGGCATCAGCAGCAGAAAGCACCACCGGCAGCGTATCGAGATCGAGCCGACCGGCGAAATGTACACGCTCAGCCAGCCCCAGGTCGCGGGCGAGTTCGCGCAAGGAATGCATATCGGGGCCTTCGCCGGCCAGTACCAGGCGCGCGCCTTCGACCTGCGCGAGCGCGGCAATGGCGATCTCCTGCCCGTTTCGCTCTTCAAGAGAAGCCGCGCAGATCAGCATGGGTGCATGGTCGGGCAATACGAACCCGATCGCATTGCCAAGCTGGTGGCGCAGCTGCGTATGGTCGAGCGGGCGGAAGCGATCGCGGTCGATGCCGGGCGCAAGCAGCGTGATGCGTTCGCGCGGCAGGCCGAGCGCCGCGCATTCACGTATCAGTGCGACACTCCCTGCGCACAGTCCTCCCGTCGTAGCCCCAGCTTCCAGCATCTTGTCGCGGGCAAAGTCACGGCTTGCCCAATGGAATATGTCCTTGCCCCTCGCGGTCAGCGTCAACGGAAGGTCGAGCGCGTCGGCGATCCATGCAGCGGCGAGACCTTGGGGGTAAAGGCCATCACCGGCAATGCAGTCGAACGGGCGTTCTGCGTGGAGCCTACGGGCGAGCGGAAGCGCGGCGTTTGCGATGGCGCTCGGCGCGCGGCGCTCGTGGAGCGTGGGGAGAAGAGTGTAACGCGCCCGGTGCAGCGCCACCCCTTGCACCGCTGCAAAATCATCGAGCTGCGCGAGATCGCGATAGCGCCCGAGCGCCAATAGCGGGATGCCAAGCGCATGGATGCATGTAACGTCCCAGCCGCGGGGCGAGGCGGCCAGCGCTTCGAGCGAGCGTGCGATCGGCGCGCCGTCCAGTGGTTCGACAGAGCTCGGAAAGTGCGTGGTCAACACCAGTACGTGGCGTCGCCGTCGCGCCCCCGATCCGGAGCCGGTGCCGCTCCTCCAGGTTGGTTGCGATGCGGTGGTGGTCACCATCGCCCCGCAGCGCGACACGCACGGGTGTTCACAGCGGCCGCACCAGCATGATGGCGCGTGCAATCCATTCGGGTCGGTCGATCACCATTTGCTTCACCCCCGCTTCAGCTGGCAGAATACCCACCCGTTTACCCTGGCGGTCGATAAGGCGTCCGAAAGCGTAGCGTCCGCCTGGCCGCGCGATCAGACAATCGCAATTGAAGGCGCCCATCACCGCAGCCTCGTCGCCATCGGCAATTCGCTTAAGCCACAAGGTGTCGCCAGCGCGATACGCACCGATCGGAGCGGTGATCTCGGCGACGATCAACGCTTCGCCTCTGGCCCCTTGCGCGGCCATCTCGGTTGGAAGGATGGCTTCGCGCGCAGGATCGAGCGGGCGAGGTTCGCCTTCGCCGATCTCGGCGACCACCTGCGCGCGCGGCTGCGCTTCCGATCGTACGAGCATTCCGGGATCGACCCCGAGCGCTGACCCGATCCGGTCGATCCATTTGGTCGAGAGGTTGCGCGTGCCGGTTTCAAGCCGCCCGATGGTTTGGGCAGTTGTCGGCGGATCGCAAGCGGCCGCAAGGTCGGCGAGGGTGAGCCCGCCCGCTCTGCGAAATTCGCGGATACGGTTAATCATCGCAGCCTTTCCTCTTCTTCCGGTACTTTCGCGAAACGAACCAGATCGGTTTATTCTTTCCTACACTTTTTCAAATTTGGCAAGGCAGGGGCGAGTTCAAACCATCAGAGGGAGCCAAGAGAACATGGCGCGCACGATCGTCGAACACGAATTGACAGGTGAAGGGCCGCGCCGCAGCGGCACGGTCGGGCGAGGGCGGCGCTCGGTCGCGGTGAACCTGCGCGAATCGCCGATCGCCTGGCTCCATGCTCGCGGTCACCTGGAAACACGGTTGTTCGAGGCGGGCGAGGCTTTGCGCGCCGATTACGAGCGCGCTCAGCTTGCTCCGAGCGTGACCATGCGATGGGATCCCGTGCGCGTGAAGACAACCGGCGATACCGGACTGACCGCGAGCGAGAAACAGATCGCGGCAAAACGACGCTTCGATGGCGCGCTTGACGCTGCCGGCAAGGGGTTGGAAGACGTGTTGTGGCGCATCGTCTGTGCGGGCGAGAGCCTGCCCGATGCGGAAAAGGGCCTCGGCTGGCCCGCTCGCAGCGGGAAGCTCGTTCTCAAGCTTGCGCTGGAGCGGGTCGCGGATTTCTACCGCATCGGATGAGCGCGCCTGTATGGGCGTCGCAAGCGCCTAAGCTGTCCCGTAGAAGAACCGTTCTTCAGTAATCTTTCCGTCCTTCACGGTGTACACCCCGACCTCCTCCATCTGGGAGCGTTCCTCAACTCCTGCGTCATTCTTCATCGTCACGTCCATGCCATACCGCACCGCGAACTGGTCGCCAAATATGTAAGGACCTTCGGTAGTAACCGAATGAACTTCGGTATTTTCGTCCCACCATTGATGCTTTTGCTCGAGCGCTTCGCGGCCCTCGACCCTGGACATCGGGCCGTCATTCGGCTCGAGGCTGACGATGTCGTCCGCCCAATACGACTTATAGGTCTCCGCGTCCTCGTTCGTCACTGCTTCGGTAAAATCCTGCGCTATTTGTTCGATCGCCATGGCTTCCTCCTCACTCAAGAGGGACAATAATAGCAAGCCAGCATGACAAGATCACGTCGGCGCGCTTACCTGAGTTGCTGCGCGACCGCTTGGCGCAAGATCGGCAAAATCTTCTCTTCGAACCACGGACGTTTCGCCATCCACAACCGCGAACGCCAGGCAGGATGCGGCAGGGGAAAGAACGGCGCGAACGTATCGGCGCGCCGCACCCGCTCGGTCATAGTGAGCCTGCGGGTGTCGGGCAGGTAGGCAATCTGGGCGTAAGCGCCGACGAGCAATGTCAGACGCCTCGCGGGTAGCAGCGACATCACGCGTTCATGCCATAGCGGCGCGCATTCGCGGCGGGGCGGGGCGTCGCCACCCTTGCGGGCACCCGGATAGCAGAACCCCATCGGAATAAGTGCAACAAGGGCAGGGTTGTAGAAAGCCGCTTCATCGAGCCCGAGCCAGCCGCGCAGCCGCTCCCCGCTATCATCGTCCCACGGCACACCGCTCAGATGCACTTTGCGACCCGGTGCCTGTCCGATGATGACTAAACGACTACGTGATGAGAACCGGACGATGGGCCGGGGACCAAGCGGCAGGCTCTTTGCGCACACGGTGCAATCGGCGATCTCGGCCTGGAGCAATAGTGTCCGGCGCTCGCGCATTCACCCTTCGACCCTCTCCGCCAGTTCCAGCCAGCGCTCCTCGGCCGCATCCTTTTGCGCTTGCGCGTTTTCGAGCCCCTTCGAAATGGTTGCGAAACGCTGCCGGTCGGACTGGAAGAGATCGGGGTCGGCAAGGATCGCCTGCGCCTTGGCGATCGCTGCTTCGAGTTCTTCGATCCGCATCGGCAATTGTTCGTAATCGCGCTGGTCGTTGTAGGAGAGCTTGTCCGGTCTTGCAGCCGGGGCAGGGTGCGGCGCGGGTGGCATGATTGCGTCGGACCTCGGCCTAGCGCTGGCGGTCTTGGCGACAACAGGTTCGCGCCGTTTCGCCACCCAGTCCTCGTAACCACCGGCAACGATATCGACTTTGCCCGACCCATCGAGCCCAAGCGTAACGGTCACCGTCTTGTCGAGAAAGTCGCGATCATGGCTGACGATCAGCACCGTGCCTTCGAAATCGGCAATCACCTCCTGCAGCAGATCGAGCGTTTCGAGATCAAGGTCGTTGGTCGGCTCGTCGAGCACGAGCAAGTTGGCCGTGCGCGCGAATTCGCGGGCGAGCAGCAGTCGCGAGCGTTCGCCGCCCGAAAGGATGCCGACCTTGGTGTCGACGAGCTTTGGATCGAACAGGAAGTCCTTCAGATAGGCTTGCACGTGTTTGCGGTTGCCGCGCACATCAATCCAGTCGCCGCCTTCGGCAAGAATGTCGCGCACGCTCGCCTGCGGTTCGAGCAGGCGGCGCTGCTGATCGATCATCACCCCGGTTAGCGTGCGGGCATGATTGACGCTGCCGGTATCAGGCTCGATCTCCTTGGTCAGCAGCTTTAGCAGGGTCGTCTTGCCCGCCCCGTTCGCGCCGACAATGCCGATCCGGTCGCCGTTCTGGATGCGCAGGCTGAACGGTTTGACAATCGCGCGGCCATCGTAGGACTTGCTGATTTTTTCCGCGACGATGACGGACTTCGATTTGAAGTCCTCGTCCTGCGCGAGCTTCAATTTGGCCGTGCCGCTGTCGGAGATCATCGCGGCGCGTGTGGCTCGCATCTGGTGCAGCTTTTCGAGCCGCCCCTGATTGCGCTTGCGCCGG
>JAZBPE010000107.1:0-7744 GCA_036353345.1 Erythrobacter sp. | reverse complement strand
CGAACCACTAGGGTAACGACCAAGTGTCGAGCCAGGGACCGCCGCCCGAAACGCGGGCTCGCCGTCTGTCAGGGGGGCAATGCTGACCGTGGCGCCAGATGCAGCAAGCGGGACCGCACAAACGAGCAGCAGAATGGCCCGGAATGGGCCTTGCGCCCCATCCATCAAGCGCTTCAGAAACCCAGGCATGTAGAGTCTCGCTCTCAACCTTTCCTGGCCCTCAAACCAAAAGGGGTCGGCCTGGAAGGCCGACCCCGAAAGTGAACTCTAGCCTTATAGGCCGATCAGGCAAACTGATACCTCACCGTTGCCTTCTGGCGGCGACGCATCGAAAAGCCGACGGCGCCGAGACCAAGGATCATCAGCAGCCAAGTGCCCGGCTCGGGAATCGCGCCGATCTGGAAAGTAACGGCCTGAGTAGTTGAGTTGAAACTCTTGCCGGACAGGTCGAACACCAGGTTTCCATTGATGATCGAGGCCGTATCCTCAAGAAACCCACCGCCGCCGACGAAAGAGAAGATCCTGCCGTTGCTCAACGAGAAGGTAAGGATGGTGCTCTGGATAGTCCGAGGCCCATCAAGGGTCGAAACAATAAGAGTGTCCTCTGCGAAATCGAAAGTCAGAAGCGGGTCAAAGGGAGTCGCAAAGATCCCGAATTCCGCCGCGCCGGGAGTAGAATCAACAGAGACCGTATCCGACGCCTCGCTGTTGCATGCACTGAAAGGACTGGTGTTGGTCGAACAAGTGATCGACTCACCCTCGATAAGCGACGCCGCATTCGCGGAGACGGGCATTGCCGCAGCCGCCATAGCAGCACACGAGATCGCAAGAATCTTCTTCATAGACGTTCCCCAATAGGTTTCATTGCAAACAGGCAACGAGATCAATCGCACGCCCGAAAATGGTTAGTTAGCGACCCCGGATATGCGCACTTACGTGAACACTCGTAACAGGGAGTTAACAGACCCCGCCGCCGAGTCAACCAAAGAACGGGGTTTTTTTCGCATCTGCACAATTGCGCTGCGGCAGCGCAGCAAACTGAGTGCCGGCTGATATTTCCTTGCGCAAAGGTGCAGTAGTAATGACACCGCCCTCTCCTACCGCGTGTGACACCCATGGCGCGACGAGGGGCCCTCACCAGCCTGGTCTGCGCCTCGCATCAGTGACCAGAAATATCCTCTTTGTACGGAGCAATGTGATTCGGCAGTGAGGTGCCGCACATAAACTGGCGAAAGCCTCCGATCGGATCGAGTCGGGACAGTTTGCTAGCACGCGACAACACCGAAACTGGATGGCACACTGAGCTTTGCATCGATCTGCACCCTTGCCTGAACACCCGGCACGCCGGAGTGCGTTCCTGACGTGGTGAGGATCGATGCCTCGGCAAAGCGTATTACTACGGCGAATGTTTTACATACGGGCGGCGGCGCCCTCGTCCGGGCGGATCGCGCCGGACGTGTAAATCAATGACGACCCTTGATCAAACTAACGATTATGCGACGGCGGCCTCTTCAGATCCCGCGGGGAGGTAGGAATTCGGCGCAATGCCAGCGATTGGCATCAGTAGTAAGACCCATAGGAACCGTCGTATCCATAGGGGTTGCCAAAGCCTCCCGCATATCTGTTGAAGACCGTGCCCACCAGTTTGGTAGGATAGATCATTTCAATCGAGGCCTGGAGTTGCTTCTTGGTCGTAACGCCCTGCTCGACGACCATGAGAACGCCGTCGAGATGCTGTGCCACGAGCAGAGCGTCATCACTCACGAAAAGGGGGGGAAGGTCGCAGATGACGGTTCCTTCACCTGCAAAGGCCCGCATTTCGGCAATAAGCCGGGAGAGGCGCCCTCCGGCAAGCAATTCCGCAGAATTGTCCAGCCCCAGGAAGGACGGAACGATCAAAAGATCGGTATCCTCGACCCGCCGCAAAAGTGGCGTCAATCCATGCACCTCTCCTCCGAGATACTCGGAGATGCCGGGCGGATCGACGATACCGAACAGCTCTGCAATGCTCGCGCGTTGAAGATCGAAGTCGGCAAGAACGATCTTGTCGCTCGCGACCCGGCTCATGGCAGCCGCAAGATTGGAGGACAGGAACGACTTGCCTGCATGGGGCGAAGGCGAGGTCACGCCGATGACCTTGTAGCCCTCGCCAGCCAGTTGCCGACTGAGCAAGGTGCGCAGAAGCTTGAACGGCCGGGCCCGGATATCGCGCTCCGAGAAACCGACGAGCGCAGGGCTCACCTCCGGCATCGGGATCATCGTCAGGGATTGTGTTAGCTGCAAAAGAAGGGACTCCGGCGAAGACATGAGCGCATGGGGCGCTGCCGTTTCGAAATGTGGTTCACTCGCTGGCTAACCGGACGCTTCCAGACGCCCCCTGCTCCGGGTGAACAGAGACGTGGCGCGTTTCCAGAAACCTTCGGCAGGTTCTCCGATGGTCGGGATCGCGACGAGAGGCATGGTGCCGGTGACGGCCTGAATGTCTGCCATGTCGCGGATAGGCCTGAAGAACAGTTCTACAGCGAGCGCGAGCAGAAGGCCTGCGCCCAGCCCTGCCGCAAGGCCACCTGCAATCAGCAGCGGCCGATTGGGAGAGATGGGCTCGTCCGCTACGACCGGAGGATCGATCACCGACAAGCGCTCGCCTTTCTGTTCGCTCTCCGCACGGGCACTACCTTGTGCCTGCATCAGCCGGGTCGACACATTTTCATACTGCTCGTTCAACAGATCGAGCTTCTGCTGCTCCTGGGCAATCTGCTGCTCGATGAGCGGAGCTTGTGCCATCGCGCTCTGGGCTGAGGAAAGCCTGCCGAGTTCCTGCGCCTTCATCTCCCGCAAGGCTTCGATCTGTGCGTTGTTGGCGGCAATCTGCTGGTCAACCGTATCAGGCGGGAGCTTGGCCTGGTTGCTGGCAGCCAGTCGCTCGGCCTCACGCAGGCGCCGCTTGGCAATCGCGATATCGGGATGGTCTTCGGAATAGCGGGCCTGCGCCGCGGCCAGATCGGCTTCCGCCGCCGCGACGATCGGGTCACGCTCGGCTGCCGTTTGCCGGGCGGCGCGCTGCGCTTGAAGAAGGGCATTGTCGCGCTGCAACGCAATGATCTGGACATCGAAACTGCCGCTGTTTCCACCCATTGCCATCATCCCGGGATTGGACAGGGCAAGGCCGTTCTGCGCCTTGATCTGCTCGATGAGGCTCTCCGCATCGGCGATCTGGGTTTGCAGAGCGGCAGCCTGGTCGGACAGAAACTGAACCGTGCTTTCGGCTTGCTCGGAGCTTTTGGTGGCGTCGAGCAGAAGAACCTGCTCGGTCATGTCCTGGGCCACCGCCTGGGCCAGAGACGCCGTCTCGTAGTCGAAGCTCAGCGAAAAAGCGATGGTGGTCGACCGACCTGCGCGGCGCTGGAACTGCGCGGACACCGGCTCGATGCTGGTCGCGTCGCGCATGTCCTCGATAATCTCGGACAAAGAACGTGTGGCGCGTTCGTCGGTATAGAGACGGTGCTTCTGGATCAGCTCGATGAGCCGCGGACGGCTCAGCACCTGCTGACGAAACTTCGCGATCCGCTGATCGATGATATCGACGCCCTGATCGCCGAGCACGTCCTCCGGCAATTGCGGCGATTCAACGAGCAGCGTTGCCGTGGAGCGATAGACTGTCGGCAAGATATAGGCTGCAGCAATCCCGACAATCGACAGCACAAGCGCGGGAATGATGACCAGGAGCCAGCGCTCGCGCAGTATGGCGGGCAATTGCATAAGCAGATTGCCGCCCTGGGCGCCGGAGGCTTCGTACTCGTCGTCTCTCATCGGGACCGTCCCAGATCGAAGGTTATGCCGACCAGCGCCTGAATGTTCGTAGCGTCGACCGGACGATTGCCTGACGTGTTCAGATAGCCTGCGCTGACGAACAGGCGCAAGCGCTCGTCGAGTTGACGCTCATAGCGCGCAAACCCGTTAATGCTCTCAAAATCGTTCGGTCCAATGACATCCGTGACAGGCTGCGAGGCCGTCGCATAATTTCCGCTGATCTGCAGCGTGTCGCGCTCGGACACCCGGAGCGAATAGGACACACCGGCCGTGGTCTGAAGCAGAGCACCGCCAATAGCGGCAGGAAGCACCTGACGCGATCCGTTGATGCACAGACTGACCCGTTCGCTGCGGTTGCACAGCGACAGATTGCCGGCAAGCGCACTGGTCGTATCTTCAAGATCGCCGAATTCGAGGCGCGTGATCGCCAGCCCCACACTCCCGGTTGCCTCGAGCCGGGGCGAGAGCGCGGCGCGCACCTGCAGCTGCGGAGTAATCGTTCGAGCGCTGCCGCCTGCCGCGCCTACGAAGTCAATCAGGCTGGCATCGACCAGAGCGCCGATCGAGAACCCTTCATCGAGCTGCCGCGAATATTGAAGCTGCTGTGCAAGGAAATTGGATTCGACCAGCCTGTCCCCGTCAAACCGGTCTGCGCGCCCGGTCAGGGACCAACGCAGCTGATCCCGCTCGCTCAACGTGTAGGTGAGCCCTGCATCAGCGCCATATTGCGTGCGCCTCTGCCCTTGGCCAAGCACGGTGATGTCGTTGCCGGTCGGCGGAAGCGGAGCCCCCGGGTCGAGGTCGTCGGCAAAGAACGGGTTGGCAAGATTGGTTGCAAGGATATTGCTTTGGAAGGTCAGCCCTGCATCAATCTCGAGGCGTTCGCTCGCGCGGTGAGAAGCGGCAAGATCAGCTCCGAAGTTCTGGAGCGAATCGTAATTTCCAAGATATTCGATGTGCTCGGCACGTCCTGTAATGCGAAAAGTATTGCGCTCAGTCGAGCGGGACAAGGTTGGTGCGAGCTGAAAGCGGATCGACGCGGCTGCGGTATCATCGAACGCGCCCAGAAAGGGGTTGCTGTCAAAACCTGCCGATGCTGTCGCGACCAGGCTCTGGCTCAGCCCCAGGAAGCCATCCGTCCCTCCCCCGTCGTCGGCACGCGCAAGCCCCGCGCCGCCTGTCGGAGACGCCTGCATGCCAGCAAGGTTGATGACAAGAGCATCGCTTGCAGAGTTGGAAGCGACCAGTATCCCCGCCCGCTTGAGCATGCTGGCCGGAACGTCGGCCCCGAATGCCGGCGACCTTCTGAACCGCTCCAGCTCGTCAGGCTCGAACCGTTCGCTCAAAAGCTCGACCAATGTCCCGAGCCTGATCTGCTCGGGAATATCCATGGCCCCGTCAGGGGTCCACGGCGCTTCCTCTTGCGGTGTCAGTGCAGAAGCCATGGCCATGGCAGCCCGCCCTTCCCGCCCCGCCTCAGGTACGATGTCCTGCTCGAATGCGGCGTGGGCCGGAGCGTTGTCGGCTCCAAAAACGGGATCCAGACCCGGCGGGTTGCTTGCTTGAACAAAATCGACTGGTGGCGATTCAAGAAAAGCAGATGATGCCCGGGGAAGCGCAGGCGCGCCGGCGTCTTCTACACCCAAGGAATCAGAGCGAGCGGGGACGTGAGACATGAGCCTCACTTCCAGGAGTTCGGTATCCTCAAGCCTTGCAGGATGTCCCATGGAAAGGCGAATTGTCAGAGGCGAAGTGGGCAATCCGTGCCCGTGCGGCGCCACGAAACCGTTCGCACCCGTCATTCCGGGAACGCTGGACGCACGAAGGGGCTCTTCTGAATGCCTAAGATCAGGGAAGACGACAGCATCCTGGTGAGCAGCCTGCCCTTCCCCGCTCTTAATCGGCCCAATGGTTTGATCTAACGCGGCTTTGGTCGGAACATCACGAGAGCCAGACGCAAGATCGAGACCGAGTGAAACGCCGGTTTGAACAGGGTCGACTGGGGCCCATTCGAAGTTGGAAGCTGGCACTGCCAAAGGCGCCAGCCCGTCGGCCTCTTCACCACCAAAGGGAGGGCGAGCAGCGTCGTAAGACACAACTCTTACCTCTGCCAGGTCGGAACCCTCGGACTTTGGGAGACCCGCTTCAGGAAGGTGCGCTATCTGCAGCGGAACGGGCAAATCGTGCGGGCGCGGCGCAGCAAAATCACTCGCGGTAACCGCTTCGAGAGCAAGCGAGACAGGAACACTGGCCGCATCAAGGGCGTGCACCGCAGTGCCATAGGTTACCTCGATCTCGCCCGGCACAGCATCGAGCGGAAGCGGCGCATACGCGATCCTGGGCCCCGCCCCTACGCTCCCGGCACCCCCTTCGCGCAAAGCCTTTCCATGAACAGCCGCGAACGACCGCGCTGAAGCCTGCTGGTCTTCGACGCTGTCCAATGGGCTGATGGCCACACGAGGTTGCGGGGACGCCCCCAACTTCTCTGCCTTCGAGCGCGATTCCAAATGATGTTCACCGGCGTTCCCGTCCCACTCGAAATCCGCCTGGATTCGAGCAGCGCTGAACGCGGCGACCGGTAAGGCAGCATCTCGCGTTTCGACGATTGCCGAGGCGTCTGTGTAGCTTTCGCCTGACTCGGGGAGCAGCAAAGCCACCAGCGTCGCGTTGCCGGGACTGAGGTCACTGATAAATGTCTTGTCGCCAACGCGATCTTCAGACTGCTGCCCGACACGCGAGCGCAAGCTTGCCGCCTTGGGAGATAGTGCAGGCTCTTCTGGCCCGGTATCGCCGGCCAGGTCGACCGTGACGTGCGGGACCCCAGTTCTGCCATCCCGGGCCCGCACAAGGTTTTCGGGAACGGCAACCAGGACGCAGCCCGCAAAAAGACAGGGGAGCACCCGCAAACCAAGCGAGCGCCCAACCGCGAGGCTGCTGACGCCGCTGCTGATCGATGCACGCGGACTGCGCGCAGGTCGAAAGGCCGCTCCTCGGATTCCTGAAGTCTTGTGCATCATGGGCCCTTCATCCGCGCGCTCGTTCTGCTTCGGCTGCTATCAGGTTAACGCTGTGATGGCGACAGGTGCGCTTGCCAGCGAGTGTATGGCCCCGTGCCGGGCTCGCAGACTTTCCCGTTCGCCCGCAGGAAAGCGTCCGCTCATGCTCAAGGAACAATGACCGTATCGCCGCTGCGGATGAGCGGCAGGGCGTTCACAGCTCTGGTGCTCACGGACCGACTGCGCAGGATATCCGATAGCTTTGCCGGGATGACCACCAGGCTGTCCCCCGATTTGCGCACAACCACCACATTGTCGAGGCTCGCAAACTCGTCGACGCCGCCTGCAAGGCTGAGCGCCTCAAGCAGGGTGAGATAACGGCCGGGTGTGAATGTCCCCGGCGAGCGCACCTTGCCGATGACGGAGAACTGCAAGCCGCTCGTCTGCGCAACGGCAACCGTCACGTCAGGAACTTCGCCATCTACATATTTGCTGGCAAGGCCCGCAGAGATCGCCGCTTCAATCTCTCTGGTGGTTCGCCCCGCCCCCTCGATCCTTCCCACCAGCGGGAAGCTGAGCGTCCCGTCGGGCAGCACCCGAGCGGTGCGCTGGAGCTGATCTTCACGCCATACGCTGATCTGGAGTTCGTCGCCGGGATTGACCCGGTATTCGGGGAGCGCCACTGCAGGAAGGGTTTCGCCTGCGGGAGCTGGAACAGCCTCCTGTGCCCAAAGGGTGCTGGACACATTGAGCGATGCGAAGATAACCAGCGCTGCTACAAGCAAACGGACTGCTGACGGCTTGTCCACACTTTACCTCATATACTGCGTGATGATCCGGGAGTGTCTTCCAGTTGCCCTACCCAAAAACAAGCCAACCATCTCTCGACGGCACGTCGCTAACAACCTCATGACGAAAGACCAAGCAAAAAGCTTTCG
>JAZBPE010000106.1:0-21373 GCA_036353345.1 Erythrobacter sp. | reverse complement strand
GCGACGGGGAGGAACAGGTCACTGACGAAGCGATTTCAATCGTCGGTTCCTCAACCGTATATCCGTTTGCGCAGCGCGTTGCCCAGGATTTTGCCGCAGCCATTGAAGGTGCGGCCGAACCCGTGATCGTGTCAACCGGCACGCGCGAGGGGATCGAGGAATTCTGCGCCGGTGAAGGACCCGACACACCCGACATCGTCAACGCCTCGCGCCGTATGACCGAGACCGAATTCAACCGCTGCACGAACAACGGTGTCTCCGAAATCATCGAGATCAAGATCGGGCGCGACGGTGTTGTGTTCGTCTCTGCGATCGATGAGGGGATCGAGCTCGAGCTGACACCGGAAATCATCTATTCCGCTTTGGCGGCAAATCCGTTTGGCGACGAGCAGCAGGCTGTCACCTGGTCGGATGTCGCCGAAGACCTGCCTGCTGAATCGATTCTGGTCTATGGTCCCCCGGAAACGTCAGGCACGCGCGATGCCTTGCTAGACGTCATCATGGAGCCCGCCTGCCGTAAGAACGCGGCGATGGCTGCGCTCGAAGCAGGCGACGAACAGGCGTTTGAGCGCAATTGCCATTCGCTGCGCGGCGACGATGCGTATTTGAACCAGGGCGAGCAGGACGACGTCATCGTGCGCAAGGTGGCGAACAACCCGCGCGCGATAGGCATCTTTGGCTATTCCTATCTCGAAGAGAATGGCGAACTGGTGAAGGGCCTGCCCGTAAATGGGGTCGAACCCTCTGCGCAAACGATCGCCGATGGCAGCTATCCAGCCTCGCGCGGGCTCTACATCTATGTCAAGAAAGCGCATCTGGACGTGACGCCGAACCTGCTGGAATTCCTGTCGCAATGGCAGCAGAGCTGGAGCGCGGGCGGTCCGCTTGAAGGCATTGGCCTCGTGCCCGCGACGGACGCGCAGCAAACGCAAAGCGCGGCGGCCATCGCTGAGCGCACCGCGCTGAGACGCGAAGATCTGAGCGCTGCGGACGAAGCCGAAGAAGGCTGAAGGATCGCGGGTGAAGGGCGGGGCCGTGCTGCCCCGCCTTTCAGCCAGCATCAACCATGCGAATATGCGGGGCTGGGCGGGGTGCATGCCTCTCCTCGCATCGCTCAAATCAGATCGGGTTGCCTTCGGAGTCGCGGAAGATTTCGCGGCGACCCACATGGTTGGCGGGTCCGACCAGCCCTTCGCTCTCCATCCGCTCGATCCATTTCGCGGCCGTATTGTAGCCCACGCCCATCTGGCGCTGGAGCCAGCTGCCGCTCGCCTTCTGATTTTCGATCACGATCTGGCAGGCCTGGCGATACTTGCGCTCCTCCGGGTTGTCGGAAGCGGTGAACTCGTCCTCGAAGGTCAGCCCTCCGCCATCTTCGGGCTCTTCGGTGACGGCATCGACATAGTCGGGCGAGCCCTGTGCGCGCCAGAAATTGGCGACCGCCTCGACCTCTTCGTCGCTCACGAACGGGCCGTGTACGCGAACCATCGCACCGGTATTGGGCTTGTAAAGCATGTCGCCCTTGCCCAGCAGCTGTTCGGCCCCCTGCTCGCCCAGGATGGTGCGGCTGTCGATCCGGCTTGTCACCTTGAAGCTGATGCGCGTGGGCAGGTTCGCCTTGATAACGCCGGTAATGACATCGACGCTGGGGCGCTGGGTCGCCATGATCAGATGGATGCCCGCCGCGCGGCTTTTCTGGCTGAGGCGCTGGATCAGGACCTCGATCTCCTTGCCGACCGTCACCATCAGATCGGCCAGTTCATCGACGATCAGCACGATCTGCGCGAGCGGCTGGTAGTCGAGCTGCTCTTCTTCGAACAATTGCTCGCCCGTTTCGGGATCGAAACCGGTCTGGACCCGGCGGCCGAGCGGCTTGCCCTTGGCAGCGGCCGCGCGAACCTTTTCGTTGAAGGAATTGATGTTGCGCGAATTGACCGCGCTCATCATGCGGTAGCGGTTCTCCATCTCTCCGACCGCCCATTTGAGCGCCCGCACGCTCTTCGCAGGTTCGGTGACGACTGGTGAGAGAAGGTGGGGAATATCATCGTAGCTCTTCAGCTCCAGCACCTTGGGATCGATCAGGATCAGACGGCACTCCTCAGGCGTAAAACGGTATAGGAGTGACAGCAATATGCAGTTCAGCCCGACCGACTTGCCCGAACCGGTCGTGCCCGCGACCAGAAGGTGCGGCATTGCGGCCAGATCGGCAATGATCGCTTCGCCTGCAATATCCTTGCCCAGGATCATGGGCAGGTTTCCCTTCGCGTCGGCAAAATCGGCACTTGCGGCGAGTTCGCGCAACATCACGGTCTGACGGTCGGCATTGGGCAGTTCGATCCCGATCACGGTCTTGCCCGGTATCGGAGCGACCCGTGCGCTGATCGCACTCATGTTGCGCGCGATGTCCTCAGCCAGCCCGACGACGCGGCTGGCCTTGATGCCCGGAGCTGGCTCCAGCTCATACATCGTGACGACCGGGCCGGTGCGTACCGCGGTGATCTCGCCCTTGACGTTGAAGTCCTCCAGCACGGTTTCGAGCAGGCGGGCATTGCGTTCGAGCGCCAGCTTGTCGAGTACGGGCGCGGTGTCGTGCGATGGTTCGGCCAGCAGCTCGAGGCTGGGAAGCTCGTACGTTGCGAACATGTCGCGCTGCTTGGCTTCTGCAGGCGCGGCGCGGCGCGGCGGAGCGGAGGGATCGCTGATCTCAGGCACCCGGCGCTGTTGCGTCGCAGCGAGTTGGGGCGTTTCGTCGACCCCGCGTGGCGTTCCTGCGGGAGATTGGGCGTGCGCGCGGCGGACGGTTGTGTCCCGATCCTGCGGCTGGATGTCGCGATTCCGGTGCTCAGCGATGCGCTGGGTGATCGCGCGCGGAAGGGTGAGCAGCACGCGCCAGTCGATTGCGAACACCCGGGTAAGACAGGCTGTGGCAATTGCGAGCGCGAGCAGAGCGAGGGCGAGCGTCACCCAACCGGCGAATTCCCCGCCCACAAGCGTTGCGAGCGCTTCGGTCGCGCGTCCGCCGAGCAAGCCCGCGAACCCGCCCGCTTGCGCGGGAAGCGACCAGCCTGCGTCGTCCAAAGCAAGCGTCAGCACCGTTCCGAGCAAAATCATTGCCGCGAGCAGCAGCGCACTTGGCAGCCACCAGCGGGTCGGCGCAGCGCTCGGCTCGCGCTCGGCCGCACGCCACAATCGCCGGGCGGAAAGAGCGAGCCATGGCAGGATCAGCACGCCGGGCAGGCCGAACAGGAACAGGATCCGCTCCGCCCACCATGCACCATGACGCCCCATCCAGTTGGCGATCTGCGCATCGGACGCTGCGGTCGTCACGCTTGGATCGGTTTGGGTATAGCTTGCCAGCGCCAGCGTCAGGAACACGGTCAATCCGGCCAGCAGCGCCGCGCCCGCCATCTGGACCGCGCGTTTGAGCGAACGGCGAAAGGCCAGGCGCCATTCGGCCTGCGACTGGCGGCTGGCATTGCGGGGCGAAGCGGCGCGGGTGGCCATGAGGTCGAACCTTGTCTCGGTAAACGAGAACACAGCATGAATCCTTGGGCGCGTGCGGTCAAGCGGACTGCGGCGGATTGAAGTCTTCGCCTGACCCATGGCTGAGCCCGTCAATCGCCGCCAAGCGTGGCCAGCGCAATGCACGCCCTTTTGCCAAGTCCATCCCGCCAAGCGCGATTACCGGCATCCTCGCATGACGCGCCAGCAGGCGAAAGCGCACCGGACCAAGCACCGCTTCACCGGGATGCGAGCGCGTGGCGAACACCGGCGAAAGCAGCGCCGCATCTGCGCCAAGCTGGTTCGCAAGGCCGATCTCAGCAAGGTCGTGCACGGTTGCGAGCCGAAGCTGTCCTGCGCGACGCGGCCATAATGCGCGCGGCGCACCATAAATCCCCTCCGCCCCCCATTCGCGCGCGGTAAGGGCACTATCGGCGAGGATCGTTCGGTGTGCCTTCGCCCTTGCATGGCGCTGCAGGTCGAGAAACCGACGATAGCGCTCGGTTTCGCTCAGGTGGTGGTGGCGGTAGATGAAGCCGCTCCCGCGCGGCAACTTCTCCAGCGCGTCCTCCAGAACCGCATCATTTCGCGCGTCGCTGATAAGCCAAAGATGAGGCAGGGATTGGTCGCCGCGCATGGCTGTGGCTATAGCCACCTATCTATGGAAAGCGCCACCGCCCGCCTCGCCGCCGTCGAAGCCAATATCGCCCGCATCTGCAAGCCTGCGCGCCGGAAACCCGAAGACGTGACGCTGATTGCCGTCAGCAAGACCCGCCCGGCTGAACAGATCGCGCCGCTACTTGCCGCCGGGCATCGCGTCTTCGGCGAGAACCGGGTGCAGGAAGCGCAAGCGAAATGGCCCGGTTTGCGTGAGCGCTATCCCGAGGCGCAGCTCCATCTGATCGGTCAGCTGCAATCGAACAAGGCGGACGAAGCGGTTGCAGCGTTCGATGCGATCCATTCGCTCGATCGAGGCAGTTTGCTGAAAGCGCTCGCAAAAGCAATGAACAAAGCGGGGCGGCGCGTCCCGTGCTTCGTGCAGGTCAATATCGGCGACGAAGGCCAGAAGGGCGGCTGCCCCATCGCCGAAGTGCCCGCATTCCTTTCCAAGGTTCGCGATGCTGACATTCCAGTGGCAGGACTGATGTGCCTGCCTCCTGCCGATACCGAACCCGCACCGTTCTTCGCACTGCTCGCCAAACTGGCGCATGACAACGGCGTCGAGGGGCTGAGCATGGGAATGAGCGGCGATTATGAAACCGCCGTGCAACTGGGTGCAACACACGTGCGGGTCGGGACGGCCCTGTTCGGGCAGCGATCCTGAGCCAGGCTTTATCGAACATGTCTCGCTAGCAAAAAGGGGCGTCCCGCATCGTGCGAAGCGCCCCTTTTTTCAGGCCGTCGAGTGTGTCGATCAGAACTCGAACAAAGCCTCGACCCCGATGTTGCGACCGCGCTGGAGCGGGGAGAACGTACCGGCACCCGGGAATTGCTGGAACGGGGTCTGCACGCCGTTTGATCGCGGGCCGCCGAAGGGCACCTGCGTATCACCGCCTGCCTGCACCTCGTCGAGCAGGTTGCGACCGTAGACCGATAACGAAAACCCTTCGAGCGGGGTGACCCAGGTGATGTTCGCCTCGAGGTTCGAGATGTCCTGGATCCAGCCGAAATTGTCGTCGGTGTAAGCGAATTCGTCCCGGAACTGGTAGTTCACACGGGTCAGGATTTCGCCATCGCCGAGTAACAATTCGTGGATCACGCCCATGCCCCAGGTCACTTCGGGCACGCGCGGCAGGCGCAGATCGAGATCGTCGTCGTCGATCACCCCGTCGCCGGAAATATCGAACAGAATCTCGTCATATTCGTCGTCGATCAGGCCGATGTTGGCGGTGACGATCAGCGAGTCCGACACGCGCATGCGGGCTTCGGCCTCGAACCCGGTGATGGTTGCATCGGCGGTGTTGAGAATGTTCTGAACCACGCCCGCGCCCGGATCAGAAAGGTTCACTTCGCGCTGCATATCCTGAACCTTTGTCCGGTAACCCGCGAGATTCAGCGTGAACGCGCCATCGGGCGTCTGGAACTTGCCGCCCAGCTCGAACGTGTCGACCTGCTCTTCATCGAAGAACAAGTTGCCGGTTTCGTTGACCGCACGCTGGAAGACCGGGATATTCGTGATGCGGAAATTGTAACCGCCCGAACGAAAGCCGCGGCTCCAGTGGCCGTAGATCTGGCTGTCGTTCCATTCATACTGGAAGCCGACCTTGGGCGAGAGGTTGCGGAACCGCACATCGTCGGCAAAGCCGTTTTCCTCGCCCGGAATGAACGCGTTGGTACCGCTGATCGGGCAGGTCTCGTCGACCACCGAACATTCGGGACGCGGGCGGATAAAGGTAATCTCCGCGTCCTTCGTCTCCTGGTTCCAGCGCAAACCCCCGATGATCGAGAGGGAATCGGTCAGGTAAACCTGCGCGTTGGCAAATACCCCGATCACTTCGTGGTTCTGACGTCCGCCGCCAAAAAAGGTGAGCGGAGTGGAGGGGGGAATGTCCCGGATCTCGGTATAGGCCAGGTTCTGATCGAAGTAGAAGCCCCCGACGGTCAGATCGAAATTGTCGGTCGAGATGGCGTAACGCAGCTCGTTGGAAATCTGATCCTGCACCGTCTCGGTATCGGAATGGAACAGGAAGGCGGGAAGCGCGTCGATATCGCCAACGGTCGTCGCCTGATAATCGCGATAGCCGAAGATATTGGTCAGCGTTCCCGGACCGATATCCAGCTCAGCGGTCAGCGACCCCGTCCAGATTTCGTTAGTGTATTCGCCCGGCTCGTCGATCGCAAAATCGAAGGTCTCGCGATCGAATGTGCCGCGGTTCTGGGCCGAGGGGCCATCGCCTTCGCTCTCGAAATAGTCGAGCTTGCCGCGGATCATCAGGTCGCCGAAGCGCCCCTCGAGCGCGCCGCGAAGGATTTTTGTCTCCGCTTCGCCATGATTCGAGCCGTCGAACAGGTTGGTGAAGTAGCCCTCGTCATTGTTGTAATAGGCACCGACCTTGAACAGCAGCGTATCTTCGATGATCGGGCCGGAAAGGACGGCGCTGGCGGTGTAGTTCGCGCCGCCGCGCCCGCCATCGACCAGCGGGCCGTCGACTGCTGCGCGAACCTTGCCGCTGAATTCTTCCGTAGGATTGCCGGTGTTGATGACCACGGCGCCGCCAGTCACGTTGCGCCCGAACAGGACGCCTTGCGGACCACGCAGGATTTCCACGCTGTCGAGGTCGAACAAGTCGAAGACGACGCCGCCATTGATACCGAGATAGACCCCATCGACGAACACGCCGACGGTCGGATCGATCGACGGGATCGAGGAATTGATGCCGAGACCGCGGACCGAGAAGTTCGCCGTTCCGCGGCTGGTGCCCACCTGATCGAGACTGACATTGGGCGCCTGAAACTGCAGACCCTGAATATCACGGATCTTGTAGGCTTCGAGCGTGTCGGCGTTGAACGCGGTCACGGCCAGCGCCACGTCCTGCACGTCTTCGGGATCCTGCGTCTTGGTCCCGGTGACGATGATCTCGCTGATTGTATCAAGCGCGCTGCGGCGCTCGGGCACTGTGTCAGGCTGTCCGGCACTAACGGCATCGGAGACGGCGGGCTCGTCCTCGCCCGGCGCTTCTTGCTGGGCGTGGGCGGTGAAGGGGGCGAGGGCGCAGGTGCTGGCGAGCAGCGCTGCAAGGGCGCGAACGGGCGCGCGGCTATAGGTGCGGCTATAGGTGCGGCGGGGGGCGCAGCTGGGGGCGCGACGGATCATGGTTGTTCTCTCCCAAAAACAAGTAGGCCGCCGCCCTTATCGGCGAGTCTTTAATTTGCAACCTTATCCGCGCGCACTGGAGCGCTTTAGCGCCTCTTCGTGGCGTTTTTGCCGCGCATCGCTGGCCGCTTCGAGTAGCGCCCGCTCGATTTCGGCTAGGCGTTCGGGCGCGGTGATCTTCGCACCTGTAAGGTCGGTTACGTAGAACGTGTCGGCAGCGCTTTCGCCATAGGCGGTGATATGCGCAGACTGCACTATCAGGTTCGCCTGGTAGAGCACATGGGCGAGCCGATTGAGCAGCGCCGGGCGATCGCGGGCGGTCACCTCGATCACCGTAAAGTGGTTCGAGGCCGAATTGTCGAAGACAACGGCCGGGCTGACCGAGAAAGCCTTTGCGCGCGAATGCGAAAGCGGGCGGGCGGCCAGACGCGGGACCAGCTCCACGCGCGCCAGCAGAGCATCGCGAATGCCTTCCTTCAGCCGCTCGATACGTATGTCTTCACGCAATGGCGCACCTTCGGCATCCTGCACGAGGAAGTTGTCGACGGCATAACCGTTGGCCGCCGTATGGATGCGGGCATCGATGACGTTTCCCCCGGCCAGGTGAATGCCGCCCGCAATCCGGTAAAAAAGCCCGGGATGATCGGGCGCCAGGACGCTGATGCGCGTGGCGCCGCGTTCTTCGTCGATCGCACAGTGGATCGAGAGTGCCTCGCTCTTGGCATGCGCCGCTTCATACTGGACGAGGTTGTCGGCAATCACGTCTTCGGGCTCGGCTATCCAGTAGGCTTCGGGCAGCAGCGATCCGACCTCCTCCACCAGCGCGGCCTGATCGCCGAGCAATTCGGCGACGTCCGCCTTCCGCGCAGCGATCCGGGCGGCGCGGCCCTTGCGCTTGTGGCCCAGCCTCAATCTTTCTTCGGCGGCATCGAACAACTCGCCAAGCAGCTGGCCCTTCCAGTTGTTCCAGGTTCCGGGACCGACCGCGCGAATGTCCACCGTGGTAAGGATCGCGAGATTGCGCAGCCGATCGAGTGTCTTCACTTCGGCGACGAAATCCTCGATTGTCTTTGGATCGGTCAGATCTCGCTTTTGCGCGGTGTGGCTCATCAGCAGGTGATCGAGGACCAGCCATTCGACCAATTCGGTTTCTGCAGGAGTGAGGCCTAAGCGAGGGCACAGGCGCCGTGCGATACTGGCGCCCAGCACCGAATGATCACCGCCGCGGCCCTTGGCGATATCGTGCAGCAGCACCGCGACATAGAGCGCCCGGCGCGAGGAAACATTGTGGATCCAGCGGCTCGCGCGCGGATGATCATGTTCGAGCAGACCGCGCTCAATCCGGCTGAGCAGCCCGATGGCGCGGATCGTGTGTTCATCCACGGTGTAGTGATGATACATGTCGAACTGCATTTGCGCATTAACCCGACCGAAATCGGGGACGAAGCGCCCGAAGACCCCCGCTTCGTTCATCCAGCGCAGCGCGGTTTCGGGATCGCGCCTGCCTGCGAGCAGATCGAGGAACATGGCATTGGCGCGCACATCCTTGCGCACCGCACGGTCTATCCGGCGCTGGTCACGATCGGCCATGCGCATGGTCTCGGGGTGGATCTCTACCCCCTCTGACTCGGCAATCCGGAACACCTCGATCAGGCGTAGCGGCTCTTCGCGAAACCAGTCATCGCGCGGCGCCCTGATGCGGCCTCCCTCGATGCGAAACCCGCCAACTTCGCGCGAGGGCCCTGCATCCTTGCCCGCATTCCGCGCTTCCTCGTCGATGTGCGCAAGGAAGACGCCTGTAAGGCTGCCGACCCGTTTTACCTGCAGGAAGTAGTATTGCATGAACCGTTCGACCGAACTCCTGCCCGGCCGCTCGGCAAAGTTCATTCGCGCCGCGACTTCGCGCTGGAGATCGAACGTCAGGCGATCTTCCGCGCGACCCGTGACGAAATGCATGTGACAGCGCACCGCGAGCAGGAAGTTCTCCGCCCGGCGAAAGCTGCGATATTCCGGGCGGGTGAAGAGGCCGACGTCGATCAGCTCGGATGCGCTCTGGACCCGGTGGATATACTTGCCGATCCAGTAAAGTGTCTGGAGATCGCGCAGCCCCCCCTTGCCATCCTTCACATTGGGTTCGACGACGTAGCGGCTGTCGCCCATGCGCTGGTGGCGGGCGTTGCGCTCGGCCAGCTTGTCGGCAACGAATTCGCTGTGGCTGCCGCTGGCCACTTCGCGCCAGAAGCGGGTGCGAAGCTCGTCGTAGACGCTCTGGTCGCCCCAGACGAACCGCCCTTCGAGCAGCGCCGTGCGGGTCGTGATATCCTGGCGGGCCATGGCCAGCGTATCGGCAATGGTGCGGCTCGAATGGCCCAGCGTAAGGCCCAGGTCCCACAGGATATAGAGCATCGCCTCGATCACATTCTCGCACCAGGGCGAGCGCTTCATCGGAGTGACAAAGGCGATATCAATATCGGAATGCGGTGCCATTTCCGCACGCCCGTACCCACCGACGGCCAGCAGGGCGAGCCGTTCAGCCTTGGTGCGATTGCCGGTCGGAAAGACGTGAGTAACGACATGGTCGTGGACGACCCGCACCAACTGGTCGGTCAGCAGAGCGTGGCCCAGCGCGCATTCATGCCCTGCAGATGGCCGCACGGCGAGCCGCTGCTCCAGCTCCGCGCGGCCCGCTGCCAGTGCATCGCGCAGGGTTGCTATGATCGCGGGGCGGGCCGCTTCGCCTTTAGCTTCGGCCAGATCGCCGATAGTGGTTGCAAGCCCACGGCGATCAATGATCGCGCGCTGACGCGGCACCCGCCGGGTCGAAAGTTTCCATTCGGTCATCGGCACCTTTTCGTCGAAAGTATGAGGCCGATTGCCGGTCCCTGGTCGGATCAGGCGTTGGCCATCTGCCGAGTGTAGGTTTCGCGCAAGTTCTTCTTGTCGATTTTCTGCGTGCCGAGCCTCGGCAGATTTTCATGCGTCGGGAACATATGCTCTTCCATGGGCACCTTGAAGGGGGCGATGCGGGTCAGCAAAAATGCGCGAAGGTCCGCCGGGGACACGGGCTCGTGGCCCTGCTTCACCCTTATGACTGCCGCCGGCACTTCGCCGAAGCGATCATCGGGCAACCCGAAGACCGAGCATTCGGAAATATCCTCGTGCGCATAGATCGCATCCTCGACTTCGATACACGAAATGTTCTCGCCCCCGCGGATGATAATGTCCTTCTTGCGGTCGACGATATACAGATACTCGTCTTCGTCGAGATAGCCCAGGTCGCCGGTGCGGAAGTAGCGATCCGTGGTGAAAGCCTCGCGCGTCGCCTCCTCGTTCTTCCAGTAGCCGCGAAAATTCGCGACCGAGCGGATACCAACCTCGCCCACCTTGCCTTGCGGCAGCGGATTGCCGTCATCGTCCAGGATCGCAAGATCGACCAGCGGCACCGAAGCGCGACCGGTCGAACCAGGCTTGGCCAGATAGTTCTCGTTGAAATTGCCACAGCCAACGGCATTCGTCTCGGTCAAGCCGTAGCCCAGTAGCGGAAAGCCGCCGGGAAATGCATTCCTGATCCGCGTCACATGTTCGACTGGCCGGGCCGAACCGCCTGCAGCAAAGCTCTTGCAGGCCGACAGGTCGAATTTTGCGCGTTCTGGGTGGGTTGCAATCTCGTAGCTCATGAGCGGGACGCCGACGAAATAGGTGACGCGTTCCGCTTCCATCAGCTGCATTGCGTTGTGCGCATCCCACTTCGGCATCAGGACGAGCTTGCGTGCAATCGCGTAGGACTGAAGAAATAGCGGGATTTCGCCTGTCACGTGAAACAATGGGACTGCGACCAGCGCGCATGGCTGCGCCGACACATCCTCGCCCCGGCTTTCAAGCAGGAATTTGGCCATGGCTGACTGGGCAACGTAGCTAAGCGTGCCCGACACGACGCCGAGATGATCGGAATAGGCACCCTTCGACTGACCGGTCGAGCCCGAAGTGTAGAGAATGGTTGCAAGGTCCTCAGGGCCCAGTTCGCCCAGCATTCGCATTGCCACAGACGGGCTATGGCCGTCCGGCTTCGCCCATATATTTGCAAGCGCCTGCGCCGGGCGCGCACCGTGTTCGATCCGCACCAGCTTTGCCGGGTGGTCCGTGCCCTCCAGGCGCTCTTCCCGGCTTGCATCGACCAGCACCAATGAGCATCCGGCGAGGCGGATACCATAGGCAAGTTCGTCCCCCGCCCAAAATCCGTTGAGCAAGGTTGCGCACCCGCCAGCCATGGTGATCCCCATGAACGCAATCATCCAGCTTGCCGAATTGCGCGCAGCGATCCCGATCCGGTCGCCCTTGTTCACGCCGTGACGCTGCACCAGTCCTTCTGCGACGCAAACGGCTGCGGCATAGGTCTGTCCGAAAGTCATTCGAATATCGCCATCGACGATGAACGGCACATCCTTATGTTCGTTGCAGAAATGCGCGAAGTAGTGGGCAAGGCTGGGCGGAGTGGCCGCGAAGGAGGGCATTTCGATCCCGTCGCGCTCCCGTTGCACCGTGGCGAAGGGCTGGCCCTCCTGCGTCAGGCCGGCCATGATCTTCTCGAGCGCTAAGTCCAGCTCGGTGGGCATGCGAACCTCTCCTTTTTTCGCATTGTGATACACGCCCTCGCGTTCTCGCCTCGGCGCGCCGTTTCAATCTTCGCGCCGAAGCGCATTCCGCAAAAAGCCAGTGCGGCGAGCCTTCCCCCGCCCGGCGTCCTATGCCAAGGACGCTGGCAGATGCGCGCCTGACCGGCCTTGCGCCAACGTCTAAGAGGTTACTTCCTTGCTGTCACTACTTGCTGCAGCCAGCGCGGCGGCCGATCCGATCTACTGGTCGGACCTTGGTCTGAGGCCCTATCTGTTCAAGATCGGCTGGTTCGAGCTGCGCTTCTATTCGCTCGCCTACCTGATCGGCGTGATTTTCGCCTATTGGCATGTGTCGAAGATGATCAAGGCGCCCGGCGCTCCGATGGCGCAGCGCCATGCCGACGACTTGTTCTTCTACTGCACGCTTGGCGTGATCCTTGGCGGTCGGCTTGGCTATGCGATCTTCTACCAGCCCGATCTGTGGGACAACCCGCTCGACGTGCTCAAGGTATGGGAAGGCGGGATGAGCTTTCACGGCGGGCTGATCGGCGTGCTTATTGCGATCGCTTTCGTCACGCGCTCGGGCAATCTGTCGTTCTTGCGCGTATGCGATTATATTGCGGTGAACGTGCCGATGGGCATGTTCCTGGGGCGGCTAGCGAACTTCAACAACGGCGAGCTTTGGGGCCGGCCAAGCGACGTGCCTTGGGCCATGGTGTTCCCCGACCCGCGCGCGGGTGAGGTGGCGCGCCATCCAAGCCAGCTCTACCAGGCAGGTCTCGAGGGGCTGGTGTTGCTCATCATCCTGCTGCTGCTGTTCTGGAAGACCCGCGCGCGTTATCGTCCCGGGCTGCTGGTCGGCATATTTACCATTGGCATTGGCCTTGCGCGCTTTACCAACGAGTTTTTCCGCGAGCCCGATGCGCAACTGGCTGACTTTGCGATGCGAACCGGTCTATCGATGGGCCAATGGTTGACGATACCGCTGATTCTGACCGGATTGATTGTCACGATCTACGCGATCTCGCGCAAGCCGGTGGGGACGGGAGCGACGAAAGCGGCGACGGACTAACGGCGATCGCTCCTCCGCGATTGACCGAACTGCGCCTCATCGAACCTGACGGAAGCGAGCAGGTGGTCCCGCCGCTTGAGTGGACGTCACTTCGGTCCGCACTGATGCTGGATCCGCCGTCTATTGATCAGACGGCCGAAGAAAGAGTCGTAACCAAACGCGACGAACAGCAGCGCGCTCGCGCCTTGGCTCAAGCCGAAGAAGACAAGCGCGAGGCGGAGCAGAAAGCCAAACGCGAAGCGCAGCGGCTAGAGAAGGCCGAAGCGGAAGCGCAAGCGGAGCAGCAGGCCAGGGACAAGGCGCGCGCCGAAGCAGGGGCGCGTTCCAGGCGCGAAGCGGACGAAAAGGCCCGCGCAGCGGCGGCGAAAGCCAAGCTCGAGGCCGAGAAACTCGAGCGCGTCGAAGCGGCCAGGGTCAAACGCGAGGCACGTGAAAGGGAGCGCGCCGAAGCGGCGGCCAAAGCGAAGGCCGAAGCGGAGGAGCGCGCCAGGATCCGCGCAGCTGCCAAAGCAAAGCGCGAGGCCGAGGAAAAAGCAAAACGGGAGGCTGAAGCCGAGGCCAAGCGGGCGGCGGAGGACAAAGCCAGGCGCGAGGCTGAAGCCAAGGCCAGGCGCGAGGCCGAGGAGAAGGCTCGCCAGGAAGCGGAGGCAAAAGCAAAAGCCGACGCAGCCGCGAAAGCGAAGCGCGAAGCGGAAGAGAAGGCGAAGGCCGAGGCAGCCGCCGCCAGGACCAAGGCGGAGGCCGAGAAGAAGGCGAAGGCTGAAGCTGAGGAGAAAGCCAAGCGCGAGGCAGAAGAGCAAGCCAAAGCTCAAGCCGCCGCTGAAGCCAAGCGAGAATCGGAGGAGAAGGCGAAGGCCGAGGCGGACCGGAAAGCCAAAGCGCAAGCGGAGAAGAAAGCGAAGGCCGACGCGGAGAAGAAAGCCAAGGCCGAAGCCAAAAAGCAGCGCGCCGCCGCCGCGAAGACAAAGAAAGAGGCCGAGGAAAAGGCTCGCAAGGAGGCCCAGGAGGCACAAGAAGCCAAGGCTGAAGCCAAAAAGCAGGCTGAAAAAGAAGAACGCGAAGCCAAGGAACAAGCCAAGGCCGAGGAGACTGCGAAAGTCGCCAAAAATGCCGAGGCGGACCTGGTCGTGGACGAGGCGCAATCCGACGAAGCGGCACTGGTCGCACCCGAACCGCCCAAGGCAGAACCCGAACCGCCCGCTGATCTCAACGAAAGTTTTCGCCGGCTTATTCGCGCGACTGGCCCCATCAGCCTCGCGCAGTTCATGGCGGAAAGCAATGCACGCTACTACTCCAGCCGCGATCCGCTTGGCGAAGAGGGTGACTTCATCACCGCGCCGGAAGTCAGTCAGATGTTTGGTGAGCTCATCGGCCTGTGGTTCGCCGATCTGTGGGTTCGCATGGGTGCGCGCGACCAGATCCATTTTGTCGAGCTCGGCCCCGGACGCGCAACGCTGGCACAAGACGCCCTGCGCGCCGCCGCACGTTATGATTTCGACCCCACCATTCACTTCGTCGAAGGATCGCCCGCGCTACGAACGATTCAGTCCGAGGCGTTTCCACAAGCGATCCATCACGAGGACATCTCCACTCTGCCAAGCGATGCACCGCTGCTGATTCTGGCAAACGAGTTCTTCGATGCACTGCCGATCCACCAACTCGTGCGCTCGGCGAGTGGCTGGCATGAGCGCATGATCGGGCTCGAGGGCGACGAATTCGACTACAAGCCCGGATCGGAAGCGATGGACCACCTGGTTCCGCCCAGTTGGAAAACCGCGACGCAAGGGACGATGATCGAGACCAGCGCTGCCGCGGCTGCGCTCATGGCCGACATTGCGCAGAGACTGACAGAGCAGGGCGGGGCGGCGCTTATCATCGATTACGGCGCCCTTGAATTGCGGGCAGGCACGACGCTTCAGGCGCTCAAGGATCATGAGAAGGTTGATCCGCTGGCTTATCCGGGCGAGGCGGATCTGACCGCGCATGTCGATTTCGAACTGCTCCAGCATGTCGCGCGTCAGAACGGGGCCGATGTCATGGGTGTCCAGATGCAGGGCGACTGGCTGATGAACATGGGGATCGACCTGCGCCGCGAGGCGCTTCAGCGCCGAAACCCGGGCGAAGCTGACAAGATCAAACGACAATATGACCGGCTGGTCGATGATTCGCAGATGGGGCTGTTGTTCAAGGTGCTCGGCATTTGTGGTCGGCGCTGGCCGATCGGCGTGGGCTTTGAATGAACCGGGCTCTTGCATGGGACCGGCTACGGTATCGCGTCGGAACCATACCGCCAGGACAGACGGGAAAAGGAACCGACGCCATGCGCCAGACACTCGCGCGCACCGTTATATGCGCCATGGCGCTCGCCGCCGCGCAGCCCGCATTCGCCGCCGATCCGATCACCGGACGCTGGGTAACCGAGGACAAGGACGCGGTGATCGAGATCGCGCCTTGCGGAAAGAGCCTGTGCGGGCGGATCGTGCGCTTTCTCGTCCCGCCGCCCGATGGGCCGGGGCAGAGGGACGTCAACAATCCGGACAAGGCGAAGCGCAACCGCACGCTGATGGGTCTCGCTGTCCTCACCGGCTTTCGCGAGGAACCAGACCTGTGGCGCGGGCGCATCTACGATCCAAAGAGCGGCCGGGATTATCGCAGCGTGATCCGCCGCAAAGGCGCCAGCATGATCGAGGTGAGAGGCTGTATCGGCCCCTTCTGCCAGGCCCAGGTCTGGAAACGCGCAAAGTAGCTTCAGGAGCGCTACAACCCGGCCCGCTCGGCCAGTTCGCGCGCGGCCTGCTCTGGCGACAGCTTGCGCTCGTCCCCGCGATCCACCGCATAATTCGCCTCGCGCATGGCCTGTGCATCGATCGCGCCAACGAGCGGTTCGAGCGCCGCAACAAGCGCATCATTGTCGGCCACCCGATCGCTCAGCATGATCATCGCGTCGTAGGAGGGCAGCGCTTCACGCGGGTCGTCCAGCAGGATGTAGGCGTCCGCCGATAGCCGCCCGTCGGTGCTATAGGCGCTTATCGCATCCGCTTCGCCCGAGCGCAGCGCGTTGAACATGAAAGTCGGCGAGAAATTGCGCGTTTCGCCAAAGCGCATGCCATACGCCTCGCGCACTGCGATCCATTCGGGCCGCTCGAAGAACTCGGGGTCGCCGCCAACGGTGAGGCGCGGGGCGACGCGCGCCAGATCGTCGAGTGTCGTAACCCCCAGTTCCGCTGCCCGGTCGCGCCGCATGGCAAAGGCATAGGCGTTTTCGAACCCCAGCCGTCCAAGGACGTGCGCACCGGTATTTTCCCGTTCCCAGCGTACGATTTCCTCGAACATGGCCTCGCGCCCCGGATTGTCGTCACGGCCCAGTTCATTGGTCCAGACGGTACCGGTATAATCGACCGAAATATCGACACTGCCATTGGCAACCGAGCCGTGCAGCACCGCAGAACCCAGGCCTGCGCGATATTCGACGTCGAAGCCTGCATCGATCAGTTGCTGGCCGATCAGTTCGGCAAGGATGTAGCTTTCGGAAAACTGTTTCGAGCCGATGACGATCGTGTCCTCATCCGAACCGTCAAGCTGGGCGAGGAAGGCCGCGGCGATGCCGAGCGCGGTTGCCACCATCGCGCCAATCCACTGCCAGCGCCGCCGGTTGGCAAAGCCGCGCTCGACGAGGCCGAGCAGCGCGTCCGCCGCCAGTGCAAGCCCTGCGCTCGCGATACATCCGGCCAGGACCAGCGCCCAGTTCTGGGTCTGGAGCCCTGCGAAGATGGGGTCGCCGAGGCTCGGCTGGCCGATCGTGGTCGAAAGCGTTGCGGCACCGATGGTCCACACGCTTGCGGTACGAATGCCCGCCATAATGAAGGGCGCGGACAGCGGCGCTTCGACGAGCCGCAGCTTCTGCCAGCTGGTCATCCCCACGCCATCAGCAGCTTCAAGTACGCGCGCATCGAGGTTCGCCTGCGCGGTGACGGCGTTGCGCAGGATCGGCAGCAGCGCATAAAGCGCAAGGGCGAGGAGCGCGGGAAGAAAGCCGAGTGTCGGCAGCCCTTCGCCAAAGACCGCGCGCAGCGACAGCAGGATCGGGAAGAACAGCGCAAGGAGCGCGAGCGCTGGAATGGTCTGGACCAGGCTCGCAAAGCCAAGCGTCACGCGCGCGACCGGGGGCGAGCGGCTCGCCCATACGGCAAGCGGGAGCGCAACGAGGATGCCGAGCCCGATAGCGCTCGCCGCGAGCACGATATGTGCGGCAAACTTGTCACCCAGTCCCAGGAGAACGCCGCCGATCGAATTCACTCAAGCAGCTCCATCAGCTTCGAGCCGCGCCAGCCGTTCGGCCTGTTCGCGCGGGACCGCGACGAGGCCCTGCGCGATGTCGCCGCCTTCGCCCGCAAGCAGCGCCCGCGGTGTTTCGTCGGCGACCATTTCGCCGGCGTGCATCACCAGCACACGGTCGGCCAGAAGCAGTGCTTCGGCCATGTCGTGGGTTACCATCACGGTGGTAAGGCCGAGCCGCTCGTGCAGTTCGCGCACCTTGTTGCCCAGCGCATCCCGGGTAATCGGATCGAGCGCACCGAATGGTTCGTCCATCAGGAGCAGCTCGGGATCGGCTGCCAGCGCGCGTGCCACTCCAACGCGCTGGCGCTGCCCGCCCGACAGCGCATCGGGCATGCGCGGGGCCATGACAGGATCGAGCTCGACCAGTTCAAGCAGCTCGGTGATACGCGCTTTCGAGAGCGGCTGACCGGCAAGGCGCGGGCCGATAGCGATGTTTTCGCCGACCGAAAAATGCGGGAACAGGCCGATGCCTTGAAAGACATAGCCGATCCGGCGTCGCAGGCCCGCTGGCTGGAGCGTGCTGACATCCTCGCCTGCGAACAGCACTCGCCCCTCGCTTGGCACCTCGAGCGTATTCACCGTCTTGAGAAGTGTCGACTTTCCTGAACCCGAAGCGCCGACGAGCGCGACAAAGCTTCCTCGTGCGATCGCGCGGGAGACCTCGTGCACGGCAACGATCTGTCCGTAGCGGCGCGATACTGCATCGAAGGTAAGGATCGTGGCAGACCCGTTCGAAGGTGGGGGCTCAGCGTGGATGGGCAGACTTTCGACGGGTCAGGGAAGAGCGGGGCCGGACGCCCGTTCAGGAATCCTGCGCGCCCGGCTCCTCCTCGTCAACAGGATCGGGGCGATAGGCGATCCGGCGGATCGCGATGGTACGCCCGTCGGGACCGGTGGCGGTGACCTCTCCCTCCTCGTCCTGGCTCCTCATCGTCCAGCACGTTTCCGGCGCGGCTTCGGGCATGAAGCAGACCGCGCCATCCGCACCGCGCTCCCAGGTCCCGGCACCCACTGCCTTACCATCGCGGTAGTCGCGATAAGTGCCGTCCGCATCGAAAAAGGTAGTCTGCACCGCGCCGCTGCGGCTGATGGTGAGCCAACCGGTTTCCGCCACGAAGGGGCTGCGGCCGGTGGTCGCCTCGCTTGTGTCGGCATCCTCGCCCTCGCTGGCTGGCGGGGAAGGCGCGGTCACCTGCGCGGCCGGAATGTCAGGCATTGTCGCCCCGCTATCCTCATCTTCGTCCGACTGGGGCGCACACGCTGCAAGCGCGACGAGCAGCGATACAGGCGCAAGGCATTGAAAGGAACGGCGCATGGTGGACAGATGCCCGCTTAAAGCCTCGCGCCCCATCCGCCAAGCCGCTGCTTCATTGCGCGAGCCGATCTTTGGGGATGGTGATCCGGGTCTGCAAACCTTCGGATCGCCAGTCGAGAGCGATGGTGCCGCCAAGCTGATGTTCGATCGCCATGTGCATCAGGCGCGATCCGAAACCATCCTGCGTGGGCGCGTTGGTCTTCGGTCCGTTGTGTTCCTGCCAGGCGATCCAGACATCATCGCCAGAACGCGCGACCTCGATCGCCACCCGTCCTTGCTCGACACTCAGGGCGCCGTACTTTGCCGAATTGGTCGCGAGTTCATGGAACACCAGCGCCAGCGGGGTCGCCGCGCGGTGTCCGATCGCGATGACATCCCCCGTAATCGAGACCGCACTTTCGCCCGGGATGCCATAGGGTGCCATCAGCACATTGAGCAGGCCCTTGAGCTCGTCTTCGGAATGCGTGTCAATTCTTAGCGCAAATTCCTGCGCGCGTGAAAGCGCCCTGATATTGTCAGTCAGCGTGTCAGCGAACAGCTTGAGCGTCGCATCCCCGCGGGCGTGCAAGGTGACAAGGCCGGTGATGACGGAAAAGATGTTCTTGATCCGGTGCGCCAGCTCTCCGGCAAGCAATTCGCGCTCCTGCGAAGTGCGGTAGCTGTCGTCGATATCGGTGACCGTTCCGAACCAGCGCGCGGTCGCGGGATCCTCGCTCGATGGAAGGGCGCGCGAAAGAACGTAGCGATAGGAGCCGTCAGCCTGAAGCAGGCGCCATTCATCTTCGAACGGCTGGGCATTTGCGATCGCCTCACCGAATTTGCTCGACGTCTCCTCGAAATCCTCAGGGTGAATGAATGTGCGCCATTCCTCGATCGTAACCGGCGGCGGTCGGCCTGTCGTGCGTTCGAACTGGGCGTTGTAAAAATCGAAGGAGGGGCCGGGCGCGGCCGACCACGCAATATCGGGAAGCGAATCAAGGACGAACTGCAAGCGGTCGCGCGTCGCCTTGACGTTGGCCTGGTCCACGCGCTCCTGGCGGTGGGCATACAGCCTGCGCTTCACCGCTTGGGCGAGCACCGTCAGCCCCTCGCGCTGGAACTGGGTGAGCGGAGCCGTGCGGGGTTTGGTATCGATGACGCACAGCGCGCCGAGCGGGGCTCCTTCGCTCGAAACAAGTGGAGCGCCAGCGTAAAAGCGCAAATGGTCCTTGCCGGTCACCAGTGTGTAGTTGTGAAAGGTGGGGTCCGTCCTCGCATCGAGCACTTCGAGGATTTCGCCGCCTCGCATCGTGCGTTCGCAAAAGCTGGTCGAGCGCGGGGTTTCGTCCGCTTCCAGCCCTTCGCTTGCAAGGAAACGCTGCCGCTCCTCTTCTACCATGCTCACCGCCGCGATTGGCGTGTCGCACAGTTTTGCCGCGAAGCGCGTGATTTGTGCGAGTTCGGGATCGCCATCGAGCGCATCGGCATCGAACCGGGCCAGGACCGACAAACGCCGTTCGTCGGACTCGAATCGATCGAGCGGCCGTTCGCCAACAGGCCATAACTGGCGCGGAATCTCGGTAATGCGTCCCTCTCCTTGCATAGCGCTCCAGAGCAGTGTCGCGTCTTGCACCGAAACAGGGCAGCGTCAAATTCTCCTGCAATCCGCGCGAACCTCCCCGCGCACACCATTGCCTTCGAACTATATCGGGTGCGTTTCGCGACAGTTTCGGCCGATAGGCACGAGTTGCCAACGCCCGCCCTCTTGCTAAGGCGCGAGTGCAAATGGGCTGTGCCCCTGAGGCGATGAGAGAGATGATGCGATCCACCCCCGAATTTGACTTTCAGCTCGGCGAAGCGGGCGAGATGATCCGCGAGACGACAGCGCGTTTTGCTGACGAGCAGATCGCGCCGCTGGCCGAGAGAACCGACCGCGAGGACCGTTTTCCACGCGAATTATGGCAGCCCATGGGCGAACTTGGCTTGCACGGCATCACGGTCGAAGAGGAATGGGGCGGGCTGGGTCTTGGCTACTTGGAACACGTCATCGCAGTGGAGGAGGTGAGCCGCGCTTCGGCCAGCATCGGCTTGTCCTACGGTGCGCATTCCAACCTCTGCCTCAACCAGATCCGCCGCTGGGGCAATGACGAACAGAAAGCGAAGTACCTGCCCGGCCTGATCTCCGGCGAGCATGTCGGCAGCCTCGCGATGTCCGAAGCGGGTGCAGGGTCGGATGTGGTCTCGATGAAGCTGAAGGCCGATGCCGTTCAGGGCGGCTATGTGCTCAACGGCACCAAGTTCTGGATCACCAACGCGCCCGAAGCCGATACGCTGGTCGTCTACGCCAAGACCGATGGCAGTGCCGGATCGCGTGGGATCACCGCGTTTCTGATCGAAAAGGGCGATGAAGGCTTCTCCATTGGCCAGAAGATCGAGAAGGTCGGCATGAAGGGTTCGCCCACGGCAGAACTCGTGTTTGACGATTGCCACGTGCCCGAAGATCGCGTGATGGGCCCGCTGAATGGCGGCGTGGGCGTGCTGATGAGTGGGCTGGATTATGAGCGCGTGGTACTCGCCGGATTGCAGCTTGGGATCATGCAGGCCTGTCTCGATACGGTCATCCCTTACCTGCGCGAACGCAAGCAGTTCGGCAAACCCATCGGGAGCTTCCAAATCATGCAGGCCAAGGTGGCAGACATGTATGTCGCGCTGCAATCCGCGCGCGCCTACACCTATGCGGT
>JAZBPE010000105.1:0-22547 GCA_036353345.1 Erythrobacter sp. | reverse complement strand
CTCGCGCCTCGTGCTTTCGCGCTTTGCCTACAAGCTCCACCGCGAACTCGTCTCGTGGGGGACGATGGGGTCCAAGGGCCTGTGCGGCAAATATTTGATGCCGGTGATGCGCAAGCAACAATACCGCTTCCAGGCCACCAACCCCAACCCGGCGACTTCGGGCCGTTACGCCTGCCCGCCCATCGGCGCCTCCACCACCTTTCAATCGGCCGGACAGGTCATTCCCGCCATCGGCGAAGACATGGGATACCTCGTCTGGCGCAAGCGGAACTGCTGCGCGCTATGAACAAGCACCTCCTCCTTTTGCCCGTCGGCCTTGCCGTCACTCTCGGTGGCCTCGCTCTCGCCCAGAGCGCGCCCGAAGGCATCGACCTTGAAGCGATCCGCGAGCGTGCGGCCGAACACGCCGACGATGCGCAGGCGCTCAGCACCAATGTCCGCCAACGCGCCGAGGCGCTGACCGAGGACGCACAGGCTATCCAGGCGCAAGCGCAGGCCAATCGCGCAGCCTATGCGGACAGCATCAAGGCAACCGAGACCGACGCCGTCCTCGACTTCGACGCCATGATCGCAGGGCAAGCCGCCGCAGAGAAGGCATCGCTCGGGGGAACCCCGCGCTTCATTGCCTTTGCCAGCCTGTCGATGCCGCCCGAAGCGCTGAAAGCACTGGTCCACGACATGACCAGGGCGGGAGGCGTCACCGTGCTGCGCGGCTTCCCGCAAGGTAACAGCGAGGCATTCAAGAAGCGGCTCGCCGCCATCTGGAGCACCCGAGACGCGGCCGGTTCGCTCGGCATCGATCCAAGGCTGTTCCGCGCCTTCAACATCGAAGCTGCACCGAGCTTCATTATGCTGAGCACCGAGTTCAGTCCCTGCGACGGGTTCGATTGCACCAGCGAGGTGCCGCCGCACGACCGCATCGCCGGCAACATTAGCGTGGGCGAAGTCCTCGAGACCTTTGCCTCGGGCAAGGGTCCGGGCGCCGAACTTGCCCGCCTCCATCTGCGCCAGCTCTCCAGGGAGGAACGGCCATGACCGCCAAAACCCTCGCCCATCTCCTTGTGGCACTCGTCACCCTCACAAGCGCGGCTTCCATTCAGGCTCAGACCCGCGATGCGGCAAGGGCTGACGGGAAGTACTTTGCCACCGAGCTGCTGGGCGAAGCGCGCGAGGCAGCAACGACCAATCCCGACGCAGCACGCGTTCCCAATTTCGATCCGCAAGCGACGCGCGATCTGCAGGATCTTGCGCGCGATCCCGACCAGATCGAGACCCGCGCCCGCAGCGCCGCTACGACCAGCACGCCGATGCGGACGATCCGCGACAGCATGGCCAATCGCGCACGGTTCGAGCCGAACGAGATCGAGGACGTGATCGCGCGCAGCCTCGCCATCAACGAGACGCCGCTCGACTACACCAGCGGCATGGCAATTTCGGGCAGCCAGGGATCCTGCGTTCCGCTGCCGCCCGGTTCGGGCGCGGCGGGCACATATACCGCGACCTGCAATACGGGCACACGGATCGATCAGTCGGTTGGCCAATGCGCGGTACCACTCGTCGTCAGGGTCAGCCAGCAACCGCAGTATCATTACCTTTGCAGCCCATTGGGCAGCTTCAACCTATCAGGTGAGCCGGACTGCGAAGAGTTTTCGGGCGCTCTTTGCCGGGTGACCGGGCACCGCGATGGTCCTTGCTTGCAGTGGGGTTGGTCCGGTGGTCGCAAGTGGTGCACCGAGCCGGGCGATCCGCTTACCGAGCTGACCTGCGACGAACAGGTCGCAGGTCAGACGCCCTACCGCATTGCCAACGCTACCACCGTTACCACGACCCCGGACGAAAGCCAGTGCACAGGTTTTGCGGACAATAGCGATTGCACGCTGGACGCAGAGATCTGCACCGATACCGATCCGCAGACCCGCGTGGTCGATGGCGTCTCTGTCACAAAGCCCTGCTGGGAATGGCAGAGGAGCTACACCTGCATCGCGCGCGAAGCGGCGACCGATTGCTCCGACATCGAAAGCCAGGGCAGCTGTCGCTTTGTTCGCGAGGAATGCCTCACCGACGAAGACCCCTGCGAGACCTGGGAGCGCATCTACGAGTGCCCGCTTCCCGGGACCGACAGCTCCACCCAGTATGTCTGCGACGGCGATGTCTATTGCATCGACGGCAGCTGCGAGACGATCCAGCGCACCGCGAACGACGAGTTCAAGGATGCCGTCACCGCGCTCCATGCGATGGACGAGGCCCGCGGGCAGTTCGATCCCGAGACGCTGACGCTGTTCCGCGGCACGCGCAACACCTGCTCGTCCAAGGTCTTCGGCGTGCTCAACTGCTGCAAGGGCAAGGGTTTCCCGCTCATCCCCGGCATCAGCCTGCTGGTCGCGCTCGGCTGCAACCGCGAGGAAGTTCTGCTCCACGAACGCGATGCGCAGGGGCTGTGCGCCTACGTGGGGACCTATTGTTCGGACAAGTTCCTCGGCGTCTGCCTGACCAAGAAGAAGGTCTACTGCTGCTTCGAGAGCAAGCTCTCGCGGATCCTGCAGGAACAGGGTCGCCGCCAGCTGCGCAAGCCCTGGGACAAGCCCAAGGAAGAGCAGTGCGAGGGGTTCACGCTCGACGAGTTCGCCCGGCTCGACCTCAGCCAGATGGATTTCAGCGAAGTCTATGCCGAGTTCACCGAGGCTGCACGGCTCCCCGACGAGCTCGAGACCAGCATCCTCATCCAGCAGAAAATCGAAGATTATTACGCAAGGAGTGGCCAATGACGCGCCGCCAATCACTGCCGATGCTGGCCCTCCCAGCACTGGCCATGATTCTCGCTGCACTGCTCCCCGTTCGGGCAGCCGCCCAGGAAGCGCGCCAGGCAAAGCCAGCTGCTTCGGCAGACAGCCTCTACTGCGAGCAGCGCAGGCTCGGCTACTGGTTCTATTGCGTAAAGCCGGTGCCGGCAGACGAGCCGCAGATGGCGCAGCCACCAGCCCAGGTGACCGCCACGCAGGAGCTGGACGCGGTCACGGGGGAACTGCGCGAACTCAAGGCGCGCGCGATCCTCTATCCGACGCCGGAAAACGTCACCGCCTATATCCGCTTCCAGCGTGCCCAGCTCGACCGGGCTTCGCTGTTCTCCGATGTCTGGCAACGCGCGATTTGGCAGGATCCCGAGCTCGACTACACGCTCGAACGACCGGTCGGCGCACTCGCCAAGAAGCAATGGCAGGACGCGCGCGCTGCCGACCGCGACGCGGTGATGGCCAGGCTCTCCGAACGCTATGGACTGTTCTACTTCTTCGCCCAGACCTGCGGCGCCTGCGAAGTGATGAGCCCGATCGTGCGCTCGGTGGCGGACCGCTGGCATATCACGGTCCGGGCGATCTCGACCGATGGCGGGCCGTCCAGGCACTTCCCCGACTACAAGGTCGAAAGCGGCCAGCGGCCCCGCATGGGGCTCGAACCCGGCATCACCCCGGCGCTCGTGCTTTGGGACAGCGTGGCCAGGCGCCCGATCCCGATCGGATACGGCGTGCTCTCGGCCGACGAGCTGCAGGACCGCATCTACCTCCTCACCTCGAAGGAAGCCGGACATGATTACTAGCATCCGCAATGCGGCGCTCACCATAGCTGCCGCCAGCATGGTCGCGTCCCCCGTCGCCGCAAACGTCGGCGACAGCATGGACCGCTTCATGGACGACATGGGCGCTGCGGCCAATGTCACCGGGCCGAGCGCATTCGAAGGACAGTCGGCGGGCTATTACAGCCTCGGCAATGTCTGGACGCGCTTCCCGCAGAAGACGACCAGCATCGCCAACCTCCAGCTGCCGCGTGCCCGCGCAGGTTGCGGCGGCATCGATATCTTCGCCGGGTCCTTCTCCTTCATCAACGCGAGCGAGATGGTCGCGCTGTTGAAGGCCGTCGCGAACAATGCGGTGGGGTTCGCCTTCAGCCTCGCGATCGATACCGTCTGCCCCGAGTGCTCAAAGATCATGCAGGAGTTCAGCCAGAAGGCGCAGCTCATGAACAATCTCTCGATCAACTCCTGCGAGATGGCGCAGGGGCTGGTCGGCGGCGTCTGGCCCAAGGGCGATCTCGCCGACAAGGCGATCTGCGAAGCGATCGGCAATTCCGAAGGTATCTTCACCGACTATGCTGCCGCCAAACACGGTTGCGGCACCAGGGGTCAGCGCGCCTCGACCAATGAGAGCGCCGGCGCCGACTATGCCGACGTCAATCCCGGTGTACCGCGCAATTACACCTGGCATGTCCTCAAGCAGAGCGCCTTCTTCAACCCTGGTGGCACCTTCGACCGCGACCTCGCCGAGTATGCGATGACGCTCATCGGCACGGTGATCTACGTGCCGCCCCGCGATGACGAACCAGGCAAGTTCGTGCCTTTCGCAGGCGATGCCTCCTCGACGCTGGTGACCGCGCTGCTCGACGGGACGCAAGGCCAGTCGGTGCGGGTGTTCCAGTGTGACGAGCCCGACCAGTGCCTCAACCCCACTTTCCAGCAGATGAGCCTCACGAGCGCGAAGGCCATCCGGCCCCGCGTTGCCCAGCTCATCGGCAGCATGGTCGAGGCCATCCGCAGCGACACAGCGATCGGCGACGAGGAGAAGGAGCTGCTCCAGGTGGCATCGGTGCCGCTCTACAAGATCCTCACCGTGCAGGCGGCCTATGGACGCGGGATGGCAACCGACGACCGCGACACGCTGGCCGAGATCGCCAGCATCGATCTTCTCTATGCCATCCTCGAACGCATCACAGCCGAGGCCGGACGCTCGATGGCGAGCTTCATTGCGGCCGATGAAGCGAAACTCGCGATCTGGCGCGCTCAGGTCGCGGAAGTCCGGTCAAGCCTCGCCCAGAGGCAAGCGACCGGACAGGCGCGGGTCTCCGCGATCATGCAGATCATCGAGAAGACCGCGATGATCGAGAACATGCTCGCCGCCTCGATGTCGCCATCGATGGCCGCCGCGCTCGACTGGTCGCGCGGGATGCAGTCCCGCTCCATCGTTCCATAAGGGTGAGGCAGCATGGTCGAGATTTTCACGGTCGGCGGCGGCGAGTATATCGTCAATGTCCTCAATGCCGTTGCCGCCTGGACCGGAGCGGGCGGCTACAAGAGCCTGATTCAGGTCGCGCTGGTGATGGGCATGGTGCTCGCGGTCATCGTGGTCGCGTTCAACCAGGACTGGCGCGCATGGCTCAACTGGTTCCTCGGTGCGACGCTCATCTACATGTGTCTGATGGTGCCGCGCATGGACGTCCATGTGACAGACCGGGTCAATCCAAGCCTTGCACCGGCAACGGTGGCCAATGTTCCGCTCGGGCTCGCCCTGATGGCAAGTTTCACCAGCCAGGCGGGGGACTATCTGACCCGCTCGGCCGAGCTCGTCTTCGGCTTGCCGGACGACCTCAACTACTCGAAGAACGGCATGATCTATGGCGCGCGGCTGCTTGAATCGACGCGGAGCTTGCGCATTTCCGATCCGGAGTTTGCTGCGAACTTCGACGAGCATGTCAGGCAATGCGTGTTCTACGATCTGCTGCTCGGCCGCTACTCGATGAAGGAGCTGTCCGAGAGCGATGATATCTGGGCGACGATCGCACCCGGCAGCGCGGCGCGCGCGCAGAAATTCCTGACCCGGCAGGCCGACGACAGCGTGACGGCCTCGATCATCACCTGCCGCGAAGCCTACACCGCGCTTTCGGGGCAATGGGCGAGCCTCATTGACGAGATGACGCTTGTCGCGGGACGCCAACTCTATCCGCGCCAGACCGAAGCGCTCGCCAAGGCCAAGCTCATGGCCGACCTCCCGATTGCCTATCAGTATCTTACCGGCATCTCGCGCAGCGCGAGCGACATTTTCCGCCAGGTGTTGACGATCAATGCCATGAACCAGGCCATGCACGGCTTTGCAGGGGCGAGCGGCACCGGCAGTATTGACGTCTTCGCGCAGACCCGGGCCGATATTCAGACCGAGCGGACCTATTCTTCGATCGCGCACAACGCGATGAAATGGGTCCCAATCCTCAATGTCGTACTGACGGTGGTGTTCTACGCGCTGTTCCCTGTCCTGTTTCCGCTGTTCCTGATGCCGCGGACCGGACCCATTGCATTGAGAGGTTACGTCACCGGCTTCTTCTATCTTGCGGCGTGGGGACCGCTCTTCGTCATCCTGCACATGATCCTGATGTTCAAAGGCGCGGGCGATGTCGCCGCCGCTGGCGGCAGCACGGGCCTCAGCCTCGCGACCTTTGCTGGCATGAGCGACGTCAACAGCGATATCGGCATCTTGGCAGGCTATCTTGTCGCCTCGATCCCGTTCCTTGCCGGCGGCGTGGCGCGTGGTGCGCTGGCGATTTCGGGCCAGGCAACGAGCTATCTCAACCCGAGCCAGAATGCAGCCGAGGAAGCCTCGCGCGAAGCGAGCACCGGCAACGTCTCACTCGGCAACTCGAGCATCGACAATTCGACAGTGTTTTCCCGCCAGTTTGCGCAGGGCAATCTTGCCCCCAACATTGCCTATGGCGCGGCACAGACGCGGGGATTCAGCGACAGCGGCACGCAGACGACCAGCTTCCCCGATGGCGAGTTCGCTGCAGTCCCGAATTCAAGCTATCCGTTCACGCCGACGCTCGGGCAGGACTTCACGGGCCGCCTAGGAACGATGGCGAGCCAGAGCCGGACGCAGAGCGAGACCTATGCCAACCTCGCCCAGCAATCGACGAGCTCTGCGCTCACCCGGTTCAGCGAGATCCGCAACGCCTACAGCCAGGGTCAGAGCTCCGATACTGTCAGCGGCGTTGGTACGAACGACAGCATCGGCACGGCATTCAGCGAAGTCGACAATGCCTCGAGGACGCTCCAGCAGCAGTTCGGCCTGTCCCGGCGCGCGTCAGACGACATTACTATTTCTTGGTTCCTCAACGGCGAAGCAGGAGCCGGAGCAAAGGCCGAAGGTGGAGTACTAAACGCGCAGGCGGGCGTCCGCGGTGGCCGAAATCAGTCGTGGACCGACAGCGATATCGGGATCGCCTCGGAAGATCGCGGCAGGATAATGGGTACGCTGCGGCAGCTTTCGGATAGCCGCAACTGGTCGAACACGCGTGAAGGCTTCCTGCGCGAGACGAGTTCGAGTTCGGTATCGCAGGTGTCAACCAGCTCGTCGGGTCTCAGCCGATCGCTGACCGAAGCCGAAAGCTACACACGAGAGGCGCGTCGGGCCGAAGAGGTGGCCAGCCGCCTCGAGAACCAGGCCAGTTGGTACGAGGCCAATAGTGCCGCAGGCACGCTAAACCTGAGCCAGGCTTATCGCGAATGGGGCATGGCCGAGATCGAAGCCAATCGCGACTATTACGGGCCGGTGCGCTTCGACGACATCGAGTTCCAGATGAGCGCGCGCGGCCAACAACTGCAATCGCGGTTTGTCGAGAGCTATGCTGATCGCCTACAAGACGACATCGAAGCCGACCTTTCGCTGCCGGACTTCGCTCCTGTCAGCCGCCCCGGGATCGGAAGTGCTGGGCAGGTACGCGCAAGAGGAGCCGTGGGCTCTGCGGGTGGTCCCTCAATGCCCGATGCTCCTGATCGGTCTGACATCACGGATGAGGTCGAGCGGGTGCGCCGACAGGGTCGTGGCAGGATCGGAACCGTGCGAACTTATCTTGATCGCCAAACGGAAGGCGCCACGGGCGCGAGTGAGGAAGCTGCAGACGACGTCAAAGAATGGGGCAATAGATAGCTACAGCACGAAATCCTGCAGGATGACGAACACCGCAAATGCGACGACGACCAGCCCAAGTAGCCAGAGTCCGCGTCGTTCCCAAGGATCTGCTAGAGCCTTCTTCCAGCTGTATTCCATGCGCCGATTTTCGGAGATGGCACGGTCGATCTCTCGCAGGCCCTTCCAGTCCGTCTGGTCGTTTTGCTCCTTCTCGTCATCCATTTCCATCACTCCGACCTAAATAAAGTAGCAAATTTGATGCATTATCGGGCATAAGCCAATTTACGTCTCGATATTGACACATTAAATATCATCACGTAAAGACGCAAAATCGCTACACAAAGCTCCATAACGGAGATAATGTCTCGATAATGCCACATTATGATTCACCAGATCTGCGTCCGCTCTCGGTGCTGCTATCCGACCTCGGGAAGCAGATCGAAGCATATCGCATATCACGCAATCTCAAGCAGGCCGAGCTTGCGGAAATGGCAGGTATCTCGCGTTCAACGCTCGCCCGCCTGGAAGCCGGTAATGGCGGGACCATCGATAGCCTCGCCAGGATAATGCGTGCGCTCGACATTGAAGACCGCCTGCTGGATGTCATGCCGGACGCCAAGCTGAGACCGCTCGATCCCCGGTCCGACACCGGCAAGGCGCGGCAAAGGGTGCGCAAGTCTTCTGAAGGTGAGGCTGGCGAGGAATGGAGCTGGGGTGACGAGGCCCCATGACGCGTGCGGTAGTCAATCTCTGGGGTCGTCAGATCGGCGCCGTCCTGTGGGATGAAGATCGCGATGTCGGGGTTTTCGAATACACTCCGGAATTCAGTCGCAGCGGCATCGAAGTCGCTCCGCTCACAATGCCATTACGAAGCGGCGTCTACGATTTTCCCGCGCTGAATTACGAGACCTTTAAAGGGCTACCGGGCATGCTGGCAGACAGCCTGCCCGACAAGTTTGGTAACGCGCTGATCAATCGCTGGCTTGCCGAGCAAGGCCGCACAGCCGACAGCTTCGATCCGGTCGAGCGCCTTTGTTATACCGGTCGCCGAGGCATGGGTGCGCTCGAATTCGAGCCCGCTACCGGTGAGCGCCGTGAACAGGGCCGGCCGGTCGATATCGCCCCGCTGGTCGAGCTCGCCAACAGAGTCATTGCCGCGCGTGAAGAACTGGCCGGTGTGCTCAAGGGAGAGGATGATCACCGCGCACTCCAAGAGATCCTGCGCGTCGGAACCTCCGCCGGTGGCGCCCGGGCCAAGGCCGTCCTCGCCTGGAACGAGGCGACCGGAGAGTTCCATTCAGGGCAGCTGACTGCAGGGCCCGGCTACACGCAATGGCTGGTCAAGTTCGACGGCGTGTCGGGCAATGCCGACAAGGAACTTGCCGACCCAATGGGCTTCGGCCGGCTTGAATACGCTTGCTATCTGCTAGCCCGAGAGGCTGCCATCGACATGGCTCGCTCACGACTGCACGAGGAAGGCGGGAGGGCGCATTTCATGACCCAGCGCTTTGATCGCACGCCTGACGGCAAGAAGCTCCACATGCAGTCGCTTTGCGCGATGCGCCATTTCGATTTCAACCTCGCCCGGGCCTATAGCTACGAGCAGGCAATCGAGACCATCCGCATGCTCGGTCTCGGACGCGAAGCGATCAAGGAGCAGGTGCGCCGCGCGCTGCTCAATGTCTTTATCCGTAACCAAGACGACCACACCAAGAACATCGCCTTCCTGATGGATAGCTCGGGTCGCTGGAGCCTCTCGCCCGCATACGATGTCGTCTACGCCTACAATCCCAAGGGGGATTGGACCAACGAGCACCAGATGTCGCTGGCTGGCAAGACCGACGACTTTGAACTCGACGATCTGCTGGAATTCGGACGGTTTGCTGACCTGAAACCTACTGAGACCAAGTCGATCATCGAAACGATCCGGGCCGCAGTCGGTAACTGGGACAGGCACTGCAATACCGCCGGAGTGGAAGCCGACATGGCACGGAAGGCTAGGCGCGGATTCCGTGATATCGGCTGAGAAGCCGGCAGACCGGGCGATCGCCTACAGCGGTTTGTTGAAACTAAAATCTCTGCCCTTGCCCGTGGGGAATTTTCATGACATCCCGTCGCTACAACTACCCGAGGCAGACATATGCAATCTGAGTTCCGAATTCTACGCTGCCGTGCCGGACTCTCGACCGAGGAACTCGCAGAAAAACTTGGCTACTCCGAACGGGAGATTTTCCGCTGGGAGTCCGGAAAGATCAGACCTCGCAAAGTTGTGCTCGACTGGCTGCGTGAGCGCGCTGATACAGTCCCGACACACACAAATGCGAAGGGGTTCACATTCATTGACCTCTTTGCCGGCATAGGAGGACTACGCCGGGCTTTTGACGGCATAGGCGGCCGCTGCGTATTCACGTCTGAATGGGACAAATATGCACAGCTTACTTATCACACCAACTATCCGGACAACCGCCCGATCGCCGGCGATATTACCAAAGTCCCCGTCGATGAGATTCCTGAGCATGATGTTCTGCTCGCAGGCTTTCCTTGTCAGCCATTCTCAATCGCCGGGGTGTCAAAAAAGAATGCGCTGGGCCGGAAACATGGGTTCCTTGACGAAGCTCAGGGAACGCTGTTCTTCGATGTTGCACGGATCCTGAAGGCTCACAGACCAAGCGCATTCCTGCTCGAGAACGTGAAGAATCTGAAAAGCCACGACAAAGGCCGGACCTTCGAGGTCATCCGCAAAATTTTGGAGAAAGACCTCGGATACGAGCTCCATGTTCGCGTTCTAAACGCACGTCATTTTCTTCCCCAGAACCGTGAACGGATCGTGCTCGTTGGCTTCCGCGAAAAAAGTGGATTCGACTGGGCGGACTTGAAGCTTCCGGTTGAAGGCGAAGCGCGGATGCGATCGGTACTGCATCCCGAGAACGGCGGCGAAACTGCAGAATCGCACTATACAGAGGGAGAACTTGCGAGGGTCAATGCCAAGTATACCCTGAGCAATCACCTCTGGAAATATCTCCGAGATTACTCAGCCAAGCATCGTGCAGCAGGCAATGGCTTTGGCTATGGCCTGGTAGGCCCGGACGACACCTGCAGAACGCTCTCAGCGCGCTATTACAAGGATGGGTCTGAAATTCTTGTACAGCAAAAGGGACGCAAGAATCCCCGACGGCTTACCCCGAGGGAATGCGCAAGGCTGATGGGTTTTCCCGACACATTCCGGATCCCTGTTTCCGATACGCAGGCGTATAAGCAGTTCGGTAACTCGGTGGCAGTGCCGGTGTTTAGCGAGGTCGCAAGGATCATGCGTCCGCATATAACCCGGGAAGCAGCCCCGAACGATGAGGTGGCTGTCCGGGAGTATGCCTGACGTCCATGATCCCACGACAAGAAGCCGTAACATGGCGGCTATAAGGGGAAGGGACACGAAGCCTGAACTTCAGATTCGAAGTGGCCTTCACCGGCTAGGTTATCGCTTCAGGGTCAACCGGAAGGATCTGCCCGGCAAGCCCGACATCGTACTCAGCCGGTTTCATGCGGTTATCTTTGTGCACGGCTGCTTCTGGCATGGTCATGACTGCCATTTGTTCCGGCTTCCAGAGACACGCACCGAATTCTGGGCGGCGAAGATCGGCGCCAATCAAGAGCGGGACAAGGTTGTCAGATCAGCGCTGCTTTCGGAAGGATGGCGCATTGCCACCGTCTGGGAATGCGCGCTCAAGGGAAAGAATAGGACTGAACCGACAGCACTTCTGACGCGGCTGACATCTTGGCTCAGGGGTGATGAGCTATCGCTCGAAATCAGAGGCTAGGATGTAGAATCCATGTGCGCCTCGTCAATGCACCCGCCGGAAGCCACGGAGCCGGATCCTTCCGGCAGGTAACTGAGGGTCCGGATAAATGATCGGGCTCACGACGGGAGCTTTGCTGATGGATCTTTTCGAGCGCCTGTCGGTCGGATAGCCGCTCAGCACTGCCCAGATCGTTGGTGCTGCTTTGCCGATGTCGCGCACCGTCAGTCGCCATTTCCAGGCAAGATTCTCCGAGAATTCTCCGTAGTTGTCCCGGGCACTTTCGTAGCTGGCCCGGGCTTCGTCCCAGTATTCCAGCCAGAGGTCATCCAGCCATACAGGCAGCTTGCTGAAATCGTGACCGATCAGCACTCCATTCAGAAAACTCAGAAACACCGTTTCTTCGCGTTTGACCGTGGGCAGATGGGTATCGAGGGCGTCGGCGACAGCCTGCAGTGTCATCTGGCTCCCAAGAGTGCGGCTCGTCCTGAGACGGTAAATTTCGGACGCCCGCTTCGTAACGCGGCACACAGATAGCAAGTCACAGACGGTGTCACGAAGTGTGGCGACGAACTCAGCGGCATTGACCGTTGGCGAGGCTGGCAGACAGCTCAGTGCGTTGGCTGTCCGGTATGACCGCCAATCGATCAGACCATCATCACGGAGGCAGGAGGCCAGCTGATTTGCATGCATCGCAGCCACCTCGGCCGCCTTTCCTCCCCTTGCCCCTAGGCTGCCGGCGCGCAACCTCGCGACGATATCCCCTACAGTTTCCGATCCGGCTTCAGCCAGACGCTCAACGTATCTGCCCAGTCTGAGTCGGTTCAGTGGGAGTCCGAGCACTTCCCGCCTCAGATCGCCGAAGAGCCGGGGATCGACGCGGCTTGCTGCCCGGAATTCCCCGGACATCTGCGGTTCGCCGGTGACTATCGCAAGGATGATGGGGAGCTGTGCTATGACCGCGTGATTGGGAACCTCCCATTCAGCGGAGAGGGCTTCTACGAAATCTGTGAACTCGATTTCCTCAAGGTGGGAAAGACGGTCAGCAGCCCGTTTCCACCAGACCGAAAACTCCGGACGGAAATGTATTCCCAGCGTTCCATATGTCTCGTTGAGTAGCCCGCCTGTCAGCTGCCCCAGCAGCTTCTTCTCCTTCTGCCGGATCCTTTCGCGGGTGACCGGAGGGCTGGTTGTCGCAGCTATTTCATCGAGCGTCTTCTGCCGTTCCGGCGGCTGACAGATGCGTTCGCGAAGAATTGCTGAAAAGGTTTCGTCTGCGAGATTGTCGGCGACCTCTGCGAGAAAGTCCGGAAGCGAAGCCAGAAAGTCTTTGCCCGAACGCGGCCGGCCCTCATGCGGCAGGAGAGGGATACGCGTCGTTTCGCAATACCTGTCCCAATCAGTGCCCGTCTCAGCATCCGAAGCATCAATCAGCGCTTGCCGGTTTTCACTGAGCAGATCGGCGGTGCGCCAGCCAACTGTGGGAATCCGGATGATCTGCTCCCGGCTTACGCTGGCGAGATCACCGACGGTGCGAAAACCAGCCCTCTCCAGCGTTGCAGTCTTCACACCAAGGTGAAGCACGCCGATAGGGAGATCATCCACCAGTTCAGGTTGCCGGATGCTACCCCGGTGACGCGCGCCCGGCGGATCTATCGGCTCTCCGGTTTCTCTAATGTACACGGCGCCAGCCTTTCAGGCGGACCCTCACCGGTGCACCTGCCTCCTCGCCCTGAGGCGACTCATCCTTCCGGACCGACACAGAATAGGTTAGACTTCCCGGGGATCCGGTAAGCACGAGTACATCGCCTTCTGTCGCCCCGACAGCGCGGAAGAACTTGGTCATATGAGTGATGCGGTACTCGTCCCTTGTCCCGCCTTCATCATGAAGCCTGTTGTTGTAGTAAATATAGCGGAAGCGCCAGGTCACCCCCGTTTCGTCCGTCATCTCCAGCCACGCATCGGGGTTCTTCTGCGCTGGATCGAGAAACGGAAGCAGCGCAATCAGATCAGTCTGTGATTTCGGTATGTGTATGCCGGCCTGATGACCTCCGGTTTCTCCGGTGTCGTTTGCCGTCAGCGGCTTCTCATAAGTCTGACTGCTCATCAATTTTCTCCGCCGGGCCGGATGGAAAGAGCCCGCCTCAGATCATCGGCATCACGTGTTGATACCGGGACTGCTTCGTTGCCAAGCTCGCGGCGCCACTGGGATCGGTCAATCATCACCCGTTCGACAGTGTCCTCGTAAAACAGCCGGTAGATATAAACCGGCTCGGTCTGCCCGCGCCGGTGCGCGCGGGCACTTGCCTGGGATTCAAGTGCAGGGTTCCATGCTTGGGTGAAATGAATGACTATAGTTGCAGCGGTTATATTGAGTCCCGCTCCTGCCGCCTTTGGATTGAGTACAAGGCAGCCCGGCCCATCGTGGCCAGAGAATGCGTCAACGATTGCCTGCCGCTCTTCCTGCGGCGTGGACCCATTGATCGCCCCCCAGTATGCATCCGGCAGCCGACCCTGTGCTGCCTCACGGATAATCTCGCCACAGCGATTAAAAATTGCGAAGAGCAGAACCTTTCGTCCGCTCCTGAACGCCTCTTCGAGAATGGCGATTGCGCGCTCCACCTTCGGTGTGACGAGCGGCATTCCGGCTGACGGATCGATCCCCGCGTCCTGATCCCTGTCGGGATCGCCTGATCCCTGCAGCCAGGGATGGGCACAGAAGAGCTGCAACTGACCTGTCGCGACCAGATTACCTGCCACAGGGTACTTCTCAAGCGTCTCGGCGAGCACTTCATCATAACGCCGGGAAAGCTCGTCACCGAGTTCGAGTGGCAGATCGATATCGATGCGCTCCGGAAGATCGCCGGCGACGTCCCTCACTTTTCGGCAGAGAACGACAGGATCGGTCAGGCGAGCCAGATTCTTTGCCGATTCCTCGGAGTCAGGATGATCGGCTTCAAAGTCCTCCCGGCTTCCCAGCAATCCAGGTATCGCGAGATCAGCAAGCGACCAGAGATCCAGGAGCGACGTCTCGACCGGCGTCCCCGTCATCGGAATGGTACGCTGCCTGGGAATCCTCCCGACTGCCTGCCTGCGCCCGGAATCGGGGTTTTTCAAAGCCTGCGCTTCATCACAAATCAGCCATGACCAGGGCATTCCTGCAAAAATGGATATGTCGTTGACCACAGTGTCGTAGGTTGAAAGCACGACCTGCGCCCGCTGCAGACCCGCGGTGATGCCGGTTCTGTTGTGTCCGCGGTGGATGAGAACAGAAAGCTCGGGCGCAAACTTCATTATCTCTTTCCGCCAGTTGGCGATCAGGCTCGTCGGGCAGATAATGAGGGCTGGTCGTGAGGTTTCCGGTTTTTCGCAGAGCAGCAGGGCAATGATCTGGATGGTCTTTCCGAGCCCCATCTCGTCAGCGAGAATGAGGCCGCCGGTATGCCGTATGGTCTGGTCCATCCATGCTACGCCCTGAGCCTGATACGGGAACAGAGTCGCATGCAGACCCGGAATGTCCTGATCCGGGCGCAGGTCGGCAGCAGCCGATTGCGCTGAGTGGAAGACGCTCTCTTCAGCTATGACAGGTATGTCGGGATTACCCAGCCGGACAAGACGCACCACATCGGGAAAGCTGAGCGTTTTCGGCAGCTGCCCGCCCAGCATCTGCCGGACTATGGCCGGCGTATTGTGAGGAAGTGGGCGGATCACATTTCCGTCGGCGACCCAGTTGTAGTCCGGGCCGGGCGCGTCCCAGACTTTCTTTTCCCCCCGCACAGTTTTGGTGCCAGCAACGTGGAGCGCAAAACCAGCACCCTCTTTCCGGATCCGGATTTCCGGCTGCACAACTCTTGACGACAACTCCCAGCCCTGGGGAGGTGCCGCTGTAATCTGCCTGAAATCGGCAGGAAGTGATGCTGATCCGTCAGTCATTGCCCAGCTTGGCCCTGAGTTCTGCGGGCGTCCAAGGGACCGGGCGTCTTGTATGTACCGCGCGATGGCAGTTCGGGCAAAGTGGTATCAGGTCAGTTGCCGGATCGTATGGTCTGGGCTCGCCGGCAAGCGAAAGCGGCTGCAGGTGATGAACTTCAATAATACCGCCAGCATCGCCATAAAGATCGCCAGGAATAAGACTGCATACCATGCAGGCTGCCCCGTGGATACGCAGGCAGAGCAGACGATTGCGTGGATTTCGTTCGCGTCGGCGTACGACGGTCAGTTTGACAGCGCCTTCAGTCAGCGCTTCCTGCTCGGTCGGTGTACTTTCCTCGATCGGATCGTATCCATAAAGCTCTGCCATTGCGGCAAGAACCGGAATGACGAGCTCCCGGCAGGTCGCTGCAACGGAGTCATCGTCAAACCGGCTCTCGATACCGCGCTTCTCTGCGATGATCGTGAAACTGCCATTGTCGATCATCCAGTCATCGGTAGTCTGATTGTTACCGATTTTTAGATCCGCGCTCGACGCTACTGAAGCGACGAGTGCCCTTGCAAGCTGGACTTCTTCTGCGCTTGCCTGCCGCATCTGCCGGATCGTATCGGCTGCGAAATTGCCGAATGCCAACTTCGCTTCGAAGCGGCGCAGACCGGTCGGCCGAAGAGTGACCATCGGGCTGTGAGAGCGCTCAAGGTCTGCAAACCAGAGCCTGATTGCTGTCTGCACTCCGGACCTGTCTTCCTCCAGACAGATTGCAGCGCCGGTTCCCTCCTCAACTTCCCGGCGGATCAGGGCCTGCTTCTCGGCAAGCATTTCAGTCCCCTTCTTCGTCCCCGGTCTCTGTCAGCTCTTCGTCGTCGGGCAGAGGCACTTCACGCAGCAGCTTCTTGAGATTGGTCGAAATCTCGTTGCGAATGTCCTCAAATATCGGCTCAAGGTCATCGTTGGTGTTGTTCTGCTCAGCCACAGCAAAAGCCCACAGCAGCAGATCCATACCCTCGACTGCATAGCCACTGGCGGCAGCTCTCTGATAGATTTTCAGATAGAAGTCGTGATGCTTGTTAATGCGGACGCCTGCTACGAAGCCTGACTCGGCATCGCTGCGCATAGCCGGCTCCCAGAGATCGCCGGACGTAATGGTTTCGACAGCTTCAACGTGAATACGATCCGGGTTTACGTGCGTATCCACGGGTACCCGAAGCTTGATGCCTGAACCGCGATTGTTGTTGAGTGTAGCGGTTTTCTGACCCGCGTCGGCAGACTGGACGTCCGGCTTTTTGGTCGAAGGCGTATTGCCGATGACTTTATTCGCGCTGCCGTGATCGACGCCGCGCTCCACCGCCGCTGCTTTCTCCTTGCGCCGGTAGCGGTTTCCTGCCTCGCGATAAGTCGGCTGAAGTAGGGTCTTGAGGGCTTCCTCAAGAGCCGGGTCGAAGAGAATTTTCGATTTCTTGACGTCGACCTTGAAGGCCTCGTCAAGCTTATGTGTGAAATCGAATTCGACGCGCAGCAACGACGTGTGCGGCTCAACAGAACCAAATACGCCAAGCCAGCCGCCCTGCTGGATCACTCGTCCTTCGCGATGAATGTAGAAGCCCTGGCCGCGGTTGGTGATATTCGCGATTTTTTGTTCGTCTCTGGTCAGATCCCGTCGGTTCGGGAGAATCCACGCCCTGATGTGCGCTGTTTCAACCGACCCGTCCTCCAGTTCGATCTCGAGTTTCTGCTGTTCAGGTGAAAGCACCTGATCGGCCTTCTCAGGATAGAACGGGTTCCACGGTCTGACCTGTTCCCCATTAACAGATATTGAGACATGCCTCTCACGATCGTCCCCTTTGTCGAGGAAGCGATAATAGATGAGAGCGACATGGTCGATCAGCCGCTCACCCAGCCGTCTGATTGCAGCCTGTTCCCTCGCGCCACCCGGATCGTCGTATTCTTTCGATAGCAGACGGTCGCATTTGGACCAGACCACAAGCGTGCCCTTGTCGCCGCAAAGCTCTTCGAAGAGCTCGTAGTCATCTGCTGTCATCTCTTCGCGGAGCATTTCCCACTGGTTCTGCTCTTCGACATGCTCGAGGTCCCATGCGAGCTTGGCGAAGTCAGCCTTATCAGACTGACGGGAAATGACCGTAAACCTAAGGCAGACCGAACTGGATGCCGTCTTGAGACCAAGGCCAAACTTGCCGAGACTGGCAAGATTAGCTCTGGCAGGTGCCCCGTAACGCATAGCGTCGAACAGCATCTCGCTGTCCATGCCATCACCATTATCACCGAAGCACACGAATTTTCGACCGTCTTCGGCCAACTCTATTCGTACATTGACCTCGGTCGCATTGGCCGCGATTGAATTGTCGATGATATCAGCGGCGGCGGTATTGAAACTGTAGCCTGTGTCCCGAAGCCCGTAAATGAGCCGTGGCGCATCGGGTTGATTAATCAGATCATTCACTTAGCCGCCCCCTTAAAAGAGGGCACCTTTGCTGAAATCCAGCCCGCTACCCCCCGCGTCGAACGGTATCGAACTTAGCGGGATGATCGTTAAATGAAAGCTGACAAACGACTTGCGTTCAAAGACCGTCTCCGTTTCGCACCTCTGCATGCCTGAGATAGACCTCAACTTTTTCCAAGGTCCGTCGCCGCGGCCGCCTTCCCTGTCTTAAGTCCAAGACAAAGCGTGGATCGCCAACCGCGCGACGACCAAACCGTGTCGCCGACATGTGCGATTCCTTCAGGTGTCGCTCAATGCGATCCAGCAATTTCATGGCCTTCCTCGACTCACTCAGCACTTGTGTTCCTGTTTTGTTCTTAGTAGGAAGGTTCCATCGAGTCTAGGAGATTTCCTTCTCTCCTCAGACCGTCAGAAGGAACGACACGATGGAACATGTCAGAGAGGAGCTCGATCGCCTGATCCAGCAGCGACGGCTCGGATATTCCTCGATCTCGCGGATGATCGGACGAAACTCGTCCTACATTCAGCAGTTCATCAAGCGCGGCTCGCCGCGCAAGTTGGACGATGATGACCGGCGCACGCTTGCCAGCTTCTTCGGGGTCGACGAGCAAGTTTTGGGCGGCCCGGCCGCGCCAATGCGTGACGGACTGATCGAAATACCCGTACTCAATGTCGATGCATCAGCGGGCTTTGGAGCGATTGCCGAAAGCGAGACCGCCCATACACGCTTCGGCTTCGACGAACGCTGGCTTGCCCGGCTGACCCGGGCAAAGAGCGCCAGTCTCTCGATCATCCATGTCCTAGGCGACTCCATGGAGCCGACACTCAGCGATGGCGACGAAGTACTGGTCGATGCGTCGGACCAAGGTTCGCGGCTACGTGACGGCATCTATGTCCTGCGCGCCGATGATGCGCTGGTGGTCAAGCGCGTGACGCTCAAGCCAGGTGGCCGCAAGATCACCATCAGCAGCGATAATTCGGCCTATCCCAGCTGGGATGATGTCGATCGGTCCGAAATCCAGGTGGTCGGGCGTGTCATCTGGTTCGGACGCGCGGTTTAGGAGCTCCCGTTGGCTTAGATCCCGATTTCGAAAGGCTTTACCCTTTCCTTGGTGAGTTCGGGCTTGTCACTTGCCTGCGAAGCGCTGCCAACATCCTTGTCTTGCGAAAGCCCCTTGGCAGCTGCCGCTTTGAGCCTTTGCGTTACTTCGACGGCCGACGCTTTATCGCCGCTGTTGGACTTGATGGCCCGGCCGAGTTTCTCGGCATTATCTGCAATCAGCGTAAGGCCGTCGCGAAGCCGGGTGACCGTGACCAAGAAGGTCTTCCGATTGGCGAGATTACGTTCGCGACTGTCCATCACTGCGATTCCGCGATCAGAGGTCAGTCCCTGCGCCATGTGCGCATTGAGGGCATAGGCGAGGTCCATGCGTTTGAGCATGGGGTCGCCGCGGCTCAGGCGGAGCTCCTTCCCCGCTGATGTCTCCACCAAGACGCCCTTTGTGTCGATGGCCACGATCCTCGCACGGTCGGCGTTGAACAGCCCACGCTTGTGGTCGTTGTCGGTCCAACGGATCTTGTCACCCTCGATGATTGACAGCGGCTTGCGTTCGAAGAGCGACAGGCGGCTATCGTCTGCGCCCGGCCGTAAACGCGCAGGATTGAACTTGCGAAGCTGCCCCTTCCTGTCCTCAAGCACGAGCTGCCTGCGCGCCTCGTCAATGGTCTTGACTGTGTAGTCACCCTTGGAAAGTTTCTGGGTGCTGTCGCGCGAGCGGAAGTTGAGAACCATGCCCGGCTGGTAGGTGCGAAGATAGCGAAGCTCCTCGTGTGTCACATTCACCCGCGAATGGACGGTCAGGCGCCCGGATCGCGGCCCGAGCTCGCCATTGGCCTTGAGTCCGCGCTGGACAGCATCGTTGACCGCAGAACGTAAGGCCCGTCCCGACGCGTAGATCGACGTCCGATCCCGATCCGCCGGGCTGAGCGAAAGCCACTTTTCGGCAGCAACAATCGCACTGTCCCCGCGAGCCTCGATGGTTGAAGGAGCAAGCGCCCGGAGCGCATCGTCGATGCGTCCCTCCTGCGCGGCGGCCTGGGCTCGCCGCAGGGCGGGATCGCGGCCGCGCAAATTTACATCCATGTTGGCGCGCGCGATCCCGGCCTGCTGTACGAGGTCGAAGGGCTTACCGGCATTGACGGCGCCTAGCTGTCGCGTGTCGCCGACGAGAACAAGGCGGTAGACTTCGGCAAGGTTCGCCAGCCGTACCAGCTTGGCCTTGTCCTCATTCGACACCATCGACGCCTCGTCGAGCACCAGGACATGGTCTCCGAGCGCGCTCCGAGCCTCACTCAGAAGGGAGGCATTTCCCGGCTCGGGCAGAAGCCTGCCCCATTGGGCGAGAAAGCGGGCGATGGTCATCGAACGGATGCCAGTGTCGCGCTCGAGCATCTGGACGAGCGTGTTCTGCACGGCGAGCCCCAGCACTTGCTTGCCTTCCTCGCGGAGCAGCTGGGCAACCGGCTTCATCACGCTGCTCTTGCCCGCCCCGGCAATGCCCTGGATCGCTACGATCCTGTCGCGCGACGAAAGGACAAGGCCCGCAGCATCCTCCTGCCCTTCATTGAGTGAAATTCCGTGATTGAGCGCAGCAACATCCTGAACCCGCTGCGCGGCGTCCGGCCGATCCAAGATGGGCGACACCGCACCTCGTCCCTCGTCGACATTCGCGAGAATGGTGCTTTCAAGGTCCAGCGCCTCGCGGCTCGCCAGCCAGCCTTTGTGTTCGCCTTTGCCGGGCTCGAGTGCGCCGCTTCTGACCAATGCGTTCACACGGGTTTCGACGTGATCCACCGTCGTCGGCAGCCCAAAATCAAGCGCCGCTTTCAGCAATCCCTCACGCGGGAACGCTGCCTCGCGCTGCGAGAGATGACGCACCGCGGAAGCAACGGCCTGCGCTGCCGCAATGATCGGTGCATCTTGCTTGAGGACATGGGCTGGGATCAGCGGATCAGCCGGATCGCCCTTGATCCGCTGGGCGAACTCTCTCAGCTTCGCAATTCCACGCTGAAGAAGGCTCCCTTCTTTGGAGCTGGGAATGTCCTTCGTTGCAGCCCGCATCTGCGACGCATCGATCAAACCGACAAAGTCAATCCCGACTTCTTGGGCTTTCTGCCGCCATGCATCGAGAAGGCCTTCCCGGTCCCTGACGGGCGCCTTGCTTTTCCTCGTATTGAGCACAGCAATGTCGCGGGTTTTCGGGGTGTTCTCACCGAGCTGGCGTACCGCCTCGAGGACTTCTTCGCGCCGCGTTGAAAAGGCCACGACCTGCCCGCGAGCAATGGCCGCTGCTTCGAAATTGCCGTGCTTTCCAACCGGCCCTGCTTCGTAGCCCATTTTGTCGACCGCCAGACGAAAGCGCGCCATGGTCATCGAGTTGAGCAGGGTGTTGAACGACCAAAGCTTGTCATTGCGAAGCGCGCGCCACTTCCCGTCGCTGCCTTGCGTGACATTTGCCACTACCGCATGAAAATGCAGGTTCGGCTCCTGGTTGCGGTTGGTGTCGTGCTGGAAAAGACCAATCGTCAGATTATCTGTCGCGACCTTCCCGTAACCAGCCTTGCTACTCATCCGGGTCTGCGCCGCGTTCTTTTCTGCCCAGCGCAAGGTCTCGATGACGGCCTCGCGATAGGCATCGATAATCCGCTGGTCGCCGCCCACCAGCGCAAGCAGCGACCAGCTTTTCGGCAGTGAGAATGTGAGGTCGGTTCCCGGCCTGTGGGCCTGTCCCGCATTGCCGACCTGGATACCGCCGGGAAGTTCTCCCCGCAGCAAGGCATCGAACTGCTCGGCGCTGACGCGGCCCTCGAGACCAAGTCGTTCCGCTCCCTTCCCGACCCAGGTTCCGGAACGATCGGCATCGGCGCCGGTGTAGTAATTGTCTGCCGCGAAATAGCTCGCGGCAGCCGAAGGGGAGCGCACATTGGCGACGGAAAGCATACTGTCTGGTCCTTGTCACGGCTTCCCCCGCGGCCAGGTAATCCCTGCCCATTTGCCTTTCACATGTCGGGTTCGAACTCGCCGAAATCCTTCTCCGGCGGATCTGCGACCGCACCTTCACGCAGGTCTTTTTCGACCGGCTTGAGCGACTGACGCCCGTTTTCCGCCGCACGGCCTCGTGGCGTCGAACCGCCTTTTCCAGCTGCAGCATCGCCGGCGGTTTCTGGTTCGGACGGGTGCTGTTCCGCGCCCATTGCTGGTGCATCTTCACCGGTTTGCACTGCGGCGAGAGGTAGCGTTGGACCTGCATCCAGATGTGTATCGGACCGGGATTCGGCATCGAGATCACCAATAGCGCGCCCTGCATTTAGGTTTTCAAGCGGCACAGGCTCCTGCCGATCTTGCGGCTCATCGGCGACACGGCGCTGCCCTTCGAGGTCGAATTTGAGCTGCTTTGAATCGACAGGCTTACCAGCACCGTCATCATTCGAAGCGGGATGCTCGTCATTCGGTTTCGAACCCAGGTTCGCTTGGGGCGTCGCTGCCGCAGGACCCTGGCCAGGCTTTATGAGCGGTTTCTCGCGGGCGATGAAACCTTCGGCAATACGACCACGCGTGCGCGGAATGAGCGAGACCGGCG
>JAZBPE010000104.1:0-31201 GCA_036353345.1 Erythrobacter sp. | reverse complement strand
GGGCAGGAACGTTTACATCGTGCAGACGCGGATGGGTGGCAAGCTGCGGACGGTGACGCTTGGGCCAGCGTCGGTCATCACGCGCACACAGGCAACGCAGGTGGCGCGGATGGTGCTGGCCCATGCGCGGACGGGTGAGAACCCGGCTGCAAACCGCAAGCGGATACGCTCGGCTCCGCGCTATACCGACTTCCTCGACGAGTTTTGGGAAAAGTGGGCACCGCACTGGTCGGCCAAGACCTACGACATTAACGGCAGCTATCGCCGCCTGTACCTCCAGAATGCGTTCGCCGAACTCTGTATCGATGAACTGAACGAGGAGCATGTCACTAAATGGTTCGCCGAGGTGAACCGGCAGACCAGTCCCGGCGCGGCCAATATGGCGCTTGGCTTGCTCAATCTGATGCTCAACAAGGCAGAAGCATGGGGCTACCGGCTTGAGAACACCAATCCGTGCCGCGTAGTGCGCATGAACCGCCGCCGCCACTGCGAGCGGTTTCTGACATATAAAGAGCTTGCACGCCTAGGGTCGGTGCTCGCACGAGCGGGCGACGGCGATCACGCCATGCGTTCGCTGGCAGCTAAAGCGGCAACGCTTCTTTTGCTAACCGGGTGCAGGCGCGGTGAAATCCTCGGCCTGCACTGGAACGACATCCACGGGACGCGGATCAAGCTGCGCCACGGCAAGACCGGTCCCCGAATGGTGTGGATGGGGGATGAGGCGAGGACCATCATTGATACAATCCCGCGCCACAGGAAAATCCCATGGGTGTTCTGGAATACACCTTATCGAAGGCCCATGCGCTCCATCGATGGTTTCTGGCGGCAGTTCCGCGATGAGGCCGGACTGCCGGGCCTGAGGATCCACGATCTTCGACACACATTTGCCAGCCATGCGGCGATGAATAGGGAAACGCTACCGATGATCGGGCGGTTGCTGGGTCATGCCAGCGTTCAATCCACGGCGCGCTATGCGCATCTCGACGATGGGCATGTGCTCGATGCGGCTGAGCAGATTGGGACGGCGATTGAAAGATTGCTGGGTTGACCGACGAAGAGACGCTGGCGCGCTGCCCGGTTCCGAGTGCAGATTAGATGAAAGCCGCCATTCCGCTTTCGACCCATAACCTGCCGTATTCTTGTCGCCTTGGTCCAATTGGCAGGCGATGCTGGATTTTGTTCACTCATTGCTGCTAACGTGTGTTCGAACAATGGCTTGGCCAACATCGAGTCCGATGAGGTTGCCATGAAGGGGACGGGCCGGGATTGATGTTCAGACTGCGCAGAAGCATCAAGCTGGCGCTGGCCCTGACGATCGGCTCGGGCGTGGCGGCGCGATTTGCCATCATGGTGTCTGCGCTCTCCGGGGGTGATCCGGATCACCTGCTCTCGTTCCCGCTGACCGTGATCTTCCCGGCAATCCTTGCTGGCTTGCTGCTCGCAACGCGCGCGACCCGTTCTCGTGAGGGGGCGCTAATGCGGCTCGGCACGATCATCCAGCTTGCGCTGATCATCCTGTTGCCGCCGGTGGCGCTTTACCTCGCGCTCGGCCTTCCGGTGGTATTCCTGGTGGTCGAGCTGTTCGAGACCCGGCTGCCCCAGCCTTTGCGCGACCCCATCGTGCGGGCGGTGCTGGCATGATCGACATCGATCTGCCGCGCGAATGGCTGTGGGCGCTGCGCTGGGCGCTGTTTCTCGGGCCGCTGGCCGCAGTGCTGCTGCTGGGCGCGAGGCACCGTCACGAGCCGCGCGTGATTGTCGGTGGCCTGTTCGCCTTCCTCTTTGGCTTCGCGATGATCTTCGCCACGCACCAGCTGGCGATTGCCGCAGGGTGGTGGCGCTATGGCGGCGATGTGCTGATGGTGATGGGGCTGCCGGCGGATATCTGGATCGGAGGGGCGATCCTGTTCGGGCCTGTGCTGGCCTTCCTGTTCCCCACCATCCGCCCGCTATACCTCGTGCTGCCGATCATCCTTGGCCTTCACGGCATGGTGTTTTCATCGCTCGATCCGCTGGTGATGGCGGGGCCGTTCTGGTTCGTCGGCGTCGTGCTAGTGTTTCTCGTGGCACACCTCCCGGCAATCCACCTCGCTCGCTGGACAGCACGCGGCGAGCATCTCGCATGGCGGGCGGCGCTGCTGGCGTTGGGATACGGCTTTCTCGCCTTTTATGTGCTGCCATCGGTGATCATGCTGGCGATGGGCGGAAGCTGGAACCTGGGTGCGCGGCCCTTATGGCTGATCCTTGCGGGTCTGCCGGTGCTGGCAGCCTGCTTCGTGCTCGGCCTGTCGGCGGTGCAGATGTTCGTGGTCCATGGCGAGGGCACGCCCATTCCGCTTGACCCAACCAAACGCCTCGTGCGCACCGGCGTGTTTGCCTATCTCATCAATCCGATGCAGATGTCATCCGCCTTGAGCTGGATAGTGATCGGGGTGATGATCGGTAATGGCTGGGTTGCCTCGGCGGCAGCGATGGCGTGGGTATTCGTGGCCGGGATGGTGCGCTGGCACCACCGCCACGATTTGCTCCAGCGCTTCCCTGATGGCTGGCCAGCCTACCGCGCGAATGTGCCCGAGTGGTTGCCCCGGTGGAGACCCTGGGTGCCGGAAGCATCGCGGCTCGTCTTCGATCCGGAGCAGGTGCGGCAGGCCGCTTTTGCTGCTTGGCTGTATCGCCGCGATCCGGTCGGTCTGAACCTTGAAGCGCAGCCTGGCGTGGTGCTCACCTATCGAGATCCGTCCGATGCGCGGGACTTCACCGCTGCTGCGTCGGTTGGGAAGGCGCTGGGTCATGTCAATTTCGCTTACGCGCTGCTGGGGGCGGCCGTGCTGCTGGTTGTACTGCCGCTTCGCCACCTGCGCGGGGATGAAGCTTATGAGCCTAAGGGTGAGCCGGTCACATGACCTGCGACGCGCAATTGCGGCGGGAGCGCGTTCCGCTGACCCTGTCGCTTGGGCTCGGCCACCTCATGCGGATCAAGCGCGACCAGCTCGCCTTCTATGCCGACATGCGCGCTCGCCACGGCGATGTAGTGCGACTGCGGCTCGGGCCTTACCAATCGTGGTTGCTCTTCCACCCCGATGATGTCGAGGCCGTGCTGGTGCACCAATGGAAAAGCTTCATCCGCTTCGAGAAGCTGACGCAGGTGGTCGCACAATGGACCGGTGCTAACATGCTGTTGGCTGAAGGCGAGGAATGGCGCGCCCGCCGCCGCAAGGTGCTGCCCGCCTTCGCCCGCCAGCGCCTGCCCGATTATGGCGCGAAGGCGGTCCTTCACACCCACCGAATATGCGATACGTGGGCTGATCGCGCCGATCACCGGGGCGAGGTCACCATCGAGACCGATGCGGCGATGGCTCGCCTGACGCTCGACATCGCGGCCGATACGTTCTTCTCCAGCCCGCCGCCGCCCGACGGGGACGTCATTGAGGAGGCGATCCAGACCCTCTCGGAAACCGCCTTCCACGAATCCACCGCGCCTCTGGTTCTGCCAGACTGGCTCCCCCTGACTGCCAAGCGCCGTAAACGCTGGGCGATGGGGGTAATGAACGAATTTGTCTGCCGTCTGGTCGATGCCCGCCTGGGCGAGCCGGGGGGCGACCGCGGCGACCTTCTGTCTATGCTGGCCGAACAGCATGAGGGCGACCGGATAGCGATCCGCAACGATGCGATGAGCCTCCTGATCGCCGGGCACGAGACCTCGGGCGCATTGCTGGGCTGGACGGCGCACTGCCTCGTCAATTCGCCTGCATGGCGGGAGCGGCTATGCGGAGAGCTCGACACAGTGATGCAAGGCGCAGCGCCCCGTCCCGAGGATTTGCCGCGCCTGCCGCTGCTGCGCGGAGTCATCATGGAGGTGCTCAGGCTCTACCCCCCTGCCTATGCGCTGTTCCTCCGCCGCGCGACCTGCGATGTGGCGATGCCCGGCTTTACCATCTGCAAGGGCGATCTGGTGCAGATCACGCCCTATGCGATGCACCGCGATCCGCGCTGGTTCGCCAAGCCCGAGCGTTTCGATCCCGCGCGATTCCTGGACAGCGAGGCAGCCTTGCCAAAGGCCTATCTCCCGTTCGGCAACGGCCCGCGCATCTGCATTGGGCAGGGCTTCGGGATGATGGAGGTCTGTCTGGTGGTCGCGAGCTTGTTGCAGCGTTGGATCCCGGTCGCAGGGCCGGCTGACGTCATTCCCGAACCGCGTTTTTCGCTGCGCCCGCGCGGGGGACTTGCAATCACCTGGCGCGAGGTCGGGCGGCTCTCCTGACTTTCAATCGCGGTCGATGAAGCGGTGCGCCATGCCTGGCGGGGGCACGAAGCAGCGATCGGCCTTGCCGAACCAGCGATAGCGGTTGCGGGCGACCAGATCATAGACCCGGTCGCGAAGGGGGCGCGGCACCACCTGCAGCCACCACAGGACGCACCACGGCGCGCGCATGCGTGCGAGCAGCGCCAGCCCGGCATCGGATCGCACCAGCCCGCGCCCTTCGTCGATAAACAGGTAGGTCGCATTCAGATCGCGCTGCGAAAGGCCATGCTCTGCAGCCAGCGCCAGGCCTTGCTCCGACCAAGCGCTGACAAAGATGATGTCGCGGCCGCGCTCGTGCCTCAGGATCAGATGGACCCACCGGCTGCATAGAACGCAGTCACTATCAAATACGACCGTTGGCGGCATCCCATCTGCATATACGGCCCCGCGGCACCATGCCAGTGCGTGCCTTCGCCCCAGCGGATTAAAGCCGCCGTTCCGGTTTCCACCCCCAATTTCGGACGTTTGATTGGCGCTCGCCAGCACCTGAAAGCAGACAAGCGGCTATTCGCAACTGTGAGATAAAACCGGCCTGTCAGGAAACGACCCCAATATGGACATGCACGCTGCAATGGTATTGGTAGGGAAATGATGGAGAAGGCCCGCCCAAAACTACTTGTTACAGCGCGGCTGTCCGTTGCTGTATCTCTCGCTTTGGCTGCACTGCCGTTTTTCGCGCCTGCCTTTCCCATTGCCCCGGTTTTGTTGCTCAATTGGGCTTTGTTTATGCTCGTCAGCTATTTAGCTTTGCCCAAACCCATGACGCTCATGCCCCCATTCAAAAGGTGGGAGAAAAACGACGGAATGATTGTCCTGACTGTATTTGTCGCTTTTACCGTCGCGGGGTATCTCGCGATCTTCAATGCTGAGGCAATGTTTCAGGCAGGGGACCTAGCGGAGTTGCGATAAAGCCCAAGGCAGCAAACCACCCCTACCCGGTCATGAGCAGGACCAGCTCGCGATCCCGAAAGCGGCATGGCAGCTTCGCCTCCCTGCTGGAAAATTCCTGCCCTTCAGCAATCGACCCAGAAGCGGAAATTCACGATAGGTGCTAACTTATCGATAGCTGCCATTTATTCGGAAGGCGCAGGTGCGCGACGCATCATCAGAGGATTTCCACTCTTGGAAGATTTGATCGTCCTGCCGAAGAGATGCGCTTTGAGTACGACTCTAAAGCCCTTCCTCACTCAAGCAAAAATATGGCATTCCGTAAAAAATTCTCGGTCTCATGTCGAAATTGGCAATCCCGGCGCGTCTCATGATAGAATGCAAGCACAGAGTTTGCTTTCCGAGTTTGGAGACTAACAATGAAATATGCGCTTTTGATCCACGAAGACCATGCCAACTACAGCACGCCCGAAGCGTGGGAGGCTATCTTCAAGCGTCACATGGCATTCTCTGAAAAACACGGTGCATCCATCTGCGGCGGCGAAGGTCTGGAAAATCCAGAAACTGCGACGACGTTGAGGCGTGTTGGCGACAAGGTCGACTTTCACGATGGGCCATATGCTGAAGCGCGCGAACAACTGGGCGGTTTTTATCTCGTTGAAGCGGCCAGTCTTGATGAGGCCATGGCTATCGCCAGGGACATCCCGATGACCAAAGACGGGGCGGTTGAAATTCGGCCGGTTCATGCTGGCACCGAATAATTCACAAACCCCCGGCGAGGCCACCAAAGTTGCACAGGCATTGGAAAGTGTCGTTCGCGGCGAGCGGTTGCGAATTGTAGCAGCTCTCGCCTCATATTGCGGCGATCTTGATCTGGCCGAGGAAGCCTTCGCCGAGGCGTGCGGAAGGGCGGTAGAGCAAGATTGCTCACCGACGGACTGGGCGGCGTGGCTTTACCGCGTCTCCAAAAACGCCCTGATCGATCGTATCCGCAGGGTTTCTGCCGCCGACAGGTACACACGCGATATGTTGATAGAGGAAACAGAATTGACTGCCTCTCCAATACCCGATCAAAGGCTGGCGTTAATCTTTGCCTGTTGCCATCCCGCAATTGCCGCAACTTCGCGAGTAGCACTGGCGTTGACCACTATTTGCGGCCTTACCGCTGCACAGGTCGCCAGCGCTTTCCTTGTTGCGCCATCGGCCATGTCGCAGCGATTGCTGCGAGCTAAGCGGAAACTGGCAGGAAGCGGAATCCTCTTCGAAATACCCGATGCGAGGTTTTGGGCCGAACGGTTGGATGCGGTGTTGTCGACTATCGAAATTGCTTTTGCGCGTGGCCATGCCGACGCTTCGGGGAGAAGTGTCGATGCGACATTCGCAGCGCAAACACTCGAACTCATGGATTTGCTGTCAGAGATGCTTGCCGGAAATTCCGAGGTGCATGCCCTTGCGGCCAACCTCTACTTCTCGCAAGCGCGGAGGCCCGCGAGGGTCAATGCTCAAGGCCAAATGGTGCCTCTCTCGCTACAGGATCCTGCCCAGTGGGACCCGGCCGCGCTCGAGCGAGCACGGCAGCATTTCGCACTTATTGACAGTGCCGCAAGGTCCGGCAGTCGGGCAATTCAGGCAGAGCTTCAATCGCTCTGGTGTAGCCGTGAATCGCTGAGAGATCCCGCGCCATGGGTCGCAGTGCTTGCTTCGTATGACCGCCTCCTGGCGGTAGAGGACACTCCATTCATCAGGCTCAATCGTGCTGTCGCTGTATGCGAGGTGCACGGCGCACAAGCGGCGCTGGCGGCAGTAATCGAAGTAGATGCAAAGAGCATGCGCAACCACCCGGTCTATCATGCGGTGCGGGCTGGCCTCCTTGCGCGGTCCGGAACTACAGGCGAGGCGAAGGCCGAATATGACCTCGCTATCGCCGCTCAGGATAATCCGGTTGAACGCGACTGGCTCAGGGCGCGCCGCGGAGAACTCAGGTGAACACCAGCTCTCCGCATTGCCGCCAATGGGCATATTTGAGCGGTGGCACCGATTCCGACTGCACATCAAATCGCCGGTCGCTTCGAGCTATCCAGCCATTGAAATGCTTGCAAAACTGGCGGCTTGTTTCGCAAAGCCATGAGCTTTGTAGTGGGGAGATTACCGTTGAAATCTCGCAATGCTGAAATTTTCGAGCGGCTGACGCAGAAGGTCCGCGAATGCCCTCGCGAGCCGATCACGCTTGACCAGGCAGCGCGAGAGGAAGGTTTATCGGCGTCGCGGCTCCACCAGATATTTGCCGAGGAGCAGGGTGAGAATTTCGGAGCTTTCATCCGCCGCGCAAGGGTTGAATATGCGTGCGGTCTTATGCGTGCATTCAAGGAATGGAGCTGCACCCAAATAGCCTATGAAGCTGGATTTTCCGAAAGCTCCGATTTCTCACGCTCCTTCAAAAGGCATTTTGGTATCGCACCTAGCGCATGGGACCGGTTTGTTCCTTTGGGCAAACGAATGTCAGTGCTGAAAAATCGTATTGCGCCGGACGAACGATGAATTCGCCAGTTCATGGGAGATTGCCGTGAGATATTCATCGGCCTGCACCGTATCCGTTGAGCGCAGCAAGGTCAGCCTGCGGTACAATGAACTGATTGAATGGATGCGTCCGCTCTTACGGGAGAACGCCTGTCTACACTCATCATCGCTTAGATCGCGGCTTTCGAGCCTGATGATGGGATCGACCACCGAAAGATTGTTCATCATTCAGTGATTAAGCTCTTCCAGCAAGGGGTTTGTCTGTTCCAGGCTCCGATCGCGCTCGGCCTGCAGCCCGTCGCGTTCGGTTATGTCCTCCATCGCCAGTAAAAGCGCAATGGGGTTGTTCCCCTCCCGGTAAATCTTTCTCGCATTGAGCAGCACCGTGCGCTTCCCGATACCTGGAAAATTGAGGGTAACGTGGTAATCCTCAATCGTCCTGGAACCAGGAATGACGTTATCAAGCAAGGCCGTGAGTTCAGGCAAATCCCACTGTCCGTCTCCCAACTCCCTCAATTGACGTCCCACCGTTTCAGCCTCGCTAATATGAAACATGGTGCAGAAGGCGCGGCTGGCAGTGATAATGCGCCGGTCGCCGTCCAGCATCAGCATTGGGTCGTGCACCGTGTCGACAATTCCTTGCGCCGATCGCTGCTAACGCTCTGCCTCCCTTTTTCGCATCTTTAGCTTCAGTAATTTCGCATCTTTAGCTTCAGTAATATCGTCGAACGCCACTAACACACGGGTTGAGCCTCTGGCGGGCCGTAACGTCTTTCAGGCCTTGAGCCGGATGATCTTGCGGCCGATATGTCCGAAATAGTGCTCGACATCGAAAGCTTCGATGGCCTGCTGTTCGGGCAGTATCTGCTCAAGAAGCATCCTGAGCTTTGGAATGTCCCATTGCCCATGGTCCAGCTCCTAGATACGCCGCCCATGTGTTTTTTCGGGCGTCAGGTTGAACATCTGGAAGAAGCTGCGAGTGGCGAACTCGACCTTGTGGTCAGGGGTCAGCCCGATCAAGCCATCTCTGGTCGTCTCGACTATCTCCCCCGGATCAAGTTTCTGCAGCGCCATTAAAAACCCCGGCCATCGTTTCCTGATACCAACTGCGATTTAATTCAATTCCAACAAATTTTTAATTGCCGCCACATGCGCTCGGGAAGAGTCATCGATCAACCGTGATCTCATCCAATCAAACTAACATTAATCAATGAAAGTATGGGCCGACGGACATTTTTATTTTGTTCATCGACCCCACGGCTCAATTTATCGCAACTTTGGAACGAATGCATAAGTCGCCGGTATTCCTATTAATAATCAAACATGTATAGGAAGGATACGGCATGTCATCGACCCAAACCGGCACCGCAAACTCTCAAGGCGGCGCCATCAAAGACGAACTTAAAAACGATGCTGAGCAGCTCAAGCAAAGCGCGCAGGCGGAAGCTGAGCGGACGGCAGAAAATCAGCGCGAACAGGCGGTCAACGCTGCACGCTCGACCAGTTCGGCCATTGACACTGCCGCGCGAGAATTGCGCGAAGATGAGAACGCGCCCGATTGGCTCGCTTCGATGCTCACATCGGCGGGCTCTCAGATCGAGAAGCTCGCGGGCGATATGGAGGGAAAGTCCGCGACGGACATGATGCGTAGTGCGCAGAACTTCGGTCGCAGCAATCCAGCGGCCTTTCTTGCTAGTTGCGCAGCAGCCGGGTTTGCAGCGGGCCGAATGATGCGCGCCGGTGCCGAGCAGCATGACGATATCGACATGGTGCAGCCAAACGGTGACCAGACGGGCAGCGCATCTGACAGCCAAACCTATTCAGGCCGTGCGCAAGACAGCGCTCTAACGACCCGCCGGGAGACGTTCTGATGGAATCGCAACCCCCTTCAACCCAAAAGCCCGCAACGCCCACGACCTCACATCAAGGCGAAGATATCGTTGATCTGGTAGGCAAGCTGACGCAGCAATCAGCTACGCTTGCGCAGGATCAAATCAATCTTGTCCAGGCCGAAGTTCGCGAAGGCGTGAGCGATATTCAGACCGGCATCGGCGCCATGTTGGGAGCCGCCGTGCTCGGCATTTCCGGACTTGGCGTTACACTGATGGGTATCGCCTATCTAATCGGCGATGCGATCGGCGACCGTGATCTAGCCACGCTTTTGGTCGGCGTCGCCGTCCTCGTAATTGCTGGGATCCTGTATGCCAGCGCTAAAAGCAAAATCGATGCGCAAAACCTCAAACCAGAACGCAGCCTGAGCACCGCCGAGCGTATGCCCGCCGCGGCCACAGGCGATGCACACCGCTAAGAAGGAAACACGATTATGACTGATCAAGACAACCGAAGCCCCGAAGAAATTCAGCGCGACATTCGCGAGACGCAGGACGAAATGAGCCGCACGGTGAACCAGCTAGGCAACCAGTTCACGCCGCGCAATCTTGTGAACGCGCTGTTCGACAAGGCCGAAGACAATGATGTCCAAGCGCGCCAGATCATCGACGGCGCCCGGCGCAATCCGCTTGCCCTCGGGCTTTTGAGCGCCGGTGCAATCTGGTTGGTGAGCGACTATGACGCGCGCCCTAGCGCATTCACCTCACGCAACAACTCGGACAGCTCGGATAATAACACTCTGCCCGATCTCGATACCAGCTATGATCATGACCACCGCTCATACGTTGCGCATATGAATGCGATCGAACGCCGCGATGGCGAAGACGACATGTTGTATCAACGTCGCCGCGACGACGCGCGTGCGAACTACCTGATGATCGAACGCGGACACGAAGAAGACGAGCGCTCGTATCGACAGCGCCTTGATGAAGCGACCGAAGGCATGCGTGCTCGGCGCGATGAGATGGCGGACAAAGCGCGCCGCGCTCGGGAAGATGCCGGCCAACGTCTTGCGCAGGCCAAGTCACAAGTGAAGCAGCGTTCGCGTAAAGGAGCTTCGCTAGTGAGTGGCATGTATCAGGACAATCCGATGATCGGTGGTCTTGCTGCCGCGTTCGTCGCCATGATAGCCGGATCAGCGGCACCTGCGACCCAGCGCGAACGCCAAGCGTTTGGCGAGCACGGGGAGCGTATTATCGACACCGCGAAGGACAAAGCGCAGCAAATGGGCGAACAGGCCCGGGCCAAGAAGGATGAGCTTGTGACGAAGGCGGATAAAAAGGTCAGGCCTGATGGCACCGGTACGCGGGCTGAAATGACAACAGCCTGATTTTTCGTAAAAAATAAAAAAGGGGCGCTGATCCGATTGTGGGTTGGCGCTCCTCTTGTTTGATTTTCGCCAAAGTAAGCGTTTGCTTGCGAACTGCGAAACACTGAAATCATTCGGCCTTAATACGCGAGATCAGTTCATCGCGGCGCGAAATCTTGGATGTCTTACCCAATGAAGTTTGGACTTGATGCCTATCATATTGTGCTGGCTGCGCTGGGTATAGGCATCGTTCTGTCGCATTGGCTTCCGCGCTTCGCCTCCAGCCGTGAGCCGCGCGCAGCCGCATTGCTGATCGTTAGTGGCGCGGCATTGTTCGGTTGGCTTCCCGGTATGCCGGAGCTTTTTGATCCCGTCGAACGCGGGACGATTTGGACCATAGTCAGCGAAATAGCGGTAATCATCGCATTGTTTGGTACTGGCATTCGCATTGATCGCGCGTTTGACCGAAAGCGCTGGCGCGTTGCATTGCGTTTGTTGTTGGTGGCCATGCCGCTGACTATCACCGCGATTGCCTTGCTTGGGAACGTGTTGGGATTGGGGCTGGCCGCAGCATTGCTGTTGGGAGCGTGCCTTGCTCCCACCGACCCGGTGCTCGCGGCCGATTTGCAAGTCGCTCCGCCAAATGAAGGCGAAGAGCACGAGGTTCGCTTCACCCTCACTGCCGAAGCCGGGCTAAACGATGCGCTGGCATTTCCGTTCGTTTATGCTGCTATTCTGCTAGCAACCGGCGCGTTCTCAGTCGGCGAATGGCTCGGCTTTTATGTTGCCTGGAAGATCGTTATTGGCACGCTGGTCGGCACTGCGATGGGCTGGTTGCTGGGCAAGATCTTGTTCGCCGTGCCGCGAGAAAACCCGCTTTCTGACAGCAACGCTGCGGTGGTCGCACTTGCTGGAGTGTTTGCGACTTATGGACTGAGCGAGTTGGTAGAAGGCTATGGATTTCTGGCCGTTTTCGTGATGGCACTGTTGCTGCGCCGCGAGGAGGAAGATCATGATTTCCATCGGCTGTTGCATGGGTTCAGCGATGCGATCGAACATTCTTTGATGGCGATGTTGCTGGTTGCGCTGGGCGGCGCCTTGCCCATTTTGCTGGGTTATCTGGATGCTATCGATTTCGCGTTCATCGCTATTACCGTTCTGATTATTCGCCCAGTGTTCGGCTGGCTGGCGCTGATTGGGTGCGATATGCCCGACAAGGAGCGCTCGATCATAGCATTCTATGGCGTTCGAGGGATCGGCTCTATTTTTTACATCGCCTATGCCGCGGGTGAGGCTCAGTTCGATGGGATCGGTAAGGTTTGGGCATTCATTGGCTTCAGTATTCTCGCATCCGCCATTGTGCACGGGTTGACCGCTGGCTTTGTACTTCCACGAACGCTCGATGATGGGTAGGGTTCGAACTGCCTTGACGTCGTTTGAACGCTGAGCGTTCTGTAATTCACAGGTCCCATTACGTTCTGAACGTATCTATCTGATACGAACTGAACGTTCGCGTCGTCCAGTTGCTCCATTCGGCCCCTTCAAGGAAGTGTTGCACCGCTTCGGGCCCGCTGATCGGGCAGTCATTCTCTCCGGTCCAGTTGACCAGCTCGCACAGCCCGCCCGCTTGCAAATGTGTATGAATTAGTTCCGCCGCGCGACTGATTTCTTCAGGATCAAGGAAGTACAGGACTTCCGATACAATTGCGCAGTCGAACGGGCCATTGAGCTGATCGGATAAAATATCGCCGCACACGAGCTTGACCGACGCAATTAGCTTCAATCGTTTTTTCGCAGCGGCGATTGCAGTCGGCGATAAGTCCATCGCGGTTACATTCTCGGCGTGCTCGGCTAACATCTGCGTCAAGACACCCGTGCCGCAACCGACTTCCAGAATATGAGCGAACTTCCGATCGCCCATAACTTTCAGCGTTTCCAAACGTTTCGCGGCCTCATACTCGCTCGTTTCCACATCCCAGGGGTCTATGTTGGATTGGTAGAGTTCCTCAAACACGTCATAGCGCTCTTGATCATTGTCAGTCACGCGCGAACAACTCCGGGTGAGACGCGAAATGCGCCACCAATTGGTCGGGCATACGAAATCCTTCGGGGTCGTCCTCAATCAACGATGTGAGCTGCGACTTGTAATGGGACATCGCCTTTATTTTCCGGCGCGCGGCCTGATCGTCCGCGAACCTGAACAGGCCTGCTGGCACATCGCGCTGGCCAAAGCGTCCCCATACCAGATAGCTCCACAAGGGGACATTGAGCCGGCTCGATACTTTCGCAGCCAGTGCACTGGCGAGAACATGGTCGCAATGGGGATCGCCTCTCCACGTCGTCCACACGCACGAAGCGCGGATGCGCAGTGCGAGGTCGACTATCATCGAAACCACGCTGTCGGAAATGTCGGAATTCTCGTCACCTGCGTCAGGCAGGTTCAGCTGGAGAACATCGATGCCTCCGTGCGGGACCAGATCATTCAGCGCGCCCATGAACTCCGCGACTCGCAATTTTTTGAGCGCTTCGCCGGGATAGGCCGAAGAGTTCGGATGCGAGCCTTCGCCCTGCGTCATCAGCACAATGCCTACGCCGTGACCGGCATGCGCTGCCGCGCTAAGCGCTTGACCACAGCCCAGGGTCTCATCATCGGGATGCGGACTGATGACCAGAACACCGTGTCCGGGGATCAGCGTGTCTATCGCTATAAAGGGGGCAGTTTTCGCGCGGTCCAGCACTGACCCTTCGGGCACCGATGGCACTGTCACAGGAATTCGGGCAATTGGAACGTCGTACTCAGGGTTCGAGCTATTGTCGCGCGTTTCGTATCGGGGGCGGCCTGGCAAAGAAACAGGGCAAGGTCGCGCCGCATGCGTTCCCCTGTCGACCCCACCGCGTGCGCTGACATCCCAAGCGCTTCTTCGCTCAGGTGGATGACGCGCTTGCAGGTGTCATGCACAGCCTCGCGGGCAAGAAGGGACAGCACGGCTTTCTCACCCTTTCCATCGCGCGCTTCGACTTCAAGCGCCGCACGCAGCAACAGCAACCGCGCCGTTTCAAGCGCCACGGCCATCTGCACAAGTCGTTTCTGCTGATGCGGATCGTCTGCACGATCCCTGGCAATCAGTTCATCGCGCGTGACTTCGTAAATGGTTTCAGCCGCACCCAAATGGGCTGCGCAATAGCGCCAGATGCCGCCTTCAAAATAGGGCTCCTGCGCGTAGTCCCCGGTATCGCCGATACGGTTGCGCTCTGGCACGCCGATACCCGAAAAATCGTAACGGCCAGACCGCGTCGCTCGCATTCCGTCCATATTCCAGTCTGACGGATCAGCGCGACTTGCGTCGCTGGTTGGGGCGATGAGAAGCTGTGGCCCAGCCTCGCCGTTGACAACGAGGACAGCGTGAGAGACCGAGCCTAGGCCAGAGGCAAACCTCTTCGCGCCATGGAGTCGCAACGGCGCGCTCACACTGTCGGCCTCGTATGTCCATCGCAGCGGATCTTGCGGATCATCGGCACCCCAAACGCCCAACAGCGCGCCATCGTGTGCATGCGCGGCGACTTCGCTTTGTAAGAGATCGTTCGCATAGAGCGCTACAAGCTTACACGCGTTCATGTGGCCTTCGAAAAGCCTGGCGAGCGACAGATTAGAGCGTCCAAGAGTGCGCAGCGCGTCAAACGCGGCGACGGTTCCCGTGGGCTCTGATCCCCACCCTTTGCCCCCATATCTGGTCGGGAGCGGCGCCGTCAGCCATCCTTCGCGGTCGAGATCTGCGATATCCTCGCGCAGATCGCAATTCGCATCGTCAGTCTGGGAGAGCCGCTGTTGGATGCGAGCAATCAGAGGACCGCTTGGTTGGGACTGGCCGTTCATCTCAATCCGCTTCACCAAGAATGTCACGGGCGCGCTGCAATTCGATGCATACTTCGCTAAACCTGAGAGGTTGACCCAGAAGCGGGGGTCTTTCGTTTCGAAGCGCATGCTCGCGAAGTGTCTCTATCGGTACAAGAGCGGGATCGCAGAACGGGTCCGTTGAGCGCGAACGTTGCTCCAGCGTCTCGCCACACCCGCCATCGGCGCGCCCTTCTAACCGGGCAGAGGTGATCGTTCCAAGGTTCGGCAATTGCGCCACGCGATATCCTTGAGCCAGCACAGCTTTGCAAAGCGCCGCATCCTCGCCGCACGGGGGAACGGGGAGCTTGCCAATCGCGAGATACGCCGATTTGGCAACAGCCATGCTTGCCCCGGAGGCGCGATAGGCAAAAGCGCCGCTTGAACCATCGGACCAGCGTTTCCAAACGCGCTCGCTCGCAGCAAAATAATCGCGCTCGGCCTGTCCGACGCGTTCGACAATCGGTGGGAGTTTGCGCAATTCAACGTCGTTCAACTGAACATCTTCGCAAACCAGAGCATTGCCCGGATCGATGCTGCGGACCATCTGGCTTATCCACTCGGGGCCGACCATCGTGTCTGCGTCGGTGGTCAGGATTACCCCTTCATTCAAGCATTGTGCGGCGATGTCGCATGCCAATCTGCGGGCATGAGGAGCGTTTCTGATCGCTGGTGCAAAGTCCACTTCGACGATGACAGCTTCGCGCTGTTTCGTGATCGCCCAAGCCTGGATCAGAGCTGCTGAGCCGTCGTCGGTGTTGTTCAAGACGAAAACAAAGGCACCCCTGCTGTCGTTATTTTCGATGGCGGCGTCCAATGCCTCCAGCATTTGCGGCAGGAAAGCGTCTTCGTTGCGGACGGGCACAGCGACAGCGTAATCGTACGCCCGACAGAGCCGTGCCCAAATGCTGCGAAGCTCGCTGCGATGGGCAAACGGCGCGCGCGCCAGCAGATCTTTAACCCACGTTCGGGGCGTAACGTTTACAGGAAGGCGACTGATCTGTCCGAAAAGCAATTGCTGCGAGCGATGCGACAATAACTCAGACTTACCGATAAAGGACGAGTCGGTTGGGTGTAGAACAGTAATTTGACCCTCCTGTTTGCAAAACGCCAGACCAATGACCACAGCAAGGCATCCGGCGAGAACTTTTCGGTCCGATGTAGCATTGCGGAATCTTAGTTATTATTTGTGCGACCGCATGCCGCACGACTTATGAAATAAGCGTCGAATGCGAGGTTAGTTCCATAATCACGCCTTTGTTAATTAAGGAATCTATTGACTGCGGATTGCGCTGTCTTGCTTATATGAACGGTACGATAGAATGGACCGCATCGATCGGTACGATCCTTGCTGCAGCATTAGTAGCGATCGGTCTCGGGCGCAGAATCACGTGTTGGGGCTTCGTTCTCTTTTGCGTGGTCTCGACGCTTTGGGTCATATCAGGGTCTATAGAAGAAGCTTACCCGCTCACGATGACGAATGACGAGGCGTTTTGCATCAACGCTTACCGAGTTTGGCGCTACCTTTTGCGGACTAATAACAGCAGCAAAATCGATGGACCACCGACACTCAGAAACGAGTGGTGAGCCCGGGATTTATAAAGAATCGTAATTAATGTTGGTTTCGAGACGCTTTTTGTCGTCAGATCTAATCTGAGTATGAATACTTATTCGACCCCTGGATCGCCCGCGTGAACTCAGCTCCCTAACAGAAAGCGACACGCGCGGCGCTCTTGTTCATTACATTGAACAGATGGACTTTCCGTGTATCGGGGCAAAGTCCGCTCTTGCGCGCAGCAAACTGCACATCGAATATGCGTGGACTTTGACCATTGGCTAAAACGATCTTCAGAGCCACGACGCGCTTCTGGATTGGAGCGCGGGTTACAAGAAAGATTCCGACGATCTGCGCTCGCTCGCCGTTATGTTCGAGGAACCTATGAACTTGAACGAACTGGAATTCGAGCAAGCCATGTGGCAGCGGCTGCAATCGCTTGCGGACAAGGATACTTAGAGGAACCAGCAACTGGACAAACGCGTGTCGACTGAGACTGAGGACCTGCATTCCTCGCTGAGTTTTGGAAACGAAGCCTACTTCGTTGTAGGCTTGCATCCCAATGCCTTCAGGGTCGCGCGAAGAGTGAGCTATCCGGTTCTGGTGTTCAACCTGCACGATCAGTTTGAGCGATTGCGAGAGCAGAACCGGTACGAACGCATGCGTGAGGCCATTTTGGAGCGCGACGCGGCGTTGGCCGGTTCGATCAATCCAGTATTGGCCCAGCATGGGTCCGAAAGTGAAGCCAAACAAGACAGCGGACGCGCAGTTTCAGACGATTGGGAATGTCCATTTTCGGATCCGAGGGGAGATGCAACGACGTGAGCAGAATTGAGCCGCGAAGCGGTGTCGCCATCGAGTTGCCCAAGGTCGCGCTATTGATGGTCATTGACCCCGAAGGCGGGCAAGTGTCTGATCTTGTCGCTTACAACCGTGATGACATTGCCGAAGTGGTAAGCAACGGTCGCCCCTTCGATTATGAAGAAACAATCGCGCTCACTAATGGCACCAGATTGTGGTCCAACCGCGCCAATGTGATTCTGGAAATCACAGATGACACGGTCGGCACGCACGATTTTCTGCTGACGCCGTGCAGCTACGCAACCTTCAAGCATTTTCAACGCGATAAGCCGTTGCATCGCGGGTGCTTCGGAAACCTTGCCGCCGCGCTTGAGCCGTATGGCGTCAAGGAGGACGCAATTCCGACCGCGTTCAACGTGTTCATGAATGTTCCGGTCAACCAAACCAGCGGGCGTCTGCAGGTGGACCCACCGCTAAGCATAGCCGCAGACCATATCGTCCTGAGAGCTGCCATGGATCTGGTAATCGGCCTCACCGCCTGTTCTGCCTACGCATTGGACGGCGCCTCGTTCAAACTGATCGATTTTCGAGTCACCAAATAGGTCGATCAGTCAATTTGGCCTACTGTGTTTTGTCGGCCGTTGAGCCTGCATGTCTCACGGGCAATGCCGCTAATAAGCTGAACCAAACAAGCGAACGAATTGAAATCTTTTTCGGTCATCCCGTTTGATTGGGGCGCCCCCCGACATTTGACAGAATCTGCGGCTCTTCGGGCCGGTCGTCTGTGTCAGCCACCACACTGAAGCTGGCATCGGTTTCGAGGACCACCCACTTCGCCTGTGTCAACTCATGCAATCCGTTTTCCCTAAGCGCACCCATAATCTCGGCCTCGCTTATTCGTTGGTCTCGCATGTTATCTTCAAGCATCTTGCCGTTTTCTACCAGCAGCGTCGGCTTCGCTTTGACCAGATTGGCAAGTAAATCACTGCGGATGACCATCGTTGTCATCGCCCATTGAAGCAAAACGAGCCAACCCGCCGCGACGAGTGCATCAGCAACAGAAACATCGTCGAGCAAAATCCCGGACGACACCAAGCCGCCAAGCGCGACTGTAATGATCCAATCGAAATTGTTCATCTGAGACGTGGTTCGCTTGCCCGACAAACGGACTAGGACAATGATCGCGACGTAGATGGCTGTCGCAGAAACAATAATCCGCTCAAGTCGATCAAAGCCGTTAAACCAAATATCAAGATTATCGAGCACAAATTTTCCTTAAATTGCTGAAGTGGCGTTTTTTATGAAGCGCGTCGCTTTCGTTTGTCCCAGTGTCTTTAACGCTTGCGCCGCACAATCGACACCAGACTCAGTAGAGCAGCTCCCATCCCTGCGCCCATCAGACCGCTCGTAATGGGCCGCATCTGGGCTTCAAGAGCGAGGCTAGTGTTTCGGACCGATCGGTCTTTGTTTGACCGGACGCGGCCATCTTCGCGCGGCTCGAACAGATTGTCGTCAGCGCCTGCTTCGGGCGGAATGTCATCGGTTTGCGCCTGCCGTCCAGCAAACGGCTTCATGAACGTATCGATGACTCCGGGTACAAGCTGGTTGAATACCGTGAGGGCATATCCGGTGCCTCCGACCAGCAAGTCGCGCTTGGGGTTGGAACAGGCGAAACAAATTGCCTTCACGACCAGTTCCGGATTGTATTGTCCCGGTGCCAACCGCGCTGGCTTTTCCAGCTTGTTGCGTCCATGCTCTGGATAAGGTGTGTCCATTCAATTCGGTTTGATCGTTGTCACGGAGATACTGGCATTATCGCGTTCGAGTTCCATTCGAAGCGTGTCAGTGAACCCGTGAACGGCGCTTTTCATCGCGCAGTACGGACCTTGCAACAACACCGAACGGTCGCCCAGAACCGAGCCGACATTGATGATGGCACCTCCGCCGCGTTCGCGAAGCTGTTCGGCGCCATAGAGCGATCCGCGCACTGTTCCGAAGTAGCCTACGTCAAACACGCGCTGATGTTCTTCCATTGTGACATCGGCTAAATCGGCAAACAGCGACGTTGCGGCATTGTTTACCCAGCTGTCGAACCCGCCGAACTCTTCCTCTGCGACCGAGCCTACGCGCTGTGCAAAATCGTCATCAGCGATATCTGCCACGCAGATAGCAACACGCCGACGCTCGCGGCGCAGCGAGGACGCTTCTTCTTGCAGAGCCTCCTCGTTTCGAGCGACAAGAACCACCCTCGCACCGCTCTTCGCGACCCTGCGCGCCGTTGCCAGTCCAATGCTAGATGTGGCCCCTGTAATAACAACGCATTGCTCGTATAAAGGCTTAAGATTGATAGCCATGAGATCATCCACCTTTCGAACCATCAACAAACTAGCCATGACCGTGTTCCAGACCCCTCATTTGTTGTGAGATCAATGTAGGTGTGTTCAATGAACCGTCGCGAATCGCATGGTTTGCTGTGCTCACGTTTGATGAAGGCTCGTCCGACCAATATTTAAACTCGAAAAAGACCGGAGGATCGTATCGCAACATGCCGGGCTCAATGCGTCTGCCCGATGTCTGCGCCAAGGCTTTTTTGGTCGCGCGCCCTTCAAAAGGCGAAAGAAGTTAACTTATGCAAACACGATAGGCTCGGACAGCGCTTAACAAGCAGAGGTCGGTTCTCGAAGTTCGAAACCGTGAGCGATTAAGCCTTGATTTAGGGTGCGTTGCTACCACCAACATCAGTCTGATCGAACGGCAGCTTTTAGATGGCAATAGAGGCCGGTCGAATGACCGATACTGGGGCGCGAAGCGGACATAAGGTCGAAAGTCAACTTTTGTACACTGGCGGCGCGCAACTTCATTGACCTCGTGTCATCATCGCAAAGCAAGAGTGAGAGCTGATTGTGTTGGGAAGGGCGCGAGATCTTTTGGCCCGTAACTCGATACCAGTCCGGCATTTGTCGCGAACAGTCCTGAACCAGCTCAGCCGAGGCCGGCAACGCGCGCTCGCTACGGGCCGTGTTGGCAGCTGCGCTGCCTGCCCGCACCACCCCTTGCGAGCGACGTTTCCCTGCGGTCTTTCAGACCTTCGGTGCCGTCCTCGCATGACCTGTTTCTTTTGGATGTCCGCAAGCCGGAGATGGTCTCCGGTCAAGCGCAAAAGGAGCATCATCATGACCAACGTAGCTATCCTTACAGGCCGCCTCGCACGCGATCCTGAAGCCCGTCATACTAATGGTGGAACAAGCATCACGGCGATCACCGTCGTCACTGATCGCGCAGCCCGAAACGCGGAGGGCAAGACCTACAGAGATGAGAATGGATACACCGCCAAGGAGAGCGAATTTCACCGCGTGACGTGCTTCAATGGGCTGTCAAAAACCGTCGCCGAACACTGCACCAAAGGCCAGCTGGTTTCGGTCCAGGGCCGCATCCATTATACGCAGTGGGACGATGGCGATGGCGTGACCCGCTACGGCACCGAAATCCTTGCTGACAAGGTCGACTTCCTGTCGCGCGGGAAGTGCTCAAGCGAAGACTGATTGAATTGCAATTCTGACAAGTCTTGTGAGGCTCCGTCGCACTGCGACGGGGCCTTTTCCTTTGCAATCCGCTACAGCATCGCGAGCAATTCTGATGCTCACATTTTGCCCTTCGGTCGGAATTTTAACCTGCTTTAACCACCGGGGCAGTTTCATAGCTGCTGATGGCTATTTGATCCCCATTTCGGAACAAAGCCAGAAAAGGCGGCGCAGTGATAGCTATTTGCTCACGGCCGCGCGGCCTTGTTTTTAGCAATTAAATCTCTAAGAATCAGCCGACTGGAGGGGTTCATGGCGGCATCGTTCAAATGAATGCTAGTCCCTATTGACTAAGCACACCGAATGCGGGAGCCCCGCATGACGCTGCAGGCAATTTCACTTGCAAAGCCAATAGGATAGACCTTCCTCACCAGCGCTTCAGGATCCTGCAGCATTTCGCAATTTTCTTGATAATCTTCTAGAAACAAGAGGTTGATCCTGCAGGATCACCTCCAGAAGTTTAGCTTTGACGCAGGCCTGCAGGATCAATACAGTTCTCATGCGATATCCGGACCATGCCTTTCGAAGGTGTGGTTATGAGAAAAGTGCTGATCAGCGTCGGAACGACGCTAGACCCGGACGTGGTCGCGACTATCGACAAGCTGGCGGACAAGCGGAACAGTTCGCGATCTGAAATAATCAGGGCGGCTCTCAATCTCGGGCTGCCATCGCTCCGGGCAGGTATCGCAGCCGATACCGAACGGTTACTGGCGATCCTCGAGTACAACCAGCTTGCGCTGTCTCTGATCGTCCAGGAGCAATATCCGGAAGATGCCTCGCACCTTCTGGAGCAGGCTCTTTCCAACGTCCGGGCGCACCATGGCTGAGGATATCCGCTTCAGCAAAAGGGCTGCAACCCTCACGCATGGGTCGAAGCGCGGGGCGATCAAACGAAACGCGGGAAATTTCACGCGCGGCTCGCAGCTGTTCAATCACGAATTGAAGATGATCTGGGCGGCTGTCCGGATGCCGCTATTCGCTTGGTTCTGGACAGCCGTGGTGCTTGTCAGCGCCCTTGGACTGCTGACGTTTCGTGAGCACGAATGCCAGCTTGTCATGATGAAAATTCTCGGCGAACTATGGAGTTGGATCGGGCTCAATCCTGACAAGCTGGCCAACCTGACGCTCCCTGATGGCGAACGAGTCCAGGGACGAATGATCATGGTGCCATACCATCCCGCGGTTCAGGCTGCATGGGCCAAGGCAGTCCAGATTTCAGCGTCATCAGTGCTTGGCGCGGCTTTCATCTGCGTGCCCCTGACCGTCTGGTTCGTAGACTTTTCCAGACGCCGCGGCGGCGACATCATGACCGAGCACCACGAGCGCGGGGCCATCATGGTCGGGCGCGACGTGCTCGTGAAAGAGGTAACCCGTCACAATTGGAACGAGCATGAAAAACAATGCGCGAACCACAAGCCGCCACTGGACCCGGTCAAGGTTCTCGACGCACCGTTTCCCGAACGTGAGCGAGCCGGACTGCACACGCCCTACAGGCTCGCGGGTGTACCGTATCCCTGGCGGCTCGAGCAATCGCACGCGATGTTCATCGGCACAACTGGAGCGGGCAAAACGAGCGAACTGAAAAGACTGGTGACGCAGGCCCGGGCACGCGGACACCGCTGCGTGATCTTCGATCTCACCGGCACATTTGTCGAGAGTTTCTACGAGCCGCAAACCGATGTCATTCTGAACCCGATGGACAAGCGCTGCCAGCCTTGGTCGATCTTCAACGACTGCCGGAACTACGCCGAGTTCATGAGCGCGGCGACCGCGCTGGTCCCGAGCGGCCACAGCGCCTCGGATGACTTCTGGCAGAACTCGGCGCGCACGCTGTTTGTCGAGATGTGCATGAAGCTAATCAAGATGGGGCGACCGACGAACGCGGCGCTGTCCTACTACCTGATGCAGTCGGACCTCAAGACTATCCATGCACACCTGGAAGGCTCGGTGGCAGGCCCAATGATGTCGCCTTCGGCAGCGAAGATGGCGGAATCGATCAGGACAACCTTTATCGCCAACGGCAATGTAATCCGCTTTCTGCCGGCACCCGCGAAGGGCCTGAAGGGCTTCTCGATCACGGACTGGATGACGACGGACGTGCAGGAGGGATCGATACTTTTCCTGACATCCACGCACCCGGACCTTACCCTTAACCGACCGCTGCTGACGCTATGGATGGACCTTTGCGTCAACGCCCTCTTCAAGATGGGGCGAACACGCAGTCTGCGCACATGGTTCCTCATTGACGAGGTGCATGCACTTCATCGTCTCCCGGCGATCGATCATGGCCTTCAGACCGGACGCGGGTTCGGCGGGGCCTTCGTCCTCGGGATGCACTCATTCGACAAGCTCGAGGAAACTTACGGCGCCAACGGAGCGACCAACCTTGCATCGCTCGCTGGCACCAAACTCATCCTCAAGACGGCCGATCCCGAGACATCCCGTCGATGCTCCGAGTTCATCGGCGACCGGCAGGTGCGCATCATGGATGAAGCCTATTCCTACGGTTACAACGACAGCCGGGACGCCTCGACGATCACGCCGCGAAGCAATGTCGAAGAACTCGTCATGCCGGTCGACATCAGCAACCTTCCGAGCATGCACGGCTTCGTCAAGTTCCCGGACGGGTTTCCCGCTGCGCGCATCCTTCTCAAGTGGAAAGACTACCCGGCCCGGGCGAACGGGTTCGAGCGCGTTGATGACATGCGTGCCGAAGACTACGCCCCCAGCGCCGAAGAGATCGCGGAAATGGGGGGCGATGACCGAGAGGGCGGGAGAGAGGACGACCAGCTTTCGGTTGCGCCCGAGGAAGCGCAGATTGCAGTGAGCGTTGCGGAACGGGAAGCGGCGGCGTTGAGAAAGACACTGGAGGGTGTGGTCGATGCCGAACGCGAAACGGACGGGCAGCGGCTCTCACTTGAAGCAGACGGCGAGGGGCAACAGGGGGAAAGAAGCCGCGCGGCCAACCAAACCGGGCTGGGTTACGTCAGACCGAAAAGGAAAAACGATGGCGGCCATCGAAAGCTTTCGAAGCGAGATCTGGAGGAGCGGGCAGCTAGGACCCAAAAAAGTCAAACCGGAAGGCCCGGGACCGATCGTTCAGGCAGCCAGGAAAGCGAACTGGCGAAGGAGAACAGGCAAGGATTCGGAAAGGGAAGGAAGGACCGGGACGATCCGTCGATTGACGACGAGATGGATCTGGGGCGGTGACTGGCATACAGTGCCAGTATACGCCGCTATTGGTCGCGAGTTCGTCAATCGGAGCCCGAATGCGGATGGTGCGGACGTCGGCCCATCTGCGACAAGGCGAGATGGCAGAAGCACCGGGCGTCTCGTGGCAAGCGCCGACACAATACGAAAGCGGCAACCGCACACCGCCATATCGAGTGCTTGAACGAGCCGGCGAAGAGTTCGGGATCGATGGGAGCTGGTTGCTTCTCGGCCGGCCGAACAGCGCGATCTTCTGGTATTCGCACCGGGGGGAGCGCTGATGCTCTCCGTATCATCGGTGAGGTCGGCGGGCGGCGCGGCGACCTACTTTGCCAAGGATGACTATTACGTGGGAGCTGGCCTTGCCGAGCTCAGCGAGTGGGGCGGGAAGGGCGCGCAAGCGCTCGGCTTGAAAGGTCCGGTCTCGAAGGAAGACTTCGAGAAGCTCCTCGACGGCAAGCTTCCCGACGATACAATCGTGAATGCCAATGCGAAGCGGCAGGCCGGCATGGATATGACGTACTCGATGCCGAAGTCGGCCTCACTCTTGGCTCAGCTGGGCGGGGATAAGCGCATTCTCGAGGCGCAGATCGCGGCGGTCAAAGCGACCATGTCCTATGCCGAGCAGCAGCTGGCAGAAGGACGGGATTACAGCCGCAACAGCAAGGGCGAGCCAATCGGCACCGGCAAGCTGGTCTATGCGCTCTTCCAGCACGACACGAGCCGCGCTCTCGACCCACAGAACCACACGCATGTCGTCATCGCCAACCTTACACAGGACAAGGATGGGAACTGGAAGGCCCTCCACAATGGCAAGCTTTGGAAGAACAACTCGGTCCAGGGATCGATATACAACGCCGCGCTGAGGACCAACCTGGAAAAGCTCGGCTACGAAACGAAGATCACGGGCAAGCACGGCCAGTTCGAAATCGAAGGAGTGCCGCGCGATGTGATCGAGGCATTCAGCAAGCGCCGCCTCGATATCCTGGCGATGGCCGCAAAGCTCGGGCGAGGGGCGGACGAAACCGAGTTCTTGCGCGGTCTCGCCAAGAACACCCGTGATCCCAAGCTCGATCCTGGCGACAAAGTGGCCTTGCGCACGGAATGGGCCGAAAGAGCGAGGGGCCTCGGGTTCGACGCTAAGCGCCTTGCCGAAGCGGCTCGGGAGCGTTCCGATGCCGGCAAGGAACGCCCGCACACAAGCCTAGAGCAGGTCCGGGCAACGGTCAGCGCCATCGGCGATAGGGTGAAGCTTTACCTGAAGCCGGGCGACCTGCTGGTGACGACGGGGCTGGAGCGGCTGTTCATGACCCCGACTGCACTGCGCACCGAGATGGCGACAGCTTCGGCGGTGCGGATCATCGGTGAGCGCGAGACCTCCTGGACGCGCGGTGAGCTGATCAAGACAGCTCTCGACTTGGGCGTCAGGGGTGTGACTGCAGAGGCGGTCGAAGCCCGTATGGACCGGCTCGTTGCCGACGGCAGGATGCTCGAAGGCAAGAGCGAAAGCCTCGATGGAAAGCCAGGAAAGTACACCACACCCGAACACGTTGCGATCGAACGGGCAACGCTCACGAATGTCGCGAGAGGGAAGGGCGCCAGCGCTCCGATCCTCGAAGCGGTGGAGGCACCGGGGCGGCTGCGCGCTTTTGCAGGCGGTCACGAGCTCAACTTCGAGCAGATCGCGGCCGGAACGCTGGCGCTTGCCAGCAAGGATCGCACCGTCGTCATTCAGGGCGTCGCCGGCGCGGGGAAAACCACGATCATCTCCGCCATCGCGAGCGTTGCGCATCAGGAAGGCAGGGAAGTGATCGGTCTTGCTTTTGCCAATAAGATGGTGAGCGATCTCAGGACCGACACCATAATTCGCGGAGCCGATGGCGAGGTGGCGAAGCACCGGATCGAGGCGCGCACTGTCTCCTCTTTCATCAACGAGCATCTGCGCGCCGCGCTGCGCGGTGATGGCGAGCGGTTCGAAGCCTCGCGCGACGCGCTCAAGGGCAAGGTGCTGGTGCTCGATGAAGCCTCACTGGTCGCCAACAAGCCGATGAATGATCTTCTGACCATCGCCAACCGGCTCGGGGTTGAAAGGCTGGTGATGATCGGCGACCGCGCGCAGCTGCAACCGATCGAGGCGGGCAAGAGCTTCTCGCTGGTCCAGTCCGGCAATCCAGCCATGGCGCGCATCGACACCTCGCTGCGCCAGCGCAGCGAACACATGAAGGATGCTGCCGCGCTCGCCCGGGCAGGAATGTTCAGGGAAAGCTTCGCTTCGCTAGGGGAGCGGGTAATCGAGGCAGGTGCCGACCATCTCAAGATAGCGACGGAAAAATGGCTGGCGCTCTCCGCACAGGATCGGGAACGGACCGCGATTTACTCCTCGGGACGCAAGGCGCGCGGTGAGCTCAACCGCATGGTGCAGGAGGGGCTGAAAGCTGAAAGAGCGATCAAGGGCGAGGGACTGACGCTCAACACCCTTCTGCCTGCCCATGCGACCCGCGAGGAACTGCGCTACGCCTCGACCTATCACAAGGGCCAGCTTCTCGAAGTGGTACGTCAGAACAGCCCGGGCGGGCTCGCGCGCGGGCGCTACGACGTTGAAGGCGTGGACAGGAAGGGACGGGTCCTCCTTCGAGACGAGAGCGGCAGGCCGAGGCGTTTTGATCCGGAAAAGATCGACCCGGCCGACAGGCGCGACGCGCTCCGGCTTTCCGAAAAGCATGAGGAAACGATTTACGAAGGTGACAAGGTGCGATGGACTGACAAGGATAATTCGCGCGGCCTAATGAAAGCGGAAGAGGCAACAATCCTCGGGATCAGGAACGGAATTGTGACGGTCGCGAACCGGGCCGGCGAAACGGTTGAGCTCAAACAGAACGATCGCATGCTTGAGCGCCTGGGTCTCGCCTATGCGATCAACATGCACTAGGCGCAGGGCGATACACGCGACGTGGCGATCGGCGAGATGCACTCATCCGCGCGCCACCTGTCGAACCAGCGACTCGCGCTCGTGATGATGACGCGCGTGCGCGACGACCTCACGATCGTCACAAACGACCGCGACCGGCTGCTGTCCCAGATTGGCCGAAACCCCGGCGACAAAACCAGTGCGCTCGAGACCATCGGTGAAAAGCAGGTCGAGGATAAGCGCAGCGAGCGGTCCGCTACGGCATCCGAGTTCCGTCCGGCCATACCCGATCATCTCAAACCTCAGCCGGGTGAGGCCCGTAGCGATCCCGAAAGTCTGCGCGCGATCCCGCAGCGTGACATTCCCGAACGCAATATCGAACGCGGCCGATAGGAGAATGGCACCGGCTGCGAACCAAAGCAGGACAGCAGCGCAGGGCCCAGGCAAACCAGCTCCGGAGGAGCAGCTTCCCGCAGATTTGATGCTCGCCTGCAGGGTGCGCGGCAATAGGTTCATTGTCCGCGATCCGTTTCTCCAGGCTTGGCGGGGCGGTTTCAGCTCCCGTGTCTACCTGCGCCTGCCAGCATTTTCTCAACATAAAATCATGGACTTAGGGATATATTAATTCCGGACCTTGAGAGTCCGCCCGATCAAAAATTACGTCGAGGACGATTATGCATAATAAGGTCATAGCTGCGTTGTTGTTTGCCGCGATGGTGCAATCGCCCGCCTTTAGCCAGGCATTGATTGACGAAGCCCCGCAGCCGGGCTTCAGCCCATTTTCGTCGGGGCCTTCTGCAGCCGAGACCTCCCCCTTGCCGGTAAGGCCTGCTCCTGCACGTGGCCCGACCCTCCCGGCGGGCACCGAGGTTGTCCTTCGAACTCTTGAAGAAATTACGACCAAGGGAGATTCCTGGACCGAAAATGATACCTTCAGCCTCAGCGTGGTTCAGGACGTATATCACGAAGGATATGTCGTCATTCCGAAGGGATCGCGAGCAGTGGGCCGGATCAAATGGCTCACGAGTAAAGGAATGTTCGGCAAGTCTGGAAAAATGGATATCGAGCTCGAGTATGTCGAGGTTCATGGCCGTCGGATCATGCTTGACGGAACATTCCGGCAAGAGGGTGAAGGCAACACACTGGCAACCGTTGGTGGCGTTGTAATCGCCGGTGTTTTTGGTGGCTTCATCACGGGCGAGTCCGCCCGAATTCCCAGAGGGCGCGAACTGGTTGCTACTGTCCAGGACCCAGTGGAACTGGCGGTAGCGAGCACGCCAACCGGGATCGGCTATGCAAGCAGTCAACCGCCGGCTGGACCCTTCATGCCGCGTGGCGTTAACTTATCATACGAGCAGCTGGTTGCGACAGTCCAACAGGCCCAAGAAACCTACTCAAAGGATTACATGATCAGTAGCCGTATTCCTGTCCGCAGCTTCACGGCGGATGGGGGCGCCTTGATCGTCGATGCAGATCTTCATCCCGCGTCGAACCCCGATACCGTCGCAAGGCTCATCTGTGATGATTACGGCATGCGTTCAGTTATGGCTATCGGCGGGACGGTTGCTCTGAGCTACGGAGTGCATGACTTTCGAATGACCCGAGAGATCTGTCGCTTCTGAAGCGGCCTTCTCATGCTGAGCATGAATGCGTGCATCCATCTTCAAAGCGCGATTTTTTGCAGGTAGCGCAGCATACTTTCGTATCCGGAAGGGGTAAGGGTAACCAATTTTTTCGCCTTGTCATCTGGATCAGGATTGATCTGAATGAGCCCCTCGCTATCGAGCGCCCGAAGCCATCGCATGGTGATTTCTGGCGCTCGAGAATCCACGCACGCGCTTCTGATCGCTACCTCTTCGTGGCGTGTGTGATGAATAAATAGGTCCAGCAGGATATCCCATGCGGGCTCGCCGAATATCTGTTCGTCGTTGAATTGCTCGGATCGCGTGCGTCGATCCTCGTATGCCCGCTCGGCTGCCTCGAGAGCGGTTTCTCGCCGCAGTTGAGGCTGGAACCTCTTCTCGCCGAGAACGTCAAACCCGCTCGAAGCCCTGATCTCGTCGAGAATGGTGAGCGCGGTATCGAACTTTTCAGCGAGGCTTTTGACATCAGCCTTTTTCATAGGTGCGCCTGCTCCCTTCATATCTTCGTAAATACGTATATAAAGCAATATGGTTGCAGTGTTTGAGCGCTATCTCTGCAGCAATACGATGAAGCACGAACAAGGCCCAAAATGAAGGGTTTTTAATAAAAGTTTTGCTATGCCGGGAGACGCCGTCGATGCTGTTCGCCGCTTGAAGGGTGCAGCATCTATTCTGATCGGCGCAGAGGCATGCGCTGCAACTGCGTTCCTGACCTAGTCCCTGTGGCTCGCTTTCGAACATTAGGGCTAAAATTTCCGTCTGGTCGGTTTGGCGGCATGTCTCCGGCACGTTGCCATCCCATCGAACAATTATCATCAAGAAGCCAGGCCCTGCCTTCGATTGGTAGAAACTAAAGGAGCCTGTCCGAGGGCATCGTCAGGGATCAATGCGCGCCAGGGACCCGGCTTCGCTAGCCGGGTATCAAGAACTCGGACCTGATGCGTCGGCCATCTTCATGCTTCTGCCCGCCGTCTCGGTTGTAGCTCGATTGCATGCAAGTCGATCCGATTTGGGCGGATCAGCTACGGTTTCGGGCTCTACAGCGATCAGGTCACCTTCCTCGGTCGGGGAGGCGCGTGTTTTGCATTGCTTCTGACACACAGCGGGGAAGCAGCGCACTTTGGAAACCCGGAAACTGCGAACACCAAATCGCGCCTTGATGCGTGCGATGCGTTCTTCCGGGGTTTCATTCTCGCGCGGCTGCGCGCCCAAAGGAGACCCTGTGTCCATTGCAGCGATTGCACGATCGTCGCTTGGCGCGGATGCGACCGTAAACACGGTCAAAAAGAATAAGAGAGCCTCGGTCATGATTAATTACATAGGCAGGGCTCACTAAGAGTTAGTTCGAGACTTATGCTAACAACAACTTAACCGGAACCCATTTCGGGGCCAGCTTATAGGGTCGTTGGCAGACATTCGCCTTGTTGCGATTTGCTCTCTGGCCAGAGTTGAATTCATTAGCGGTCCTTCGCCGGGAACAAGCTGCTGAAGGCAGGCTAACTCTCGTCGAACTGTCGCCGCTCTATATGCGCTTAAACACTTTATTCATGGCAAACCGGTCGACGCTTCGGACAAGGACTGGGATCGTTTCATCCTGAGGCACACAGATGATGCCCGCCCGTTAGGCTTACCTTAAGGCCGCAAATATACCTAGAGGCCTGCTAACCACCACGGCAGTCACAGATGGAGATGTAAAATGAGGAAGGCCTTGACCGTGCTCGCGGCAATTGCGGTCGTCGGTACCACTCCCGCTAGCGCGGCCGTCAACATCGTCGTCGAGGGCGGGGGCACACCTGTCGTGTTCGAGGGTGCCGACGGAAATCGCTTCGGTCTGGTCGGTCTTGATGCTCGCAGGCGAGATGGCAATGCTATCGTCGATCTTCCTGACGTCACTGTCGATCGGAATGACATTATCAGCCGACTAAGCAATCCCAACAGTTTCGTAGACGCCTATTTCTGCGAGAATTTCTCTTCCGGTGGCAGCTGCACGCCCTTTATCTCGATAGTGGTCCAAGACGAAGCGCGGCTCTTCAACTCGTTGCTCCTGGAGTTCAACAGCACGGGCAGCATCACTTTCAACAACCCGGTCGGGGGTACGGGCTCGTTGGGGCTCGGCACAGTAACCCGAAGCGGACCGCCTCCCATCGGGACCGCAGTTCCTGAGCCGGGCACTTGGTTGATGGTGATGCTCGGCCTTTTCGGAATTGGCGCACTTTTGCGCAGGCAGCCGAAGCTCGGGCTTCGCAGCCGGCCAGTGGTAGCCTGATCCCGACGGGTGGTAGCCTGATCCCAGCGACCAATGCTAGACTGGGCCTGCGCTTACCCAAACCAAAGATGTCATCCGGACCCCTTATCGTTTGCAGGCTACCCAACTTCCACCCGCTGGTAAAAAGCTCGCCTGCGTGTGCTTGTCGGCGCGAAGCCACCGGTCGGGCGATGGTATTTTTACCAGGACGTTGACGGCAGGCGTTGATTTCGCCTTCTAGACCCTTCTGATCGGCAGCTTCACTTGACCCGTGGCGCTGGCCGCAGGCTTAGTCCAACAGCAAGCTTGGTCCGGCCCTTGAAGAGAACGCCGGTGACCCAGAAGCAGCCGCTTCATCCGTCTTGAGACGTCCGCATGCATAGTTACCGGCCAGATCGAGAAGCCTTCCGAAGCGGCTATCTAGGCACTTACCATAATCGTGCCTTATGGTATAAGCGC
>JAZBPE010000103.1:0-2154 GCA_036353345.1 Erythrobacter sp. | reverse complement strand
GTCGGGCCCGCCCTTCAATCGGGTGCTGACGAGAACACCGATCTCGACAACGCGATCGTCGTCACGGGTTCGCGCATCGCGCGCCGCAATGTAGATACGGCCGCTCCGGTGACGGTTGTCGATGCCGAGGAATTCCAGCTCGCTGGCGCGGTGAACGTCGAGAACGTCATCAACACGCTGCCGCAGGTTGTACCGGGCACAACGTCCTTCTCGAACAACCCCGGTGATGGCACAGCGACGCTAAACCTGCGCGGGCTGGGTGCGGAGCGCACGCTCGTCCTTGTAAACGGGCGACGCTGGGTGTTCTTCGATACTAGCCAGGTGGTCGACCTCAATACGATCCCCAACTTCTTGCTGGAGTCTGTGGATGTCGTGACGGGCGGTGCCTCGGCTGTCTACGGATCGGACGCGCTCGGGGGCGTTGTGAACTTCCGCCTCAAAGAAGTCGAAGGCGTCGAAGTCGGCGGTCAGTATTCGATCACCGAGCGCGGCGATGGCGCCCGATTCCAAGTGAATGGCGCGATTGGTTCGGACTTCGCCGATGGGCGCGGTAATGTCACTGTCTATGGTGAGTATTTCAATCGCGAAGACATCTTCCAGGGCGATCGCGGCTTTTCGGAATTCGTTCTGTTCGAAAATGCCAATGGCAACTTCGTCCCAGGCGGTTCTTCGTTCATCCCCGAAACGCGTCTTGTCTATCAGGGGGATGGCGATGTTACAGGAACCACTTTCGACATCGCGTCGAACGCGATCTTCGATCCGGCCGGCAATCTTCGCGATTATCGCAGCCCGGCAGACACATACAATTACGCGCCGGTCAACTATCTGCAACTTCCGCAGGAACGCTACCTCCTCGGCGGTAATGCCAGTTACGAGATCAACGAAGCGATCGAGGTGTATGGCGAGGTTTCCTACGTCAACAACCGCGTTGATACCGAACTTGCGCCGACTCCGATCCAGGTAAATACGTTCCTCGACATCGAAGCTCTCGTCGATAATGGTTTTATCAGCGATGATACGGCTGCGCAGTTCCGTCAGCTTGATGATACAGAATCCGGTGACGGTCAGGGTGATGGCCTTATTGACGTGCAGGTGAACCGCCGATTAGAAGAGGCTGGCGGACGTCGCAACCTTGACGAACGCAACGCCTTCCGCGTTGTGGCGGGGGCACGCGGGGGGATCACTGACTACCTCAGCTACGATGCTTATTACTTGTTTGCGCGGACGAGGAACGCCAATATTCAGCAGGGTAACGCTTCTGTTTCCCGATTCACCGCCGGGGTGAACAACACCGGTCCTACCCCTATCAACATCTTTGGCGCGGGTCGATTAACCCCTGAGCAAGTTGATTCCTTCCGGATCCAGGCTCAGAACGGCGATATCTCGACGCTTCAAGTCATGTCGGGCGTTGTCTCCGGTACATTCGGCGACTTCGCACTGGGCGCTGCTGAACCTGCCGGTTTTGCACTTGGTGTAGAGCGTCGTCTTGTGGACTCGCAGTTCCTCCCGGACGAATTTCTCGCTTCGGGGGACGTCGCGGGCTTCAATGCGGGCCTTCCGACTGACGGCGGATATGAAGTGAATGAGGTGTTCGGCGAGGTTGTTCTGCCGTTCGAGACTGAAAGCGGTCTACGCTTCGAACTGAACGGTGCTGCGCGTTATTCGGATTACTCCCTAGATGCGATTGGCGGCGTGTGGACCTATGCCGGTGGCGCACAGTTCCAGCCAATTCCCGACATCACCTTTCGCGGCCAATATCAGCGTGCTGTTCGTGCGCCCAATGTCGACGAGTTGTTCGGCGGTGCGGCCAATAACTTCCCCGGAGCGGACGATCCCTGTGCAACGCCTGGTGCTGCTTCCGGTGGGCTTCGCTCGGTCTGCTTGGCGAACGGGGTGCCCGGCGATCTGCTCGACAATCTTGGATCTTCCGATCCGGCTGTGGTCGCAGCGGCCCAGGCTCTTATCCAGCCGGACCAGCAGATTGCCACTTCGCTGGGAGGTAACCCCAATCTGTTCGAAGAAACGTCAGACACCTATACGGTCGGCGTCGTACTTGAACCGCGCTTCCTCCCGGGGCTGACAGTCACGGCTGACTACTTCGACATTACGATCGAAGATGCCATCATCACCCTTGCATTTCAGGACTCCCTGAAT
>JAZBPE010000102.1:0-24804 GCA_036353345.1 Erythrobacter sp. | reverse complement strand
GGGTTTGGCTTGCTAACGCCCTCCCGAAGCGCCGGAGGCAAAGGACCAGCTGTCATATCCAACACGGATACTTGGAGCGGGCAGGATGTTGATGGATGGGCCGCATCCGGCCAGGGAATTCAGGGCATCTGTTGCAAGCCATTTCCCAAGGAAACGAGACGGATAGTATCGGTAGCAAAAAACGCCACAGGCCAAGGCCAGCCGCGCCAACGTCAAGTCTGGCTTCGGCTCATCAGTCATCTTCGAAGAAATCACACGATTGGGCATGGTCACGCCGCACATGGACTTGCACGGGACCGCTAGCGCAAATGCTATTGCCGGACCTCGCCCGATAGGCTGCCCATCCCGCCAGCGCTGCCGGAGATCACCACCTCAAAGACGATATCGAAGCGCTTCATCACGCATCCGCCTGTTTGCTGGATCAAGAAACCTCCCAAACCATCAGGCCTTCCATGGGCCGATGATGGTGTGTGCCGGGGCCGAAAGGCCCTGAGTGGTTCGGGGCCTCCTTGAAGCAAAAGGAGGATACGATGAAACTCATCTCACGCTTTGAAGCGGCATCCCGCAACACGGCAGAACTGCACGGCCTTCTGGCCGAGGCTTTCAACGCCTTTGCCGCCGCCCCGCGCAGCAGCCAGGAGCGCCGCGACGCGCTGGCCTCGATGCGCAATATCGAAGATGAGCTGGCGACCCGCGCGTCAGGTCTCTAACCTAGAAGCGGCTGGCCGTCCGGCTGGCCGCGATTTCTAACTGAAAGGGTCGAAATCCTTTGGCGGTCCGCGCATAAAGCCATCGAAGGCCGCTAGGTCCTCATCGGTCGGAAGATCAGAACCCGGCACTGCTCTGATGCCATCTGCGACATCCCGGCGATTTAGCGTGCCAAGAGAAAACCTTCCGATCTCCAGCTCATAATCCAATGAGCCACAAATATAATTAATCCGGCCATAGCTAGGCCCAAGCGCTACTGAGCCGCTCTTTCTTCTTACCTCATGTTTGGCAAGGGACATTCTGAGGTGTTCGAGTTGAGTAAAGAGAACATGCACGCGCTTCAAATCAGCTTTGGCCAGATCAGTCTGGGAGTTGTCTTCGAGAACCCGTTGTAGCTGTTGCGCGCGCATCTGCTTCGCCAGATGGAGATACCCTTCGTCCCGCGTTAAAGACTTTATCTTGGTCTCTAGCCCTCCAGATTCCGACCACTTGATAATGTCATCGCAACGCTGCCGCCATGAGCGGAGGACTTCATAGCACATGAAAATCCACATCTGTGACTGAGCACTGAGAAAAGAAGCTGAGGCCACTGGAGTGCGTTCAGACTCAATAAATTCTTTTAGCACATCGTATTCCAGCTCCATAATGAACTGGTCCACCGCGCCCAGATTGAAAGCTTGCATGCTGATAAACGGATCATCGCCAAAGAATGTTAACGCGCATAATGCGTTCCGCAGAGCGCCCGGCTCGATGGTTTCAGGCCGCCCATAGCTGGCCTTGGCTTCTTCCGGCATACCGTCGCCTTCTATCGTGCTAGGATATCTGAATACCTATACTTCATTTATTCCCAGCCGCGCCGAATATCTGTTCGGCCACATAAGGGGCATTGCACAGCCGAAGTCGGTCGATCACGACGACGAGCGTCGCGCTTCTCAGCCTCGGTCAAAACTTCAGTTTCAAAGCGGTGACCGCAATTACTACAGCGAAATCTGAGAAAATCAGGCATAGGATATCCCGGCCTGTTCAAGAACCTCCGCCCACAGTGTCTCGGCGGCTGTCTCCGGGGTCATACTGCGCTCGTCATGGGCCAAGCCCATAGAGGCCTTGAGGTGCAACTCGTACTCATCGGCTTCGATGTTGAACCAGCCATTGGCTGTGTTGTCTGCCGCATCTTCGGAGAACGAATAGTAGATGTCACCAAAGCTATGCGTGCCACGCCCGCGATGGACCGTGAGGTGTGCAGTGCCGAGTCCGAGACCGCGATTGACAATCACGCAACCGAAGGAGGTATCGGAATAATCGGTGAAGCGCCCCCGCAGCCCTTCCACTGAGTCTAGCTCTTGAATAGCGCTTTGAAAATATGATTTTATCGCCGCATAAGATCGTTCCCGATACTCAGCTTTGTCGATATCATCAAACTCCCGCCTGATCCGGTATCTCCGCTCTGTCCTTGGGCGTTCGGAATCTTCATCCTCGGTTTCCTCGGCTGCTCTGGATGAGTTGGCGGGTGGTTCATGAGTTAGTATTCGGCGCAGTTCCTGAATGACATCCAGATAGGCAGTATTTTTGTTCGTCCACTCGCTTATAGGTTTACCGTCACGCGGCAAAGCTTTCAGGGCTCGTAGCCGCGATGATGCCCAATCACAGGGCTCGATGATGATCGGCACTACGCGAGCCTGACGCGCGTCATGGCGCTCAAGGGCCCGATTCATTTCGGTTTCTACGCAATAGTTGGAGGCAAGGAAGTCAGGGCTAACGAGAAGAAGGAACAATTCGCAGGATTCGAGTTGCTCTGCGATCTCGGCATCCAGCTCGTCCCCCGCCAGGATGTCGCGATCATACCATGCTTCGATGCGGCCTTCGCGTTTGAGCGACGCAAGGTGAACGTGCAGACGCTCCAGCGCATGGCTGTCTTGGTGGGAGTATGAAATGAAGGCCTTCACAATATGATTTACTTGCCTTTCTTGCCGCCGTGCTTGGTCGGGTCCGCCAGCTTGTACTGCTGGCCAGATTTGAGCGGCGGGGGCAGCGGCTCGCCCTTCGTCACTGTACGCTCGATGCCGGTGTTACCGCCGCGCGGGCCAGTGATCTCGTACTGACCGCTGCGCGGGGCCTTTGTGCCCGGCTTGTATGTCTTTGCCATCGGAATCCGATCCTACATCCTGTGTAAGGTTTATAGAGACTCGCAACATAGCACATCCTCCCGCAGAACACAAAGCGAACACCCTCCTTGAAGGGCTGGCCGTGAGGCCAGCCCAAATCTTTGCGGCCAGATGATGGGGAGCCGCCTACGCGGCGGCTCCTTGCGCGCCTTGCTCGATGAGAGGTTGCAATCCGTGCAGATAGTCGTCGGCGCGCTGCGCGAGCGCGGCTGCGGAGAAGATCGCGCGGCTATCCTCCTTCAAGACTTTCAGCCAGCTCTGGATATAAGCGGCGTGATCGCTGCCGGGCTCGGGGGTCAGCTCCAGATCGGCGCAGAGGAAAGCCGCGCCAAGCTCAGCGACCAGCTCTTCACGGGCGTAGCCTTCATCGCCCCAGCGCTTGCGGCCAAAGTCGCGATCAAGGCGGCTCTGATGCTTCGTCCAGTGGGTCAGCTCATGAGCAAGCGTTGCATAGTAGTTTTCAGGGCTGGGAACGTCTCAAAGGCTGGCATCTGCACATGATCGCTGCCGCCGCTGTAATGAGCGCTGTTGCCACCATGGCGAATATCTGCGCCAGTGTGGGCAAAGAATTCCTCGGCGTGCTCAATCCGCTTTGCTGGGTCAATGACGGCTTCCGGCTTCGCGTAGTAGTGCTCCGGCAAGCATTCGATCTGCTCCACATTGAACACGCTGTAGCCCTTTAGATAAGGGATTTTGCGCTCTTCCTCGCTGCCGTCGTCCTGCTCTTCGGTTTTCGTGATGGTGTTGGCGTAGACCACCAGATTGCCGCGTTCGCCCTTCCTGACGTGCGCCCCAAGCTCCTTGGCTTGCCGGAACGTCATCCAGTACGGCGAGAGATAACCGGCCTCCACGCTCGCCCCCCACAGCATCAGGATATTGATGCCGTTATACGGCAGCCCGTTATGCCGCAGGGGCTTGGTGATTTTGCCTTCAAGGTTTCCAGCGTTCCACGGCTTCAGCCATGTAAGCTCGCCTTGCTCCAGGTCGGCAATGATCTTGTTGGTCACTCTCTCATAAACATCTTTTTTCATTGGTCTTTTTCCTTCCTAGAATACCGGTTGCACATGCAACCGGGACTAGGCCCGCGCCAATGAGCGGGGGATGGCGGTCAAGACCGAAGGCCAAGAGGCTGGTGCGGGCGCAGGCGTCAGCCGAGCCACGGCTCGCAGTGCCTTCGCGCGGGGGACCGCGCTTGGTCTTGACGGCCTGGGGCTGCAAGCCCCCAAAACAACACGGAAGGTGTCAGCCCCTCGGGCTGGCCGCAGTAGCTCACGCGCAAGGGATGGAAGCCGTATGGCCGAGACGCCCCGAGGCGGTTCGGTTCACGACAGCCCGGCCCGCAAGGGTGCGCCTGCCTGCATCTCACAGAAAAGAGGAAACACCCTTTAGTTTCGGAGTCCACCATGCTCAAATGGACTCAAAGACATACAATTTTAGATAGCTGATATGGCAGGACGAAAACAGCACTTTATACCACGACATTACCAAAGACCATTCGCTTATGACTCTTCGGTCACGAAGATATGGATGTACCGCCGCGAAAAGCATGAGCCGATTCCTCTTCAGATTGATGATGCAGCTGCCCAACGCAACTTTTATTCAAGGCCCTCGGAAGATGGGCAGCCGACGTTAGATGACCTTATTACCGATTACGAAACCCGGTTAACTAGCGCTGTAAACGAGGTACGCGAACTCAATGTCGGAGATCCAATCGAGCCCCTGAAGATTGCTGAAATTACTGCACATCTGGCGATCCGCTCTGCGCATATGCGTGCGATGATCAAAGATGGAGTATTCGCCATGGCTAGCGCTTTGGGTCGCCTGGCGAGTGGCCAACTTGATGGCGGAAGTATCGAGTTCCCTGCCCATCGTGTTCCAACAAAGATACAGGAAATGGTTTCTGAGGAGCTGAGGGAGCGCAGCCTCTTCGAGCAGACACCTGTCAGTGAGTACGCCATTGGAGCATTATTGTATTTTGCGCTACGGGAACGCACCAGCGATCTTCTTGACGAGACAAGAGGGATGCTCCACATACTATTGGGGGAGCTGTCTGGAAATGCGGGTCGCCTTAGTCACAGCGCACAAACACAGGCCATGCGGGAAGCTATGGCTCCTATGGCCAGAATCGAATACCTGCGCCAGCTATCATGGACGGTGGTAGAGGCTCCGCAACCTGGGGCTATCCTTCCTGATTGCACCAGCATCAACTATGACGGTAAGACATGGGGCCCGCTCTTCTTCGCTAAGCAAGAGGAGACGCGGGCCGTCGCCCTTCCGTTAACACCTGACAAGATCGCATTGGGGGTCATCAGTCCCGATGAGGAATTCGATCTCTCCGACTTCAACAAACATGCGGCGGACGCTTGCCACTCGTTTTTTCTAGCAAACATGAAGGTTCCCGAGTTGGAAGGAATGCTCGGAAATCTCGGCGGACGCGTCCGGAAGGGAATCTTTGAGATCACCAATGAGGCGGTTCGTAGCGCGGTGGAGCCCTACTTGGGCGTGGGGGATGATGCAGCCAGCGAAATCCAGGCGGGCGGACGCACTTGGAATCGGGGTGACGAAGCTGGACGTTTCTCTTACAGTGTGCAACTGAAGGGGTTCGGTGACGAAGACTACGCGGCAAGCGTGGCAGGCGAGCTTGGGGAGCTGGTATCGGACTTCTCGGCCAGGCTCCCGGTCGGTGCTCTGGACGGCTTCACCTTTGCCACCGATTACGCAACAGCGGTTCACGAACTGGATCGAGGATACGGGGTATCCAAGCAGACCCAGCTAATCGAAACTGATGAACAGGTTGGCGTTGGCATCCCGCTGACCGTCTTACGTGAAGGCAGCGCCAAAACACACATCGTCATGCGCGCCACCATTGCTGTTGGCCTTCTTTCCGAGGACGAAGTCGAGCGCAAAGACTCACGCGGAATAATCGCGTCAATGCTTGCCAATGTGGCGCTCGACGGCCTCATCACCAACAAGTTTCCTGATAAAATGCTTTCGCCGATCCTTGATCGCTATGAAGGGACTATCTACAGCTATGCATCAGGGGCCTTTCATGCATACTTTGCAGCATCACTGACCACCTGGGCTGATTCAACTGTCTCATTCTATGAGAAACTCGCTTACAAGGAGTTCCGGGAACTCCTTGATTGGATGCCTGATGCACGGGAAGCCTACCACCGCGATGGCGACCTGGACCCTTTCTTCGATGAGTTCATGGATCGCATTGGAAGCCTTCTGAAGGCAATTTCACGGATGACTGGTGCCTATAAGGCCCTGGACAGAGAGTTAGATCGGAGTACAGACGTCGGCCAGCTGCTGGTCAGTGAAGAGTTGTGGGACTGGATGCTGCTGTTCGCACATGATCTTGCTCGGTTTGATGAAAGACTGGAAGAATGGAGAGACTTTGAGGAGATTTACTTCGTCCAGCGGCATCTTGAGCGGCTCGCTGCGCATTTCTCTATTGTCCTGGATCGCTCAAACGAGCAAGGCGTGTATGTTCATGTTCCCATTCTGAATTATGAAGCGCTGATGCGAGGATGACTTCTCTTAAATTCTGTGCCAGTATTTCTGCTCAGGTAGTCTAAAGCGAGCGAGGGACGCATATTGCAGATAACGCGGGACAACCACTATGTACCGCAGTGGTACCAGAGAAGCTTCCTGCCCAGTCAGGGATCGAAGTTGTGCTACCTCGATCTGTCTCCTGAGCAAAGAACGCTTCCGGACGGGCGCGTTATTACCCTCAAAGCGCTGCATCATAAGCCGCCCTCGAAGTGCTTCTACCAGACTGACCTGTATACGACCTTCTTCGGCTCAGAAATAAACGATGAAATTGAGCGCAAGCTCTTCGGACAGATAGATGATGAGGGTTCACGCGCGGTCCGCGCATTCCTCAGCGGCGACGCCTCCCAATGGCACTCGCACTTTCAATCTCTATTCAGCTACCTTGACACTCAAAAGCTAAGAACGCCAAAGGGCTTGGACTGGCTAAAAGGTCATTATCCTTCGTTGGAGCAGAACCTCCTTATGCGCGAAATGCAGGGCATCCGAAACATGCATTGCACCCTGTGGAGCGAGGGTGCGCGCGAGATTGTTTCGGCAAAGAATTCAGCCGTGAAGCTAATAATATCCGATCATCCTGTGACGGTCTACAATTACGCTTGTCCGCCTGACCACCCCCTCTGCTCTTACCCAGGCGATCCTACGATAGCTCTAAAGGGCTCCCAAACACTGTTCCCGCTCGATAACGAGCACTGCCTTATTCTAACAAACCTTGAGTACGCCGAAGGGCCGAGCAGCTCCGACCCTCTTGAGCGCAGGACCTTCGCTCGCAACTTTCGCCCCTCAATGGTTCGTACCGACAAATTCATTCAGACGCGTGAACTCGATGAGGCGCAGGTCACTCAGATCAACTATGTCCTTAAATCCCGCGCGCGCAGGTTCATCGCAGCTGAAGAAGTAGCGTGGCTATACCCTGAGCGTGATGTTCAAGGTGATTGGTTGGATATTCGCCGAACTTTATTGCCGCCCAACGACGAGCTGTGGCAATTTGGCGGAGAGCTATTTGTTCGCTATGAAGATGGAAGCGTACACTATCAGGACGCCTACGGTAGAACCAAACCTAAGTCCAGCCATTTGGCGAAAAGTGTTGACGAAACGGCCTTAAGAGCGAACGATGAGTGCGGATGTGGTTCGGGAAAGAAGTACAAGAACTGCTGCAAGAATAAACCAAAAGACCTAAGGCCGACTTGGAGCGAGTTGAGTATTCGCGAACGAAACATTGGACTATTCAATGGCATCACGCGGGTGCTTGGACTGGATGCCGGGAAGGATTGGACAGATGTCCGTCGGGAGCTCAATGAGGAGCAGGTTCGGAAAATCCATGAACTATACGCTTACCTTTGGCCAACCGATACGGATATTTTCAGCTTACTGCCCAAGCCCGATGGCACATGCAGGGCGTTGTACACTGGATTACTTGACCCGCGCACAACCCCTCCGGTCGCCATTAACGCATCTCTCTATTTTGGAGAAGTCATTGTTCAAAGCCCGTTTATTCATCATGAATCTGTAAAGAAGGACTTTAGCCCGGTTGAACATCCGGCGCAGTACAAGCTGCAAACACTCAAGAGCGTGATGTTGTTCATGCAATTGATGCCCGCGATAGAAGCAGGACACATTAACCTCGTCCCTGATCCGGGCCAACTGGACAATTATCAGCAGTGGCAAATGATGCACATGGCGGAGGAGCGTTCCGCCGCGTCCACGATATCTAGTCGCGATATCGAGCTATCCAGACGGCTGCAAGAGGAAGATTTTCAAGGCACTTTAGCGATGCTCCCTCGGGCGTCTCAGGAAAGCATGATCCGACAAAACGACCCAACCGCATCCCAGGAAGCGATGGATGGAATTTTGCAACATCTCGCGAGGATGAAGGAAGACAACCCTCTCATCCTCCTGCAAGACGACGTCTTTGGAGACGGGGAAGACAGCGGACAAATGACGATGCTCCAGATGGGGCCGAATTTCGAAATGGCGCTTCTGGTCGCGCAAGCCACTGGATCATATTTGCTGACCGACAGCCATCATCGCTGGAGTGAGTTCATGGGGGCTCAGCACCGCGAGCTTAGAATTTCAGCGCAACGTCTTCCAAAGCTTTCAGCCGCTCTTGCCGCCAAGAGAATCTCTTTCCTGACTGATCTTCAGAAGTCATTGGAATTGCGGCAATTGGGGCAGCTGAGCGCGTTTCGCACCTTCGTTGCCTCTGTGTTTCGTGCGCTCGGTGACGACAACGATGATCGGTCCCAAGAAAGGCTCATCGGCCTGCTAAACAGTGCGCATGACCGCGCTACACGTCAGCTGGGAAAAACCAAAAGTCATAAGCATCTGGTCGATCTGAAACTACTCTGCCCGCTTGGCGGAATTTACCATAACAATGTATAGGATGCTCGTGACGACGGGAATTGAGAAGCGTTTTGACAGCGTTCCGATGGCGATCTTGATGGACCTTGGGTAGGAAACACCGATTACACTTGGCTTCCGCAAGCCAACTTGATGGGCATCCAACGCCGCGCCAGCGCTAATCAGAGATGCAAGGGGCGAGAGGCTCCTGCTCGATGGGATGGTTCCAAGGCAAGGGCAGCTATGAAATGCTCCCTTCCAGTGGCGCGCATCCAAACTGCGGAAGGTTGGTCTCCATGAAATGGTCATGGGGGTATCGGGGGCAGCAGGAACGCTCCCCTGATTGGTGGTGCAGTCGGCCAGACGCTGCGAGTGGTTCCAAGGGGCGCGATAGCCTCTTGGTCGATGGGTGCAGGGAGAGCGAAGTCTCCTTGCGAGTGGTTGATCGGCGATACGATCTGATGGCTCTGGAATGGGTTCAATGCCCAGGAGGAGCCACAGGCCGGGGGGATGCAACGGGGGCGCGCAAGAACGAAGTTGTGGAGCGGGCCCCCTTGCCAAGATGTGGGTGGTACTACCACGCACACATCTTGCTGCACTCAATATTGCATTATTCAGAGGATATCGGATGATGGAAGACAGAGAGTGGGCCGACGACTCTGCGAACATAACCATCCTGTTGTCTGCTAACCTAGGACGTGGACGAGATGGCTGCCAAGTGTTGCGTGTAGAAGTCGAACCTCTAGGCTCTATAACTTGTGAATACTAACCTCGACTAAACGTCACCCACAGGAGAGCAAGATGCCCGAAAAGCATTTCGACGTAGAGACGCAGCCTAAAGATGGCGGTTGGGGCGGCTACCTTAGCGTTTCAAGTGATTCTGCTTCCGATTCGACAGCGGCAGTGATCATTATTGAAGTTCAGGCTTTCAAGAAAGGCCAAGGAGAGGAAATGGCGACGCTTTCGCTTCTCCTTTCGCCAAACATGGACCGATACCTTGCAAAGATGGACCTTCCTAACGCTACGATCTATGGCGCCTGCATAGCCGCGCAAGTTGGGGCGCAAGTGTGGCGCGATTACTCGGACTGCAAGAATGTTGAGAAGAAGAATAATCCTAATGGAACTTGGTCTGAAATACATAAAGCCGCGCTGAAGTGTCTTGCAGACAAATCACAGAGCGCCAAGGCTGCATTTGATCAAGCTATGATTACCTGCAGTCCATCTATGCTTCCTTAGCCATCACTCGGCTCAAAAGCGGCAAGAACTTTGGCCATGGAGCCTGAAATTAGCGCACTCCCGCCTATGAGAGTTGGTGCGATTGCGGCGCCGATTGCTGCCTGGTCACTGAAAGGTAGTGCTGCCGCTGCGAGTCCAAATGCTAAAAACAGTGTCTTCTCATTTTGAGCCATTTCAAGCTGATTGTTTGCAAAATTCTTGAACTTTTCCGATATTTTCATAGTATCTCCTTTATTCCGATTTGCGTCTTTCTTTTCCAATTGAAGCTAATTGCATCATTTATCATCTGGAGTCAATACAAATTAGTATGGGGCGCTCCGTAATCGGTGAGGTTGGACGGGCGCGCGTACTTTCCGCGTTTAAATTGATTGCTATTGTAGCAACTCTTTTCGTTCTTCAAGTCTTTTCTACCGCACCGCCTCATCAATATGCGCAAGGCTCTCAGAATTAATCCCCGCCAAACGAAGACGGTCTGGCTAATGCTGAAATTTCGTCGGCGTCCCTCTAGGTCGCTTTCATTCGTTGAGGGCACTTGCTACCTCAGGTGCTACCTCTTTCACTTTCACGCGCTCAAGTATCGCCTGCCATATCATCCAGATTGTTCGAAAGCGTTCCATCGGGGTTGGTCCTTAGATGCGGTTTCGCATTTTGGCGTCGGACGGAGTGGGCATTCGAAATATCGCCCCGGTCAGCCATTTCCATCGCCTTCTCGACGGACGTAAACCTCTTATTCCCTTCCAGGCGAACGTGGGTGATGTCGCCCTCGGCGTCGGCCCGCGCGTCAATGACTTTTCGTGGTGACATAGGACTGCTCCTTGATTCCGTTCCGTTTCTGTTCTTATCACGCTCTGCCGAACCGAACAATGCTGTGTCAGAGCCGGAACAGCGTGTGCGAGGGCCTATATCTCCTCCGTCCTCTCTATGGCGCGAGCCAAGGTAGAGCGGTTGGCTCCAAACCTCCGTGCTGCCTCGGCAACTGAGACGCCCTCTTGCTTGATGAGGCGGTGGGCTGCCAGCACGGTCTCGATGTCGAGCGCTGGCGGGCGCCCTAGACGCGCCCCTCGCTTGCGTGCCGCTTCAAGGCCTGCGTGGGTGTTCTCGACGATGATCTCGCGCTGGAACTCGGCCATGGCGGCGAAGATGTGGAACACCAGTTTCCCGCCGGGTGTGGTGGTGTTGATGCCCTCGCTCATGGAGCAGAAGTGCACGCCCTCGCGGTGGAAGCGCGCCAGAAGGTCGGCAAGATGCAGGACGGAGCGCCCCAAACGGTCGAGCTTGAACACCACGAGCGCATCGCCAGGCGCGATCTCCGCCAGCAAGGCGTCCAGCCCCGGACGACTTGCCTTCGCCCTGCAGACGCCGTGATCTTCGAAGATCGGGTCGCACCCGGCGGCGCTGAGGCCATCGAGCTGCATCCGTAGCTTCTGGTCTTTGGTCGAGACGCGGGCGTAGCCGATCTTGCGGCCCGGGGCTTGAATTATGGGCCAGACGCTCACGAGCCCCCCTGTTCACAAACGAACCTTTCTGAGCAGGGGCCGCGCTGCGGCGGAGGCATGGCTGTGGTCGCGTGTCGGGGCCGTGTTCCAGTGTCTTCGCAATATAGCTCTTCCATCATTCCACAAAAAGAGTCAGTGTTCAAAATCCTTCGTATATGATCACATGCAATGCATTGGCTCGGAATGCTTTTTTGACGCTTCTGTTGACCTGTCCACAAGTTTCCGCAGGCCAAGGATTTACGGCCGCGGATGTTCTAAAGTGGACGGAAGATCAGCAAGACAGCTACTTCCAGACTTCAGTGACCATGATCGGAATAGTGGCCACGCAGGTTGAAGGGCGCGAGCACATCGCTGAATGCATCGACTCCTGGCATGGCGGCGGGAATCAGAGCCAGCCTGCGCGCTCAGCCGAAATCCGCGAGGGAATGGAAGCCTTGCCCGAGCATCATCCTCAGGCTGTTATTCTGGCGGTTGTTCAGAAGGAGTGCGGGGCTTTCTAGCCAAACTAGAAACTTGGGACTATGATCTCGGCAGTTTTGCTAAATTCCGTTGTTGGTTCGTCTGGGGCGGCCTTTTGGCGAGCTGCTTCAACTTCGAGCCGTTCTTCGACATCGCGGACGATATCTTCAGCCTCTCTGCGGAAGATCTCCATCGTCTCTTCGGATTCCAGCTCGTCTTCATCGGCCAACTCGGCCTGTATATCGCCGATGCGGGACTGGCCGTGGATGATATCAGTTTCGATGTCATGCAAACGATCACGGTCTTCACGGCCTCGCTGCATACTCTCGTATGATGGCTCATCACCGCTCCAGATAACGCCAGCGGCTACGTCGTCGGCTATGCTATCCCCGTTCTCCGCGCGCACAATTCCGTCCTTGTCGCGGTAGACCCGCGTGCCATCGTCCAGCCGGGCGGCACGGCTCCTCTTCTCCTCCAGCGCGGCCCCGCTGGCCTCGATCTCCCGGCGGACACGCTCAAGCAGGGTATCCAGGCGGCCTTGCGCATCGTTCAGGGCGCGTTCGGTCTCGCGGTAGGCTGCTGCGTAGGCTGGATCGTTCAGCAGGGCCATTTGCAGGCGTGTGAGAGCTTCCGCGCGTTCTTGTCTGGCCTTGCTGTTTGATCCCGCGCTCTGCGCTCCCTCCGGCAAGAAGCGTCCTAGCCTGCCTACATCCCGGCCTGCGATCTCGTGCTGGAGATCGTCATGATCCCGGGCTTGCCTGGCAAAGCGCTGCTTCAACGTCTCAATCTGTTCGTCATCGTATAAATTCACAAGGAAATTATACACTTGCGGGCGTTAAGGATTGGTTAACCAGGACATCCTTTGTTGCGCAATTGTAGCATATTGTGCTACACTGAGAGAAAGGAGGCACGCATGACCAGAAACCCAAGCATATCACTGACAGAGCATCAGCAGGAGTTTGTGCGCTCTCTCGTCGCCAGCGGACGATATCACGGCGTCTCCGAGGTCGTGCGGGCAGGATTGCGCTTGTTGGAGGATGAGGAAGAGCGCCGCACCGCCGAACGCCACAGGCTTCAGGAAGGTGTCGAGGCTGGCTTGGCGGATGTCAGAGCGGGCCGCGTCTCGGACTTTGATCCCGCTCGCATCATTGCAAGAGGGGAGACCGTACGATCCGACCGCTCAAGCTCAGAATAACACGTAAGGCCGAGCAGGATTTGGCCGAGATTTGGGCCTATATCGCGGAAGACTCGCCAGAACGCGCATCGGCCTTCGTGAACCAGATTGCCGCACGTTTCGAGCCGCTGTTGCATCACCCGGAGCTCGGACCCAGCCGCGAAGAGCTTGCACCCGGTCTAAGAGCGCATTTTCATGGCAATTATGTGATCTACTACACATTCACCGATACGGAAGTGATAATTGTCCATGTCGTTCACGGCGCGCGCGATGCTATAGCGTTGTTTTCCGGCGACGCGAGCTGATCGAGCCAATACGCTTCGGGTAGTGCCATTTGGGGGATTGAAGGCAGGGATTAGCCTTTTTTCTCTTCTCGGCAATTGCCTCTGCTATTGCAACCTGGCGATAGCCGCGCCGCCAGTTGAATGCACGGTCGCCCCGCACCCGCCGCAACCTCTGCGGCTATGGCAACGGGCTTCGCTATGGTAAGTACAGCCGGAAACTAGGGGCAGGCATGAGTACCGGGCCGACGATCTCAGAGCGCATCGAAGCCGCCGTTGAGGGTCTACTGAGATTCATTGTGCGGTTCGGGCGCACAACATGGACGATCTTCAGGCATCCCCTGACGGGCATACAGCGTGTCGCGGTGGCGGACCCGGCGTCGAGAACCTACGTTCTCCCGCTATCCTATCTGGCCATTGGCGGCTTCGCGTTTGCTCTTGTCATCTCCGCGTTTCCCTTTGGGTTTCTAAACCTTCTTGACCTCATCTGGTTCGATGATGATATTTCGCGAATCATTTACGAGCGGTTCCAAGAAGCGTTTACGGTCACTGGCCTGCTATCGGCTGCATTCCCGGTTTTCTTGTGCGTGACGATCTGCGCGTCCCTTGCAAGGCGCGTGCTACGCGGGCCTTCTGAGAGGCATACTTTCACCCGCTTGAACCACTACGCCTTCGGCTACCAGACCTTTGTCCTGTTTTTGCCCATGGTGGCCCTGATCTTTCTTGATGTTGTCGTCTCGGCGATCAACGGCCCGTATGTCGAGCCGACCATTGATCCAGAGGGTTCTGATGCGCTGGCGATGATCCTCCTCGTCGTTTTGGCAGTTTTGGTCGTCTCGGCTCTTCTGCTTCCGGCGCTCTCCCTGTCCTATTGGCGCTTTCAGTTCCTGAGGACCGAGAAGAGCAGCGCCAATGCGCTGCGGCAGATCGCTTTGCCCCTCTACGCCTTCGGCGTCTTTGTGCTGGTGAGCTACGCGGCGAGCATCCCTGCGCTTTTGGCCGAACGCCTTAGCGATGAGCCCCCAGCCCTGGAGATCGACATTGTTGGCGATCCGGTCTTCACGGCGCGAGTCGCGTCGGACGGGAGCATAGAGGCTGAGGCCAGGCTGAACGTCGTCTTCTACAACAACCCGGACAAAGCCCTCATCGCGGAGGCGCGCGATGTGTCGCTCTACCTTGTGCGTGAACAGGACGGTGCGGAGCCCGAATTCTGGTACGCAGATGACGAAGAGGTGCGGAGCAGCGGCGCGTCTCTGGACATCTTGATCGTTCCCGCGAGCCAGGCTCTCGTTTTAGGAGTATCCGGCGTCATCCCCCTGCCGGACGAGGCAGTTGATCTCATCAAAGACAAGGCGGCGGGCAAGCCAACCAGCAACGACTATCAACTTTATCTGGGTGTCCGTTATTCACGAGCCGGAACGACGCTGGAGCGTAGCCTAGCCTTCGACGCCGACGCGGCTTTTTCCTCTTTGCCGTGAGTAACGCCAGCAGGTGATTTGATCCCAAATGAGGCACGCGCTTCATACAGCATGACCGGGAGCTGCTGTGTCCAAAGGCAGGAGCCGCATTCAGAGCTTCGATCCTTCGGTTGGGAAGCAACCGCCCCGGCGACTTCTACACGTCGATGCCGCACCGCACCTTTGCATGGTACGTGCTCATGATCTTGAACGGACTTGAAGAGAGCATCCGTCCCCGCAAGCCCAACCTTTCAGATGAGCGTGCGGACGCTGTACGGACTGCTGCCAGGCAGGTTGTGGCAGCGATGAGAACGCAGTTCCTCGATGATCCGGTACTCCCGAAACCAGCCCTCGTCAGGCAAGCTTTGTGGGACATCACCCCAACGAAGCTGGCATTTGAACGTCTGAGCTACTATCTGGTTACAGAGTTGCAATCGCACCTTAGCGCTGCGCTCAAGACTGAGCGTAGCAATAGAACTCAGAAGAGGACACCCCGCCGACCTGCGCGCAAGCGCTCCGAGCTTCCCGACCCAACCCAACCAGCATGGGCGAGCGTGAACCAAATGTCTGCCAAGAAAGTCCAGATACCTTGCCGCATCGAGCCTCAGCTCAAGGCCCTTATAGAAGAAGAGGCCGAGAAGCACGGCGTCAGCCAGTCCCGCTGGCTGGAGGAAGCGATTGCGGAGAAGCTTCAACGCCAGGGGCATGCGGTCGAGCTGCCCAAGGCCGCAAAGCCTCCCATCAAGAAGAAGAGCGGCAAGCCGCGCCGGACCCAGCGGGCCAGCTACCCAAACCCCGGCGAGAGTCCAGACGCCCATGACAACCGGGCTGACTACTCGACCTCAACGCGCATGGAGCCAAGACTTGCTGCCGAGATCGACAAGATCAGAGGGAAGCAGGATCGCTCCAGTTGGCTCAACGACGCCATCATGACTTTTCTGGACGAGAAAGCGCAGCTTCCGGGGCCGCTGAAGGCTGAACAGCCGCAGACTGTGGCCTTCGGAGTGCGCTTTGATCGTGAATTTTACCCGGTTGTCAAAGCCGCGAAAGAGAATTCTGGTCTTACGCTCTCGGAGTGGTACCGGCGCGTCGCACGGTGGTATTTAGCGCGAAATCAATAGCCTGTCACCACCGGCAACGCGTTACGCTTCCGCAAACATGGTATCACATTCAGCTCGTATACGAGTTAAGGTCGCTACTCCAAGTATGCTGACGGAGTTGCAACTGATATCTTCGGCTCCCATCTAGGTCGGGCCACAGGGGAAAGCCCCCTGAAGCAAAGACCGGAGGGGACGCTCTCCACACAAGACGAAGACCCGAAACAACGCCGGAAAACTTCTCTCCGGCGGCCAATCCAACTGCGTCCTGACGGACGCACAGCAAGAAGGACCAGACGACATGTTCAACTCTCCAGCACACTACCCGCCCCAAGGGCCACGAAGCCCAGGGGACGACATCAAAGGAGGTTTTGCGACCACGGCTGCGGTCATGGTGGCGATCCTTCTCGGCGCTCCCTTCAACGCGTTGACTGCTCCATATGTCATCGCAATGGCAGAGCGCAGCTATTCCTATGAGGTTGTCGATCTCATAGGAATTGCGTGGATGATCTTAACTTACCCGTTCGTGTTCTTTGCGGCGCGGGCAAGCATCCTCGCAGCCCTCACAGCGGCAGGCGTCTATATCGCTTATCGCTTCATCTAATCTAGTGAAACCTCAACCCAGAAAGGAAACATCATGCCGAAATATGTCTCTCAGAAAGTCGCTGAAATGCACAGGGTGACGAAGGTCCCGACTTTCATGGATAAGGTCAAAGAGGTCGCCTCAGGGTTCCTCATGTTCATCATCATTGTCGGTGCAATCGGAGCGATCTTCTCCTGATCAACCCGGGCGACTTTGTCCCGGCAAGGTCGCCCAATCCACAATTCGAGAAAGGAATCGCCATGACTGAAACCATGAAACTCTCGCTCCCCTTCACATCGAAAAAGAAAAGGATCAACCATGAACGCTCATGATAACCCTTATGGCTCGGCGCGGTTTGCTGACGCCCACGAAGTGCGCCGGGCTTTTCGCGAAGATGGCGGCGTGCCCTTCGCCTTCCATCAAGGCCGCAAGCTCTTCCATTCAAAGCAGGCAGGTATGCTGCTGATCGGCGGGGCTGGCTCGGGCAAGTTCACGTCCGTCCTGGCACATCTGATGAACGCGCCGGGACGCAAGGGCGAGCCGCAACGCTACGCGATCTTTGATCCCAAGCGCGAGCTGCGCGCCGTACTGGAGCCATACTTCGCGCACATCAAGGCGGCGGTATACGAGATCAATCCTTATGCGACGCATGGGGTGAAGGGCCACCGGCTCTCGATCCTTTCGCATCTGAAGCCGGACAGCCCGCGCCTTGTGGCCGATAGCCGCCGGGCAGCGCGAACCCTTCTGCCCGAAAGCGGCGGCGGGGATTCCAGGTTCTTCGAGCAAAAGGCTCAAAACTGGCTCGACCCGCTGATGCGCGGCCTTGTGCATGTCGATGGCGGGGTGTCCCCGACATCGCTTTATGAGCTGGTCGGCATGATCCGCGCGGTGCCGGAAGGCTGGGCAGAGATGGCCTCTCTCATGGCCGGGGCCGGGGAGCCGGACCTTCGGATCACCTTCGCCGAGATGATCGAGATGGCAGAGGACAGCCGCCGCACCTTTGACTCGGTGATGGCCGAAATCACCAACACGCTGGCCTTCATGAATGATCCGTGCCTGCAAGCCGCCTTCGTCGGTCACTCGGGCGCGGACTTCTCCCTCGATGTGCTGTGCGAGACCTCGGATCGCCCCGTCTTCGTCTTCTTCGTCATGCCCCCGGAGATGACGCAGCAAAACGCAGCGCTCATCCGCCAGTTCTTCTTCAGCCTGCGCACGCTCAAGCAACAAAGGCCGGACGCGCCGACGCTCAATCTTGTCATTGATGAGGCCGCGCAGCTCGGTTCCTTCCCTGAGATCGCCGAGTTCTACTCCATCGGGCGCGGCTTCGGGCTTTGCCCTGTATGCATCTATCAGGACATCGGCCAGATCAGGAAGAACCTGGGCGCGACGGGAGCCATGACGCTCTCGGCCAGCGCCGATCTGGAAGTCTATCTCGGCGGCGGGGTCTCCGACCTTGAAACCGCCCGGATGCTAAGCGCCAGGCTCGGCAACCAGACACTGGAGCTGGAGGACCACCTCATCCAGCAAAGGGCGCAGCGCTCGCGCAAGGAAGCCATCTATGAGGCCTTCTTTGGACGGGGGAACGCCATCCGCACCGGGGCGGCGCTTAAGGCGCTTGACTATGAGCAACAGCACAAGAGGAAGCTTTCGCGGCCCTTGCGCACGCCTGAGGAAATCCTCGGCATGGCGCAGAGCGAAGCGCTGGTCATCGCTTCGGGCTATGACATCCCGCCATTCATCGCCGAGAAGACGCCGTACTATCGCCAGCCTGCCTATAGCGGGCTCTACGGTCCAAATCCGTATTTTGACCGCGATCTATCGCGCGTGAGCGTACCCGGCTCGTGGAAGAGCGGGAAGACCTTGCGCGTTATTCGCGAAGCCGTCCCTTCGAGCCACGCGCACCTACCACAATACCAGAATGGCGAATGGCGATTTATCGAAGGCCATCGCCCGAAAGCCTGACCCCATCCCTCAACCAGAAAAGGAAACACGACCATGACGACCCTCGCCAAAACCCCCCATGCAGATTCCAAAACTTGCGACCTTCAAGACAACGATGGTATACTTAAGGATGTGGCCTCCATAACTACACAGTCACAGGATGCAGCCATAAGGACAGTAAATGCCTCAGCACCTGTGAAGAATAACACATCAACAACGTCTGAGGGATCACTACGCGGGCCGATAGCGGCTCCGCATAACCCTTGCGTTCCGCAAAGCCGGAACGGAAAGGAGAAAGTGATCATGACCAATGATGATAATCGTCGCAAAGGCCTAGATGGCCTTACCGATCTGAACAAGGCGCTCGGACTGGCTCTGGAAACGCAGGCCAGGAAGGTCGTCACGGTTGATGTCGAGAAGTACCAGGCCTGGCTCGATGATCCGGCGCTCAGCGATGAGCAGAAGGAGCAGATCGTCCAGTCCCTCTGGGAGATCATCCTGGCCTTTGTCGATCTTGGCTTCGGAGTGTCGCCCCTGCAAGATGCCTGTGGACAACTCTCTGAAATCGAGGGTTCCTGCGGCGCTCAGCCACAAGATGTGGTAAGATCGGACGCAGATACCCTGAGCGATACGTTTAACACTTTCGCGGGCGAGTGAGCCCCGCGCAGACAAGGAGGAGTCATGCAATCAGTTCAAGTTCATAGTAGCCATGAGGCAAGCAAGGCGGTAATTTATGCCCGCGTGTCCTCGATAAAGCAGTCCACACGCGGCGATGGTCTGGCCTCTCAGGAGACACGCTGCCGAGAGTACGCCAAATACAAAGGCTATGAGGTCGTTCAGGTTTATTCAGACGATATGTCGGGTAGCCTGACGGCCCGTCCCGGTATGATGGCGATGCTGGCATTCTTGCGGCGTCACCGAAAAGACCCGCATGTTGTAATCATTGATGATATCTCTCGCCTGGCACGGGGCCTTGAAGCGCATATAAAGCTGCGTGCCGACATCAACGGGGCGGGCGGCATCCTCGAAAGCCCTTCAATTGAGTTCGGGGAAGATTCGGACTCGGTTCTTGTTGAGAATCCTCTGGCATCGGTTTCCCAGCATCAGCGCCAGAAGAATGGCGAGCAAACCGTCAATCGTATGCGTGCGCGACTGATAAACGGGTATTGGCCTTTTCAGGCACCGATTGGCTATCGCTTTGAGGCCAAAAGCGGCCATGGCAAGATATTGGTGCGTGATGAGCCCATTGCCTCAATCCTGCAAGAGGCGCTGGAGGGCTATGCCTGCGGGCGCTTCCAGACGCAAGTTTAGGTCAAGCGCTTTCTGGAGCGCCAGCCTCACTTCCCGAAAGACCTGAACGGGCGTGAAGTGCGCAACCAGCGCGTCTATGAGATGCTGACCCGCGTGCTCTATGCGGGCTACATTGAGCATGATAATTGGGACGTCTCACTGCGCGAAGGCCATCACGAGGGCCTTATTACCTTCGCGGTGTATCAGCGCATTCAGGAGCGCCTGAGCGGCACGGCAAAGGCTCCGGCCAGGAAGGACATCAACAAGGACTTCCCGCTGCGGGGTTTCGTCCTGTGTGATGATTGCGGCTCGGCGCTCACGGCGTGTTGGTCCACCAGCAAGACGGGCAAGAAGCACCCATACTATCTGTGCAAGACGAAGGGCTGCGAGAGCTACCGGAAGTCGATTCGCCGCGAAGTCCTCGAAGGTGACTTCGAAGGATTGCTCAGATCACTCGAACCGTCCCGCAACATGTTCAAGCTCGTACGCGCCATGTTCAAGGACGCATGGGACATGCGGCTTGCGCAGGCCCAGGGTACGGCGAAGGAGCTGCGCAGGAAGGCCGCACAGATCGAGAAGCAGATCGACGCGCTCGTTGAGCGCACAGTCGAGGCCACGAGTGCGAGCGTCATGGCAGCCTTCGAGCGCAAGATCAAAAAGCTGGAACAAGAGCGAATCCTGATTGGTGAGCAACTCGCCTCCACCGGCAGGCCGAAGCATACCTTTGAGGAGTCGTTCGAACTCGCCATGGACTTTCTGGCAAGTCCTTGGAATATCTGGAAAAATGCTGAGTTTGCGGCGCAAAAAACAGTGCTCAGACTGGCCTTTGTGGAGCCTGTCAGCTACTGCCGGAATCGGGGTGTTCGAACCCCAAAAATTTCGTTTCCCTTCAAGGTGTTAGGGGATTTATCAATAGGTGATTGCGGAATGGCGCGCTGGGGAGGATTCGAACCCCCGACCCCTTGATTCGTAGTCAAGTACTCTATCCAACTGAGCTACCAGCGCGGGCCGGGGCCGGGGATAGCCGTGCGCACCGGGCGATGCAAGGGTCATGCCGCGCGGGCGCTCATTCCGCCGCCTCGTCGACGAGGACCGTCCCCTTCGGCAGGGTGATCGTGAAGGTGGTGCCCTCCGCCCCCGTCCGCTCGAGCGACAGGCGGCCGCCGTGCCCGCGCACGAGTTCCGCCGCGATGGCGAGGCCAAGGCCCGTGCCGCCCTTGCGCGCACCGCCGGAGAACGCGGCGAAGAGGTGCTCGCGCGCCTTGGGCGGCAGGCCGGGGCCGGTGTCGCGTACCGCGATCCGCCATGCGGCGTCCGTCTCCGTCGCCGTGATGCGCACCTCGCCCGGCCGGCCCGTCGCCTCGATCGCCTGCCGGGCGTTGCGCACGAGGTTTGCGAGCACCCGGTGAAGCTGATCGGCGTCGGCCCGCAGGGTGAAGCCCGCAGGCACGTCGGCGACGAGCGATACCGGGGCGTCGCCGGTGGCGAGCCGCTCGTTGCCGAGGATGTCCTCGACGATCTCCGCCAGCGCCACGCGGTTCAGCATCGGCGGCGGCTCCTCGGCCTTGCCGAAGGCGAGCGTGGTCTCGCAAAGCGTCACGGCCCGGCTGATCGAGCGCAGCAGCTTCGGCGCCAGCCGGCGGACCACGGGATCCTCGCTCGCCTCCATGCGGTCGGCGAAGAGCTGGGCCGAGGACAGGATGTTGCGCAGATCGTGGCTCACCTTGGCGACGGCGGCCCCGAGCTGTGCCAGACGTTCCTTCTGGCGCAGCGCGCCGGTCAGCTGCTGCTGCAGCGTCTGCAGCGCCAGTTCGGCCTCGCGCAGCTCGGTGACGTCGGCGCGGGGCTCGATGATCCGCCGCGCGTCCTCGGGCGCCTCGGCATAGCTTGTCATCGCCTGCACCACGCCCTTGATCGGCTTGACCAGCACCCGGCGGACCGCGAGAAACAAAAGCAGCGCCGTGAAGATCGAGATCACCGCCGAGAGCGCCAGGATCCGCAGCCCGTAGGCGATCATGGCGTCGCGCAGCGGTTCGGTCGGCATCGTCACCTCGATCGACATGCCGGCCTCGCGCACCGGGTCGCCGATCACCCGGATGATGCGCGGCTCGGGGTCGGCGAGTCGCGCCAGGGCGTCGCGGATCAGTTCCGCGGGCCCCGCGTCGCGAAGGTCATAGGTGGCGTGGAGTTCGTCCGGGACCGGAGAAGACAGGGCGAGTTCGCGCATGTCGTTCCGGCGCAGGACGACGTTGTAGACTTCGGCCGTCTCGAGCAGTTCCCGCTCCACCTCGACGTCGATGACATCGTCGGAGGGCACAGCCAGCGCCGCGATCTGCGCCCGCTCGAGCCGGGACAAGAGGTAATCCTCGCGGAACCGCGCCACCGAGGGGACGAAGATCAGCACCTCGGCCAGCATCACGAAGAGTATCGTGAGAACGAGAAAGCGGCCGGAGAGCGAGTTCATCGGACGCACGTGCCCCCATCAGGGAACGAGCCGCTGCACCAGTCGAACGACCCGCTTTACGCCCGGATTATCAAAGAGTTTGGGCGAGAAATAGGCCCCCGCGACCCGCTTGTTGATCTCTGCGAGCGTCGGATAGGGCGCCACCATGCTGGTGACGGCCTGCATCTTGAGCCCGTTGGCGATGGCGAGGCTCCATAGCCCGATCAGTTCGCCTGCCTGTGCCCCCGCGATCGAGGCGCCCACGGGCTTGCCGCCCACCACCATGACCTTGATGAGACCCGTGGTCTTCAGCTCGGTCTGCGCCCGGTCGTTCTCGGCGTACTCGAAGCGGGCGACGGTCAGCCGTCCGCCGTGCGTCTCGCGCGCCTCGGCCTCGGTCAGTCCGACATGCGCGAGTTCCGGGTCGGTGTAGGTTGCCCACGGGATGTGGTCCTGCCGCGCCTTCGCCGGCAGGCCGAACAGGATCGGCCGCACCACGATTCCGGCGTGGTAGCCCGCGACGTGCGTGAACTGCAGCCGCCCGGCGACGTCGCCCACGGCATAGACGCGCCGGTTGGTCGTGCGGAGATCGTCGCCGACCTTCAGCCCGCGGCGGTCGTAGTCCACGCCCGCGGCCTCGAGCCCGAGGTCCTCGACGTTGGCCGCGCGGCCGACGGCGACGAGGAGGTGCGAGCCCGCATGGCTCCGTCCCCCCGCGACCACGTCGAGCCCGGCTTCGGTGCCGCGCACCTCGGTCACGCCCGAGCCCTCCACGATCTCGACGCCCTCTTCGCGCAGGCGGTCGAGCACGATCGCGGCCATCTCGGGATCGTCCCGGCCCAGCGCCTTGGCCGCCTCGATCACGGTCACCCGGCTGCCGAGGCGCACGTGCGCCTGCGCAAGCTCCATTCCGATGGGGCCGCCGCCGATGACGATCAGATGGTCCGGCCGCTCACGCAGATCGAAGATGGTCTCGTTCGTGAGGTAAGGAACGCCGTCGAGCCCCGGGATCGGTGGCACGAAGGGCCGCGAGCCGGTGGCCACGACGAAGCGGCGGGCGCGGATGCGCGTCCCCCCGGCCTCGACTTCGACGGGCGACACGAAGCGCGCGCGCACGCGGATGACGCGGACGCCCATCCCCTCGAACCGCTCCTGGCTGTCGACGGGCGCGATGGTCTCGATGACGCGGCGCACGTGGTCCTTGGCGGCGGCGTAGTCGACCTGCGGGGCGACCTCCGCCACGCCGAAGCGGCCGCTGGTGGCCTGCGCGTGCGCGGCCTTGCCCGCCGCGATCAGCGCCTTCGACGGGACGCAGCCGTAGTTCAGGCAGTCGCCACCCATGAGGCCCGCCTCGATCAGGACCACGCGGGCGCCCATCTGCGCGGCGCCGGCGGCGACGCTGAGCCCGCCCGAGCCGGCCCCGATGATGCACAGGTCGGTCTCGATCTCGGCCGGCACGGCGGTCCCGCCCTGCACTTCGGTCTGTTCCACGCGTCAGAGCCCTTTCTGGCCGCGCACGGCCTTGAGCGCGATCGGCAGCGCGGCAAGGCCGCAGAGGCCGAGCAGCGGCAGAAGGATGTGCGGCTCGAAAATGATGCCGAGGTCCGGCGTCTCGCCACGCGCGAACACCTCGCCGAGGCCCGCGCCGACCGAGGTGTAGACGAGCGCTCCCGGGATGATGCCGAGAAACGTCGAGACGGCGTAGCGGACGAGCGGCACGCCGACGAGCGCCGGCACGACGTTCGCCACGAAGAACGGCACCGCGGGGACGAGGCGGATCAGGAACAGCATCGACCACTGGTTCTCGTCGATGCCCGTCTTGATGCGCCGGACGAGCCCCTCGCCCGCGTCCATGCGCCGGGCGAGCCGCTCGCCCGCGCCCCAGCGGGCCGCGAGAAAGATCGCCGTCGCCCCGAGCGTCGCCGCCACGACGTTGAAGAGCGTGCCGGGGAACACTCCGAAGAGAAAGCCGCCCGTCAGCGTCGCGATGGTCGCGCCCGGAAGCGAGAAGGCGACGATGGCCGCATAGGCCGCCATGAAACCCGCCGCCGTCAGCAGAAAGTTCGCGTCGCGGAAACCGATCAGCGCCTCGCGGTTCGCGGCGAGCGCCGCGAAGGAGAGCTGGTCGCGCAATGCGACGGCACCGAAGAGGGCGACGGCGACGACGAGCAGAAGCGGCAATCGGCGCGCGAGGCCGCCCCGGCTGGTGGTGTCGGTCATGTCGGTCATCTCGCTCCATCCCCGCGGAACCCTTGCTCTGCGGCGAAGATGCGATTGCGGCCGGGCGGTGGCCTAGACCCATCACGCCGCCTTGATGCCCCGCGACGCCATCGGGGCGAACAGAGCGTGATTGTGTCAGTGGCTTGTGTGTGCATTGGGCACTGCTGTAACAATCTCCCGGCGGCGTGGCTGCGGTTGACAGGTCTGCCCACCCGATCTAAGGACCGCGCTTCGTTCGGGGCGCGAACCCCGCGACAGGACGGCCGTACGGAGACGACGATGACGAAGCGGACCTTTCAGCCCAGCAATCTGGTGCGCAAGCGCCGGCATGGCTTTCGTGCCCGCATGTCGACGAAGGCCGG
>JAZBPE010000008.1:0-17915 GCA_036353345.1 Erythrobacter sp. | reverse complement strand
GGCCGAGACCCGTCAGCTTCCGGACTTCGAAGAGGACGTCGAGGGCCTGCGGCGACAGCGGCACATCGTGGTCGAACTCCTCGTCGCCCCGTCGGTCGAACTCCAACTTCATCTCTTCGGAATTGATATACCAATGGGCAGTCGGAGAGGCGGACGGGTCCTTCGACCAGTCCACATCCTTCAAGTGATCCCATTTCATCCTGTGGACCATGCCGGGCCGCTGGGTGACGAGCGCGAGGAAGCGGGAGGCGAGGCGAGTGACAGGGTAGGAATTGGAATTGTCGATTTTCCGGATAAGTGCGCGGACATCTTCGACCTTCGTGAGTGCGGGCCACTTCTTGCGCTTAGGCACAGCACTCATCGCTTCCTTTATGTCGGTCGCCGGGTTTCCCACGATCGACACCCCTTTCGCCTTGGCATACCGGATCACCCGCTCGATGCGCTGTCTCAGCCGGTGGGCAGTCTCGATCGCGCCGCGCTCCTCGACCTTCTCAAGGACGCCAAGAAGGACGGGCTCGTTCAGCTCGTGGATCGGAAGGTCGCCGATCTTGGGGAAGAGATCCCGCTCCATCGAATTGAGCACGTCCTCGGCGTGGACGGGACGCCAGCGCGGCTTCTGTACCTTCCACCAGTCCCGCGCGTATTTCTCGAAGGTGCTCGAGGCGAGTTCCTCGTTGGCCAGCCGCTGCTTCTTGACGTCGATCTGCGGGTCGCGGCCTTCCTTGAAAGCGAGCTTGGCCGAATCGCGCCTGCTGCGCGCATCACAGAGGCGGACGTCCGGATAGGTGCCGATCATGAGCCGCTTCTCCTTGCCGAGATAGCGGTACTTGAGGCGCCAGGTCTTGTGCCCCGTCTTCGATACGAAGAGATAGAGTCCTCCGGAATCGGAGAGCTTGTAATCCTTGTCCTTGGCTTTCGCCTGCCGCGCTTGCGCGTCCGTCAGCATTCGTGCCCCCAACCCAGGGAGTGGGTGCCCCCAACGTGCCCCCACTTGCATCCGGATGGTATTGGAACCCGTCGGACCCTAATGGAATCTAAAAGCGGCAGAATACTGGGGAAAATTCCGGGGGCAGGACCTTCTCGGACCCCCTCGGAATGGTTGGTGGCGGAGACGGAGGGATTCGAACCCTCGATACCCGTTACCAGGTATGGTTCCTTAGCAGGGAACTGGTTTCAGCCACTCACCCACGTCTCCGCGATGCGCTGCGGTTTGGCTGCGAGCCGCGCGCTATAGTCGGGAGGAGGTGCAGGGGCAAGGGGGTTGGTTCAGCCTGCCAAGTGATGCACAGCGCGCCTCTCCCAAGCCAGCCAGCTTGCCTTCAGGTTGCGGCGCGCAGCATCGTTTCATCGCGCAATCGATTCGCTTGGTCGCCTCGCCCTTGTTCACACGCTGGCGTAGGCCTTTGCCGATCGCTCGCAGGCGCGCTTATCGAAGTGCGGAAAGGGACATTATGTCAAGGCGTCATCGTTGGAACAGTCTCGAGCATGGCGAACCACGGCCTTGGGCGCCGGACCTGATCGGCCGGGTTATCGCGCGATATGCTGCCTGGGTGCTCGCCGCCGTCGCGCTTTCAGTGTCACCGGTTGGAGCGCAGGAAATGGAGCGGTTCGATCCTGACGAAGCCTATGGCTCCGCCCCCGCCAGACAAGTCGACCCTGCCGGGAGCGGGGAGGCAGAAAGCGATGTGGTCTATGGCAGCACCTTGGTCGATGAGGGCAGGGCGGCGACCATTCCGGCCCCGGGCGATCTTCCAGGAGGTACTACCGCACCTGGAGTGCAGGGCGAAGGCGATGCGCTGCCGCCGGACGCAAACGCCGGAACCTACGGCGAAGACGATCTTATCGGCGCGGCAGAAGGTGTGTTCGGCAAAGGTGCGCAAGGGCTCGCAAAGCTGATAGAGGACTTGCTGCGCAAGCAGGGCGAGCCCAACGCCTATATTGTCGGGCGCGAGGCGGGCGGCGCGTTCGTGTTCGGTGCGCGCTATGGTTCGGGCACCTTGCACCACAAGATCGAAGGTGAGCGCAAGGTTTACTGGACCGGCCCTTCGGTCGGCTTCGATGCCGGTGCGAATGCGGCCAACACCTTTGTCTTGGTCTACAACCTTTTCGATACACAGGACATCTTCAAGCGCTATCCGGCTGGCGAGGGACAGGCCTATTTCGTCGGCGGATTGCACGCGAGCTATATGCGCCGCGGCGATGTGGTCCTGATCCCGATCCGCATGGGGGCGGGCCTGCGGCTTGGCGTCAACGCCGGATATATGCGTTTTTCAGAAAAGCAGCGCTGGGTACCTTTCTGATCGTTTGCGCCTCGCAGATGCGGTAGAGGCCTTGCAGTCGAGCGACGCGCGCGGCATGCGGCAACGCCATGATGCTTGACCAACTCGAAGCGCAATCGCCTGACGCGCTCCTCGCCCTCATCAAGATGTACGCTAGCGACGATCGCTCCGACAAGATCGATCTCGGCGTGGGAGTCTATCGGACCGAGGACGGCGACACTCCGGTCTTTGCTGCGATCAAGGCGGCCGAGCGCCGCTTGCTCGAGGAGCAGGACAGCAAGAGCTATCTCGGACCCGAGGGCGATAGCGGCTTTGTCAATGCGCTGATGCCGATCATCTTTGGCAGCGACGCGACAATGGCCGGGCGTCTGGCTGGTATGCAGACGCCCGGCGGCACGGGCGCGGTGCGCCTCGCGCTTGGTCTGGCGCGTGAGGCGGGTGTCACCCGTATACACCTCGGCACGCCGAGCTGGCCCAATCACGCCCAGATCATCGCCGATCTCGGGCTCGAGCTGGTGCCGTTCGATCATGCGACCGCTGATGGAACCGCGAATGTCGATGCGGCGCTCGCAGCGATCCGTGGGGCAAGCGCTAATGAGGCGATCGTGCTTCACGGCTGCTGCCACAATCCGTCCGGGATCGACTACGAAATGGATGGCTGGGAGGCGATCGGCGATGCGGTGGTGAAAAGCGGGATCTTCCCGATCATCGACACCGCCTACCAGGGGCTGGGTCGCGGTCTGGAGGAGGACGTGGCGGGCCTGCGCAGCGTGCTCGCCAAGGTTCCGGAGGCCGCCATTGCCTATAGCTGTGACAAGAACTTCGGGCTTTATCGCGACCGGGTTGGCGCGTTCTACATCCTGGCCGACGGCAAGGACACGCTGGACAAGGCAAGCTCCAACGCCAATTCGCTCGCGCGCGCTGCCTGGTCGATGCCGCCTGATCACGGCGCAGCGGCGGTCCGCCTGGTTCTGCGCGACGCGGAATTGACGCAGGATTGGGAGGCCGAGCTCGAAGGGATGCGCGAACGCATTCGCGCCGTGCGGCAGCGGCTTGCCGAAACGGGGACCGCGGGGCGGATCGATCTTGTGCCTCTGGGCGAACAGAACGGTCTGTTCTCAACGCTCGCATTGAATGGGGACGAAGTGCGGCGCCTGCGCGAAGATCATGCGATCTACATGGCTGGATCGGGCCGCATCAATATCGCCGGTCTGTCGCTCGCCAATCTCGACACTTTCGTGGAAGCTTTAGCCAAGGTGACGCGATGATGGCTGCCAATCCGACGAATTCTCGAGCTCCGTCGCGCACTCGCGGTTAAGCTTCTCCGATAGGCTGGCCTTAACCGGATTGCTCTATGCGGAGACGGGAGAATACCGGCGACAGGAGACCGCTTGTCATGAATGACTTCGACCACCGGGATAATGGGTGTTGCGCCGATCGCCGTGCGGCGGACCGCCGTCAGACCGCGCAGGCTTTCGACGGAGACGATCGGCGCCTTGGCGAGCGGCGTAGTGGAGACGAGCGCCGCCGGACGGAGCGACGTTCGGGTCTGGAGCGGCGCAGTGCGCGCCCCTGAGCGAAAACTGACCGGCTGGCCGCGACGAGTATTGAACCTTTCCGCCGAAGAGCGCGCCGAGGAACGGCGGCGCTTGCAGCGCAAACCGACCGAAATCAAGACCGCGCTGAAAGATGCGAACGGCACAATCATCCAGGTCATCATCTCCGATCTGTCCGAGAGCGGGCTTCGCGTGTCGGTGACCGCGGGTCCGCCCCTGCGCGTCGGGCGGATTTATTCGGTGCGCCTGCCAGGCCTCGAAGTGATGGCAGCGTGCACGACCTGGGCCAAGAGCGGCCATGGTGGGATGGCGTTTGTGGAGCCACTGCACGCTGCTGTTCTCGACGAATTGTTCGCTCGTTTGTAAAAGCTTGGGCGGTCGCTCAGCGCTGTTTCGTAAGCCCCTGCATGCGCTTCAGGTAGCGGGCCAGCACGTCGATCTCGAGATTGACTTCATCGCCCACCACCAGATTGCCGAGGGTCGTCACGCTACCGGTGTGCGGTATGATATTCAGCAGGAAGTCGCATGCACCATCGGGCCGGTCGCGCACATCGTTGACGGTCAGCGACACGCCATCGATGGTGATCGAGCCTTTCTCCGCGATGAAAGGAGCCATCTCGGCTCGCACGCGGATCGCAACCTTCACGCTGCCGCCTTCAGCTCGCGCGAGAACGACTTCGCCTTTCCCGTCGACATGACCGGTTACGATGTGGCCGCCCAGTTCGTCACCAACGCGCAAGGACGGCTCGATATTGATGCGGCTGCCCCTCTTCCAAAGGTCCTTGCGGGTGCGCCCAACGCTTTCGGACGAGACATCGACGTCGAACCAGGCCTCGTCTGCCCGCCCGCCGCGATCGACTACCGTGAGGCATACGCCCGAACATGCGATCGAAGCGCCGATCGCAATCCGCGCCGGGTCTAGCGGCGCAGCGATGCGCACGCGCAAGTCTTCGCGCTGTTCGACGCTTTCGATTGTGCCGATGGCGGTGACGATGCCGGTAAACATTTCGTGGCGGGTCCCCTGAATATGCTGCGCCCGGCCAGCTTCAGACCGCGCGGATGCGTTCGTAGTGCTCGAAGCGGTCTGTGCCAAGTTGCCGCGTGTCGGCCTGGCGCCAGCGGTCATGCGCACAAGCGAGTTCGCCAAGGCCCAACTCACCGAGCGCAGGCAACCCATCACCGATAAGGATCGGCGCGCGGTAGATGTGGAGCGTGTCGACCAGGTCTTGGGCAAGGAACGCCGCCGCCGCGCCTGCTCCGCCTTCGACATAAAGATATTGCACCCCTTGGAGCCCGGCGATCTGTCCAGGCGCATTGATGACCCGCACGCCATCGGGAGCGACGCCGCGGGTCAGCAGCAAGCGCTGCGGACTGCGCTGGGCCAAGCCCGGCAAGCGCACGTCGAGCCGGGGTCGATCGGCGCGCCAGGTCCCGCCACCAACGAGGATAGCGTCGGATTTGGCCCGATGCGCGTGGACATGGGCGCGGGCGAGATCGCCCGTAATCCAGCGGCTCGACCCGTCAGCAAGCGCAATCCGACCATCGAGGCTGGTCGCAAGCTTCAATGTCACGTGGGGACGGGCCTGCCGGGCCCGCATGAGGTAACCAGCAAGGCTTGCAGCGGAAGCATCGTCCGCCAGAACATCGACTGCGATGCCGCTTTTTCTGAGAGCCTCGGCACCTTGACCGGCGGTCCGCGGGTCCGGGTCACTCTGTCCGATAACGATGCGAGCCGGGCGCGCTGCGATGAGCAGATCGGCGCAGGCGGGTCCGCGTGCTGAGACATGGGCGCAAGGCTCCAGCGTTACGTAGAGGGTCGCGCCGCTGATCTCACCCGAAGCTTTTCTCCCTGCCAGTGCATCGAGCGCCATGGCTTCGGCATGAGGCCTTCCCCCGGTCTGCGTCCAGCCGCGCCCAAGAACTTGGCCGTCCTTCACGATGATAGCGCCGACCGCTGGATTGGGGCGGCTGATCGGGCGTGCGCGCGCGGCCAGCCTGGCGGCAGCCGCCATCCACTCGCCATCGTCCGGCGCTGCTGCTTCTATGGCGCGGTGCTTTCGCGGTCGGTTGCCTCCGAGGCGGCGTCCGCCTCAGCATCGCGCCGCATCAACCGATCCAGCTCCGCCTTACGCGCTTCGGCTTCGGCCGCGCGTGTTTCACGCCCGCGCTCGTCGATCTCCTCGACATCCATACCAGCGACCGCCCCAAGAGCCTTGTAGAGATCGCGTTTCTTCTGCTCGACCTCGGCGCGCTTCGCCGCGCGTAGTTCCTTCACTTCCTGATTAGCCTCGTTCGAGGCGATGATCTCGGCCTCTGTGCGATCGGGATCAAAAGTGGTGATGTAGGTAATCTGCGGGCGGTCGGGCGTCTTGTAGACCGTTTCGCCCGAAAGCCAGTAAAGCATGACTGCGAGAGGCAGGCTCGACAAAGCGAGGATCAGCCACCGAAACGGTTGCGGCTTGCGAAACTCGCTCCAGAAATCCTTGACGCCGGGCGAGGGGTTGAAGCGCGAATTTTCGAGCATCCCGGCAATATAAGCTCGCAGGACCGGATGTGCCAGAGGCAGCTTGCCAGCGTTAGCCGAAAGCGGAATACAGGGTTCGCCCATGCGTTTTCAGCCAGCTATCCGCTTGCGCCAGGTCGCCTTCGAAAATCGCGTCGAGCAGCGCATGAAAGGCGGCGCTGTGGTCGAAATGCACAAGATGCGCGACCTCATGCGCAACGACGGAGCGGCGTATGATATCGGGAGCCTGGACCAGGCGCCAATTGATGCGGATGCGCTGCTTGTCCGAGCAGCTTCCCCATCGCCGTTGCGCACGTGACAGGGCGATGGGCACGGGGGCAAGGTTGGCGGCGCTGGTGTAATACGTCATATCTTCGGTAAATAGCGAGCGAGCCTCGCCTTCGAGCCAGCGTTTCACCCGGCCCTCGATGCCGGAGCGCGGGCCACCAATCCGCAACGATGCCGCGTCGCGCGACGGGCGGCGTGCGGCGCTTTCGTCCCAAATGATACAAACAGGTTCGCCGCGATATTGGATCGTCGCACCATCGCCGGGTACTTCGCGCAAAGGGATGCGGGCATGTTGAGCAGCAAGCCAGGTGTTGCGGGCATGAGCAAAGGCAATCGCTTCGTTCGCCCGCGCCCATTGGGGGAGCGTGATGCGTACCGCGCTGCCATCGGGTGCGAGCCGCAGGGTCAGCCGCTTCGCACTCGGATGACGGCGCAACGTGATCGGAACGACAGCTCCGTTGAGCTCGATCTGCGGATCGACGGGCGCTCGCTTCAGCCAGTCGATCATCGCTTGACCGCCGCCGGTTCGATCTCGAAGCCGATCGGGTTATCATCCGCACCCTTCTCCCCGCCGCATGGTCCGCCCCAGTCGACGATATGGTGTTCTAGAGGGCCCGCTACGGCTTCGCTGACCACACGCCCGGCGACCGAGACGCCCGCGCGCTTTACCGCTTCGCGATCGCCGCTGATGAGGTAGTGCCAGCTATACAGCGGCCGCCCGGCTGCTCGCAGGCGATAGGCGCAGGTCGAAGGGAGCCAGGGTACATCCTCCACGATCGACAGCGTCAGGCGCAGGCAATCAGGTACGAAAGCCTTGCGGTTGCGGTAATCGCTACAGCGCGCCTCTCCGGTATCGAGTAATTTGCACGCGACGTTCGTGTCGACGATCTCGCCGGTATCGGCATCCTCGATCTTGTGCAGGCAGCAGCGTCCGCATCCATCGCACAATGCTTCCCATTCCAGGCGAGAAAGGTCGGCCAGTGGCCGCTCCCAGAACTGGTCCCTTAGCTCACCCATCGATCAAGCTCGGCGGTAATGGCATCGGCGCCTTCGTCAGTGGGCAGAGTAGCAATCGGAGCGCCATCGGGCCCGAAGAGATAGACGATGTCCGAATGGTTCATGAGATAACCGCCAGACGCGGTGGGCTCGCCTTTCTCGTAATAGACCCGGAACGCATCGGCGGCAGCGCGGACCTCTTCGGGCGTGCCGGTGAGCCCGATCAGGTCATCGGAAAAGGCGCTGGCGAACTCCCCGACCACTGCGGGTGTGTCGCGTTCGGGATCGATGGTGATGAAGATCGGCTGGACCATCGCGGCGCGGCCCGGATCGCTGTCGGCGAATTGGTTGAGCCCCTGGATCGCGCGCTGCACATCGGTTGGGCAAACATCCGGGCAATAGGCATAGCCGAAATAGACCATGCGATATCGTCCTTCGAAATCGGTCCAGCGAACGCGGCTGCCATCGCTGCTGGTCAGTTCGAAATCGCCGCCGATGCTTGCGCCTGCAAGCGGCGGTTCGACGGCATTATCGCCGGTCCCCACACCGCATCCGGTCAGCGTGACCGCAAGCGCAGCAGCTAGTAACAACCGCTCATCTGCTGGGGACTTGGCGGAGATGTTCATGGTCTGCTAATTGCCTTGCAGCGACTGGGCCGATCAGGAGTGGTCATCTTGAAAGCGGGGCTTCTTGAAGGTGTGGCAGGAAACGGGGAAGGATCAAAGCGTGGGTTCGCGTCTTTTTCGCAAGTTAGGTTTTCTGGCAGCGATTGCCAGCGCGATACTCGTCATGCCCGCAGCGCCGCCGGCGCATGCTCAGCTTTATTCCGAAGGCTACCAGTTTCTTGAAGCTGTGCGTGAGCGCGATGGCGATACCGTTACCGACATGTTGAGCCAACCCGGTACGCAAGTTGCAAACACGCGCGACATCACAACCGGCGAAACCGGGCTCCACGTGGTCACCGCGCGGCGCGATGCGGTGTGGCTCCAGTTCCTCATGCGGCGCGGGGCAAATCCTAATATCGCCGACAATGAGGGCATCACGCCGATTCAGCTGGCAACCCGGCTTGGCTTCGTCGAGGGAGTGGAAGAGCTGATCAAAGGCGGCGCACGCGTCAATATCGCCGATCGCCAGGGAGAGACCCCGCTGATCGCCGCCGTGCATCAGCGCAATGTGGAGCTGGTTCGCACGCTGCTGGCACAAGGAGCCGATCCGGATCGCAACGACAATTCGGGACGTTCAGCGCGCGATTACATGGAACTGCTCTCCAGCAATTCGCTGCTCGCACGCGAATTCACGCTGGCCGACGAAAGCCGCGCTTCGGAGGGAACCCAAAGGCAGTACGGACCGTCTTTCTGACCATGGATCAGACCAACACGGCCGCCCCGCCCGAAGACTTCGCCGAGATGACACTCGACGAGCTGCGCATCGCGCTCGCCCCGGACATCGCCGCATCCGCCATCTTCGATGGCTGGAACGAGACCGCGCTGGTCGCCGCAGCGGAGATGGCGGGCGCTGATGTAGACGTCGCCAAGCTTGCCTTTCCGCCGAAGCCCGGCAGCGGCCGCGCGATGGACATGATCGATGCCTGGATCGCGAGCGTCGATATCGCGATGGAAAAGGAATGGCCGCCCGAACGGCTTGCCACGCTTAAGGTTCGCGAGCGGATCCGGACGCTGGTTGCGTTCCGTCTGGAAGCAGTCGAGCATATTGATGAAGCGGTCCGGCGCGCGATGGCGATCATGGCAATGCCGCAAAACGCCGCGCGTTCGGCGCGTATGGGCTGGCGCTCCGCTGATATCATGTGGCGCCTCGCAGGCGATCGCTCGACCGATTACAATCATTACACAAAACGGGCGATCCTCGCCGGGATCTATTCGGCGACCCTCGCATATTTCATCAACGACGACAGCGATGGCAAGGTCAGGACCTACCAGTTCCTCGATCGCCGGATCGATGGCGTGATGCGCTTCGAGAAACTGAAGGCCCGTCTTACCAGCCGCGAGATCGAACTGCCGAGCCTGACGCGCTTTCTTGGCCGTCTGCGCTATCCCAGCCGATAGATTGGGCCAGGGATCCGGAGTGTGGGGAAAGCATGCTCGGCCTGTCGCCATCGCCGCGCGCCTGCCCTATCAGCTTTGCTTGGGATTCGGGCGCTCAGCGCTTTTGCGGAATGACGGGAAGGAAGTGGTAGAATGGCAGGCTCGCTAAACAAGGTCATGCTGATCGGCAATCTGGGGCAGGACCCGGAAGTGCGGACGTTTCAAAATGGCGGCAAGGTCTGCAATCTGCGCGTTGCCACCACCGAGAACTGGAAGGACCGAAGCTCGGGAGAACGCCGGGAAAAGACCGAATGGCATACGGTTGCAATCTTTCAGGAGGGCGCGGCTAATTATGCCGAGCAATATCTGAAAAAGGGCAGCAAGGTCTTCATAGAAGGCCAGCTCGAAACCCGCAAATGGCAGGATCGCGACGGCAATGACCGCTATTCGACCGAGGTCGTGGTGCGGCCCTATGGCGGAAGCCTGACGGGCCTCGACAGCCGCGGCGGCGGAGGTGGCGGTGAGCGTGCAAGCGGCGGCGGCTTTGGTAGTGGTTCAGGGGGTGCAGGCTATGGCGACCGCGGCGGGTCGGGCGGCGGTGGCAATTTGAACGATGGTCCGGGCGGCGGGTCGGGCGGCGGCTCGAACTATGACGATCTGGACGACGATATACCGTTCTGATCCGCGTGCAGGGCATGTGTAGGGGGACAATATCGCGATGAAGCTCTGCGTTCTGCTCTTGGCCCTTCCTTTGATGGGGCCCATCGACCCTGGTCCTGACCTGTCACGCGGCGAGAACGATCAGGCGCCCGATCCGCCGCATATGGCCGTATGGCGACCTGGCCCGGTCCTTTGCAGCGATGGGCGTTCCTTCTCTTCGGACAGCTTTCCGCCCTCGATCCCCTCAAGTGTTGGCGAGGCAGAAGACCCTTCGCCCGATGCAACCTTCGCTTTCATGCTGACCAGCGAAGGCCGGGCGCTGTCCATCGCAATGATCGAAGACGGCGAGCGCCGCAGCCATACGCTCGATATTGCGCCCACGATTGCGGCAGGCTCTTTCGGCCCTTCGCCAAGCGATACCCAGTGCGAGGTGATTTTTTCGCAGGCGGTCTTTCCGGTTGGCAGAGCCGAGCCGCAGGACCTCGTTCTGCTTGGCGCCTATGATCCTCAGGCCCCGGGTTTGAGCCTCGCTTGGACAATTCGTACGCGAGGTGACTGTTTGTTCGCTCCGATCCCGCATCCGGTGAACGATGTGCAGCCGGATTTCGCTGCGCTGTCACAGACGCCCGGCGCGGCCAACTGGACGGTCGTAACCTTCGATCTCGATGAAGAAGGAATACCGGTGGACGTTGCCATTCTCGCCAGCAGCGGCGCTGAAGATCTCGATCGCGCGGTGCTTGAAACAACTGCACAATCACGCTTGAGCGAGAGCGATCGAACCGGATGCATTCGAACTGTTGGCACGGCGGCCGACGTCATCCAAGCGCCGGTGCAGCCCGAACTTGGTTTCTTCGGGCCCATTCCAGAGGCATGTGATGCGGACAACCTGTTGTCCGAAGAACTGCTGCTCGAATATCCTGCGGTCTATCAGCGCCGCGCGATCGAGGGTTGGGCGATTTTGCGTTATGATATCGCGTCAACGGGGAAGATCGAGAATATCGAGGTGCTCGAAGCTCAACCGGCGGTTGAATTCGGCATGGCCGCCAAGTCTCTTCTCAAAGGCGGCCGAGCGCAGGAGCGTGCTTCCGGATTGGCGGGCTGCGTTATCCCGGTTTCATTCAGCATCGATTGAGTTTGTGCGCGGGGGTGACGCCGATCTCGCGCGTCATTCCTACCCTAATCCCATCAATCCCTTCTCAACGCCGATAAAGCTGCGGCGAGCGGACCGTCCTGTTGCCCGTCGGCCGTGATCCCGGCGCGCCGCCTTGCACCATCAGCGTCCGGTCCTTCAGCATAAGGATCGATCGCAAGGCCTAAGGTCTGCGCGATCGCTTCGCCCAAGTCAAAGGTGTCGCCGTAATACTCGATTTCATCGCAATCGGCGGCGTCCAGCTCGATTTCGATGTCGCCGTCCGCATGAGGCTCGGGGGCGCTTCCCTCGACGAACCGCAAATCCACCTCTTCGCTGATCTTAGCCGGAAAATCCTCGCCCGAAGTCGCGCAGGTCTGCCGGATTGCCGCCTCAAGCGTGCCGCGGGCCCGGATCGAAGCACCGCGCTGCTCAAGCTCGATCACGGCGCGCAGGCTGTCTACCCCGGGTAGGCCGAAGCGGTCCGACAGCGCGGCACGTTCGCCCGCACTGGCTTCGAGCACTATGGGTTGACCCGGCAGCGCCTTTACCTTGAAGGGGCGCGAGAAATCAGTGGTCGGCGCGCTCACCAGATTCCGCTCGCTTTCAAGAGATTGGCCTCGTCCTGACGAGCCAGCCGCTCGGACAAGGAAAGCAGCTTCTGCGCGACGCAGGCCGCTCCGGCCGCCTCATCCGTGCCTTCAACGAAGGTGACATTGCGCAAGACCGCGGCAGTCAGCTTTTCCCGATCCCGTTCGACCAAAGCGCTGCGATAGGCGCCGAGCCGACCGCCCAGCACGCTCATCAATTTGCCGACTCGCTTACCCACGACGACGTCGTTTACGCCGAATTCGCGCAGCTGACCGTCCATGTCCTCGACAAACAATTCGGCCAGCAGCGCGCTTTCGCTGCGCATTTCGCTCGCCTCAACCCGGACCATGATGGTGCACAAGATCGCGGTGATAAGGTCAAAGCGCCCGCCAACCGTGTCAGCGACCTGACAGTCGGTGTAGAACGACGGTTCGCGCGCAAGCTCGATCACGCGGTGCCAAAGGGGACGCAACGCCTCGCGCGGATCGGGTTCGGTGCCAAGCAGGCGAGACAGAAAGGACATTGGTAGTTCCCGGATCGGTTCGCACGAAGGCAAGCGCCCGCCCTGCGTTCAGCGACAATTCAAACCCTCAGGGCCAGCGGTGTTCGGCGTGCCGCGAGGGGCGATTGCATGGACGCTCGCTTCGCCCTAAGGCTGCGCATGGTGATATAGTATACGCCCGCACGGCCACAAGTGACGCGTGCGGCGGGACGGAAAGTGCTTTTTGTGATGGGTTATTCAGTCCCGGTGGCGCACCGGATGACAAGTGCTATGGCCGCTGCGGCAGCGGTGATGCTGCTGGCGCTTGGGGGATGTTCGTCAATCCGCGAATCGCGCGGCTTCGTGAACGATCCGATCCTCGTCCAGTCAATTCAGCCTGGAATCGACAACCAGCGCTCAGTCCAGGGCATGCTGGGTCGCCCGACCTTCGAAAGCCAGTATGGCGATCCGACCTGGTATTACATTTCCAGCGTGACCGGCCGCCGCCCTTTCGTGCGCCCGCGCATCCGCAATCACTCGGTGACTGCGGTGCAATTTGACGCGACCGGCAACGTGATAGAGGTGGAGCGCAGCGGGATCGATCAGGTCGTGTTTCTCCAACCCGATGGGGACGAGACACCAACGCTGGGGCGTGAGCGCGGCTTTCTGGAGGATCTGTTCGGCAATATCGGTCAGGTCGGCGGAGTTGGTCCTGGCGGGGCGGGTGGTCCGGGCGGACCGTAACCGCTCCGCTTGATCGTTGTCAGCCAGCGCCCATATGGCGCGCCATGAATGATATTCAGGCAAGCCATGGCCTCACGCAATGGCACGGCACCACCATCATCGGCGTGAAGCGCGGCGACAAGGTTGTGATTGCGGGTGATGGCCAGGTCTCGATGGGCAACACCGTCATGAAGCCCAATGCACGCAAGGTCCGCCGGATCGGGGAGGGCGAGAAGGTCGTTGCTGGCTTTGCCGGCGCAACCGCCGATGCATTTACCTTGTTCGAGCGGCTCGAAAAGAAGCTGGAGCAATATTCCGGGCAGCTTCTGCGCGCTGCGGTTGAGCTTGCCAAGGATTGGCGCACCGACAAGTATCTGCGCAATCTCGAAGCGTTGATGATCGTCGCGGATGCCGAGACGCTGCTAGTGCTCACCGGAAATGGCGATGTGCTGGAGCCAGAAGGCGGGATTGCCGCAATCGGTTCGGGCGGAAACTACGCGCTCGCCGCCGCCCGCGCCCTTTCCGACTATGAGGACGATGCCGAGACAATCGCGACCAAGGCGATGGCGGTCGCTGCGGATATCTGCGTCTTTACGAACGGCAATCTGACGGTCGAAACCGTCTAGCGTCGCGTCGCCCGTCCCGGCGACGCCCCCCTGATTGGATCTTTCACCTTTATGGAAAAACTGACCCCCAAGGCAATCGTCGCCGCGCTCGATGAGCATATTATCGGCCAAACCGATGCAAAACGTGCGGTTGCCGTGGCGCTGCGCAATCGCTGGCGTCGCCAGCAGCTGGATGCGGAATTGCGCGACGAAGTAAGCCCGAAGAACATCCTGATGATCGGCCCGACCGGCTGCGGCAAGACCGAGATCAGTCGACGTCTTGCGAAGCTTGCCGAAGCCCCCTTCGTCAAGGTCGAAGCGACGAAGTTCACCGAAGTCGGTTATGTCGGCCGGGATGTCGAACAGATCGCGCGCGATTTGGTGGAGGAGGCAATCCGCCTGGAAAAAGAGCGCCGCCGAGAAGCCGTGCGCGAGGCCGCATCCGAAGCCGCGATGGACCGGCTGCTCACCGCGCTCGTCGGGGACAATGCGTCCGAGGCGACGCGTGCGAGCTTTCGCGAACGCATCGTCGAAAATGCGATGAATGACACTGAAGTCGAGATCGAAGTGACCGAAGCACCCTCCATGCCCTTCGATATGGGGAATATGGGCGGCAGCATGCAGATGATCGACCTCAGCGACATGATGGGCAAGGCGTTCGGGAAGCGCCCGAGCAAGAAACGCAAGCTTCGCGTGCCCGAGGCTTGGGACAAGCTGGTCGAGGAGGAAGCCGACAAGCGGCTCGACGAAGAAGACGTGGCGCGCGTCGCGCTTGCCAATGCGGAGACCAACGGCATCGTTTTCCTGGACGAGATCGACAAGATCGCGGTCAGCGATGTGCGCGGCGGCAGTGTCAGCCGCGAGGGCGTGCAGCGCGATCTGTTGCCGTTGATCGAGGGCACCACCGTCTCGACCAAACACGGCGCGATGAAGACCGACCATGTTCTCTTTATCGCAAGCGGCGCCTTTCACGTCGCCAAGCCTTCCGACATGTTGCCCGAATTGCAGGGCCGACTGCCGATCCGCGTCGAACTGCGCGCGCTGACGAAGGACGATTTCGTCGCGATCCTGTCCGACACGCGGGCGAACCTGGTGGCGCAATATCGCGCTCTGCTGGGGACCGAGGACGTGACCCTCAACTTTACCGACGAAGCGGTTGAGGAGATCGCGAGCATCGCGGCGCGGGTCAATGAAAGCGTCGAGAATATCGGCGCGAGGCGGCTTCAAACGGTGATGGAGCGGCTGGTTGAGGAAATCAGTTTCGCGGCGGAGGAGCATACGGGCGAGACCATCACGATCGACGGGGCCTATGTGAAAGACCGGCTCGGCGATCTGGCGGGCGATGCCGACCTGTCGAAATACATCTTGTAGCGGATTATTCCGCAGCTTGGGCAGCTGGGTCCTCGCTGGTCTCGCGGGCCTGCTGTGTCCACATCTCGGCATAGAGCCCACCGCGAGCGAGGAGGTCGGCGTGCGTCCCGCTCTCGACCCGTTCGCCGCCGTCAAGAACCAGAATGCGATCGGCATCGGCGATGGTCGAGAGGCGGTGCGCGATCGCGATCGTGGTGCGGCCGTGCTGCAGGCGATGCAACGTGCCCAGGATGTCGCGCTCGGTGCGGGTGTCGAGCGCGCTGGTCGCCTCGTCCAGCAACAGGATTGGCGGGTTCTTGACCAGCGTGCGAGCGATGGCGACTCGCTGCTTTTCGCCCCCTGACAGTTTGAGCCCGCGCTCACCGACCGCGGTCTCGAACCCATCGGGAAGGCTTTCGATCAACGGTATCAACGCTGCATCGCTCGCAGCCTGTCGAACCGTCGCATCGTCCGCCCCTTCGCTGCCATAGGCGATGTTGTAGGCCAGCGTATCATTGAACAGGACGCTGTCCTGGGGGACGATGCCGATGGCGGCGCGCACGCTCGCTTGCTGGACCTTGGCGATGTCCTGCCCGTCGATCAGGATGCGTCCTGATTGTGGATCGTAAAAGCGGAACAGCAATCGCCCGATCGTGCTCTTGCCAGCGCCCGATGGCCCCACGATAGCAAGCGTCGATCCGGCGGGCACCTCGAAGCTCAGATTTTTCAAGATCCCGCGGCCCTTGTCGTAACCAAAGCTTACGTTCTCGAACGCGATCGCGGGCTCGCGCACCACCAGTGGAGGGGCGCCCGGCACGTCGTGCACGTCCACTTCGGTATCGATGACGCGGAACATCTCGGCCATGTCCACCAGGCCCTGCCGGATCGTGCGATAGACGAAGCCCAGCATGTCGAGCGGGCGGAAGAGCTGGAGAAGGTAGGTGTTGATGAGCACCAGATCGCCCGGCGTAAAGCGGCCTGTCGACCAGCCCCAGACAGTGTAGGCCATCGCGCCAGCCATCAACGCGTTGGTGATTAGGGCTTGCGCGATATTGAGCCAGGCAAGCGAGTTGTCGGTCTTGATCGCCGCTTCGGCATAGGCGTCGGCTGCTGCGGCATAGCGTCGCTGTTCGCGCGCTTCGGCGCCGAAATATTTCACCGTCTCGTAATTGAGTAGCGAATCGACGGCATGGTGGAGCGCGGTCCCGTCGAGAGCGTTCATCTCGCGCCGCAGCTTCACGCGCCATTCGGTGATCGCCCGCGTCGTCCAAAGATACAGCGCAACAGCAAACGCCGTGCCCGCGACAAGCTCGAACCCGAACATTGTCCAGAAGACCACTGTCATCACGGTCAGACTGATGATTGTCGGAGCGATGTTGAACAAAAGGAAATAGAGCATCGTGTCGATGGTCTTGGTCCCGCGTTCGATGATCTTGGTGAGCTGCCCGGTCCGCCGCGAAAGGTGGAAGCGCAATGAAAGCTGATGCAAGCGGCGAAAGACATCGCGCGCCAGGCGTGCGGTCGCCACCTGGCCCACCCGCTCGAACGCCATGTTGCGCACATTGTTGACGGCAGTGTTGGCAAAGCGTGCCCCGCCGTATGCGATCACCATCGCCAGGATTGCAAGCGTTCCGCCTTCGACCTCGCCCGCCATCCGGTCGATTGCACCCTTGTAGGCAAAGGGCATGGCGAGCACGACGATCTCGGACACGAGCACCAGGCCCAGCGCGAAGATGATCCGCCGTTTGAGATCGCTACGATCATGCGGCCACAGATAAGGCAGGAACCGCTGGAGCGTGGTCCAGCCTTCGGCCTCCAGCGCGTTGTCCTGCGGGTTTGAAGAAGCGGTATCTGGCGGCATTGCTCCGGTCCATGTGGGCGCGGCGCTTTGTCAGCACAAGGCGAGGGTGTTACCTGACTTGTGGGCGGCTTGGATGCTGGCGAGTTGTGGCGCGCTCGGGCCCGTACGGGGGAGGGGGGCACCGGGAGTGACTGGAAACCGGGCGCTGGCCGTCGTCACTTGACCTTGGGCAATACCCGGTATGGATACGCCGTTCAAAGCTGTTTGCCTTACGCAAGGGCTATCGAATTACCTTACGCAAGGGCTATCGAAGGTCGGGTTTAATAGCGCTGTAGCAGCGTCAAAGGGCGGAAAAGCGCGGTTCCCGCGCGGCTTTCTGCGAAAATGACGCCGATCTGAAATAAAATTGCAAAAAGGCGTTGACCGAATCTGGGGGCGCCCATATATGCCCTCTCACCGACGCGGCGCTGACGGTTTCAACCGGCCCCGCCAAGCGTTGGTCGCCAATATAATCGGATAGCCGGTCCCCCGGTGTCAATCGGGGATACCTTCGCTGTCCGCTATTATCGTCGGCGGCTCTTTGACATTGTTGGTTTATGATGAAGGGACATGTGGGCGACGGCGCCCGGTCCGGGGACCTCAAGGCTCCGGATACCGGTTAATTTAAGCCGATTGCCACATCCTTGTTCGCCTCCACAGGCGGCTTGGGTGATGCATGTTCATTCGTATCCATTACGTTTGACAGTGCAGGTATCGGCTCCTTGAAGCTCATGCCAAGCAGGTTAGCGGGGTTTTCCCCGTGCTTGATTGGTGTGTGACACAAACTTGAGAGTTTGATCCTGGCTCAGAACGAACGCTGGCGGCATGCCTAACACATGCAAGTCGAACGAACCCTTCGGGGTTAGTGGCGC
>JAZBPE010000101.1:0-12143 GCA_036353345.1 Erythrobacter sp. | reverse complement strand
AGGCGGGAGAAGAACTCCGGGTCGTTATCCTTGCCCCCCGTATCCTTGGCGCGGATCGAGCGCACGATACTCATCACCTTGCCTGCACGGTCGGGATAGTGAACCTCCAGCCATTCGCGAAACAGAGGCGCGACTTCATGGGGTAGGCGCAAGGGGATCCAACCGACGCTCGCCACCCCGAGCGCGCCGACGCGGGCAATGATGCTTTCCAGAAATTCATCGGTGATCGCCGGTATGATCGGGGAGATCGAGCAATGGGTCGGTATGCCCGCCTCTACCAGTTTCCCCAGCGCCGCCAGTCGTTTGGCAGGGGAAGGACAACGCGGTTCGAGCTTGGCGGAAAGTTTGGGATCGAGACTGGTGACCGAAATCGCCACCGCCACCAGCCGCTGCCGCGCCATCTCCGCGATCAGGTCAAGATCGCGCAGCACACGGTCGGACTTGGTCGTGATCGTCACCGGATGGCGCGCGTCCAGACACACTTCGAGCAACTCGCGGGTGATGCGGTAATCGCGTTCAATCGGTTGATAGGGGTCGGTATTGGTCCCCATTGCGATCGGGCGTGGCACGTATTTCGGCTTCGCCAGTGTCTCGCGCAGCAAACGCGCCGCATCGGGTTTGGCAAATAGCTGCGTTTCGAAGTCGAGCCCCGGTGACAAGTCGTGAAAGGCGTGGGTGGGCCGCGCGAAGCAATAGACGCAGCCATGCTCGCACCCGCGATAAGCGTTGACCGAACGATCGAATGCGATGTCGGGCGACTGGTTGAAGCTGAGGATCGTCTTAGGACGCTCCTCGGTCACCGTGGTCCGCAACTTGACCGGAGGCCCATCCAGCGCCTCCACGTGATCGCGCCAGTCGCCATCGGTGTCCCGGCTCGCCAGTCCAAAGCGCGTTGGCACCGCTGCCGAGGCCGCGCCCCGGCCGCTCACCTTCGTTCGATTCGCATCGCCCATAACGTAGAACATATATAGAACGTTGTGCCGGGTCTATCCCAAGAAGACCTGCAATCCCGCTCCGCCGACCCATAGCGCGATCAGCAGGACCGATTCCCATCCGATCCCCGCCGGACCCTGCCGTTCGCGGCGCAGCAATCCGATCAGAAGGATAGCGGTCATCGCAATGACGAGGGCCATCCAGAAAAGGGTCCGCTCGGAGATTGCGTGGTAAATACTGCCTTTGCGATAAAATGCGTCCGACGAGGCGATGAATAGCGCATCGAACATGTTACCACCGATGATCCCCCCGATCGCGAGTTGCAAAGCCCCGCGCCGCACCGCTGCGATGGTGGTCACCAGCTCTGGCAAGGAGGTTACGATCGCGGTGCCGAGCGCACCAACCACGCCTTGACTGATGCCGAGCCGCTCTGACAGGATGATGCCACTTTCGCCCACGATCCACCCGGCAACGCCTACCAGGACGACAAACAGGGCAAACAGAGTGGTAATCAGCCATAGCGCGCGGCTGTCCGTGGTCTGCTCCTCCTCCTCGTCGCGCGTTACCTCGGTCTGGCGCACCAGCCACATCGGCTTTTCATGAATGCGATGCGCGTTGTGCAAGCCGACCAGATACACCCCGACCAGCACCGGCGTGAGCGGGTTGACACCCCAAATCGCGAAAGGCGGCGCGGCATAGGCGAGGATCGGCAGCGCGATCAGCAGCACCAGCACTGTCGCCTGACCGATATTGACAAGACTCGCGCCTGCATGCTCGAGATTGACCTTGCGATAGGCGATATCGGCAAGGGCAAGAAACATGGTCTGCGCTGCGATCCCGCCCATTGCGTTCGAAACGCTGAGATCGGCCGCTCCGCTGGCTGCCGTGCTGCTCGATGTGACGATCCCCGCAATGCTGGTGCCGGCGCCCAGCAACACCGACCCGATCAGCGCTTCACCGAACCGGGTGCGGTCGGCTATCACTTGGGCATAGCCCGCCATTTTGATGCCCAGTCCGGCGATGACGACCGCGCTGGCGAGGAAAACCAGCGCTATGGTTGCGGTCGCATATTGTTCAAGAGCGAGCACGCGGTCTCCAAGGTCTTCCCCAAGGCTAGACGATGGACGAAACCACTTTGTTCCGCCTAGGTCTCGCGCAGCCGCGGCATCAGGTCGACGAAGTTGCAGGGACGATTGCGACTGTCGAGCTGCTCGGCGAGGATGCCGTCCCATCCATCCTTCACCGCGCCGTTCGAGCCGGGCAGAGCGAATATGTAGGTTCCGCGTGCCACAACCGCGCAGGCGCGCGACTGAATCGTGCTGGTCCCGATAGTCTTGAAACTGAGCCAGCGGAACAACTCGCCAAAGCCGGGAATGTCGCGTGCGCCCTCTAGCGCGCCGAGCGCTTCGGGCGTCACGTCGCGGCCCGTCAGTCCGGTGCCACCAGTGCTGATAATGGCGTCGATGCCGAGGTTGTCGATCCACGCATCGAAGACCGCGCAAAGCCGGGGGACATCGTCAGGCACTATGGTGCGGGCAGCAAGATCATGTCCGGCTCGCTCGATTCGGGAGGCGAGGATGTCGCCAGAACTGTCGGTTTCCGGCGTGCGGCTGTCCGAGACGGTCAACACCGCGAGGTTGAGCGGGCGAAACGGTTTGCTCTTGTCGATAGCCATGGCTGCCTTATGCCCTCATCACTACGGCCGCGACCAGGCGAGCCAGCGCCGCCAGAAGCGCGCCTTGCGCCCCGGCATGGCGAGCATCGCGTCGAGCCCCTCGGCCATCAGACACGGTATTCGCGCCTCGCCAGCATCGAATGGCGCGGCTTCTCCCGGACCAACATCAGGCGTCAGCCCGAGGAACGGGGCGACCCCGGCACCGAGCACCAACAACCGTTTGGGCGCGGCGAGTGCAAGATGGCGCGCAGTGACTGCATCGAACCCGCTCCTCGCGAAGTTCGCCATATCGGCCATTGGAGTGTGACGGGGAAGTGCGCTGGCAATATACACCGCATCCTCGTCCACACGTGCAGCGCGCATGAAGCCCGTCAACAACCGTCCTTGCGGTCCGGAGAGCAGGCGCTCATCATCGCTATCCTCCGGTTCGGGAACGAGCACCAGAAGGTCCGCTCCGGCGTCGCCCCGCGGTGCCACTCGCCCGCGCGGCCCGATCGCATCAAGACCGGGCGCGGTGAGCCACCATTCGCGAAATGCCCTGAGGTCGCCAGGCGGCGCGCCTGCAAACAGGTCCATTCGCGCGGGAGCGGAACGGGGCGGATCCTCTGGCTGCTCGACCGCCGCGGCTCGCCCAGCCGGTTTCGCCGCTTGGATCGCGATGTCTTCCGCCAGCCAGTCCTGCGGCTCTCGGGCAAAATCGCAGTCCACCCCGGCGCGCCGCCACCAGTCGAGGGCCGCATCGATTTCGGCGGAAAGGGAAAGGGCGCTGTTGTTCATCGAAAGGCGCGCAAAGCTTGACGTGGCGGCGTCCAATTATCAAGTGCATACGTAGCTAAACCAGCCCCATCTCCAGATCGAAGGTTCGAGACAAACGCATGAGTGAACGCGAATCCATGCCGTGCGACGTCGTCATTGTCGGCGGCGGCGTTGCCGGGCTTGCCGCGGCGATCCGTCTGAAGCAGGTCAACGAAGAGCTCGAAGTCATCGTGCTGGAGAAAGGCTCCGAGATCGGTGCACATATTCTCTCGGGGGCGGTGGTCGATCCCAAGGCGATGGACGAACTCTTCCCCGAGTGGCGCGACATGGACTGCCCGATGGCGGAAGTTCCGGTCACCGACAACTGGCACTGGATGCTGTCGAAGTCCGGCAAGACCTCGCTCCCGCACATCCTGATGCCGCCCTTCATGTCGAACGATGGCTGCTACACCGGCAGTCTTGCGAATCTCGCGCGCTGGCTTGGCGAACAGGCCGAGGCGCTGGGCGTGATGGTGTTCCCCGGCTTCCCGGTCAACGAGGTCATGTTCGACGATGACGGTGCAGTGCGCGGTGTCATCACGCAGGACATGGGCATCGCAGCAGATGGCAGCCAGAAACCGGATCACCAGCCCGGCATGGAGATCGAGGCGAAATACACCTTCTTCGCCGAGGGTGCGCGTGGATCGCTGACCAAGCGGATGAAGGAGCGCTTCGACCTCGAGGCGAACTGCCAGCCCCAGGTCTATGGTCTGGGTGTCAAGGAGCTGTGGGACATTGATCCTGCCAAGCATGTGCCGGGCCGGGTAATTCATACGCAAGGCTGGCCGCTGACCGAAAGCGACAGCTGGGGCGGTGGCTTCCTCTACCATCAGGCAAATGGACAGGTCGCGCTCGGCTTCGTCACTGCGCTCGATTACAAGAACCCCTGGGTCTCGCCCTATCAGGAATTCCAGCGCTGGAAGCAGCATCCCGCGATCCGCGAATATCTCGAAGGCGGCAAGCGTGTGGCCTATGGAGGCCGCGCGATCAATGAGGGCGGCTGGCAGTCCGTTCCCAAGCTCGCGTTTCCGGGAGGCGCGCTGATTGGCTGCGCAGCGGGCTTCGTCAATGTGCCCCGGATCAAGGGCAGCCATACAGCGATGAAAAGCGCCATGCTCGCAGCCGAAAGTGCGGCGGCCGCGATTGCGGACGGGCGGCAGAAAACCGAGCTCGCCGATTACGATGCCGCGGTGCGCGACAGCTGGATTGCCAAGGAGCTGAAGCTCGCCAAGAACGCGCAGCCGGCGGTCGCGAAGTATGGCGGCGATATCGGCACTGCGCTCGCCGGCGTCGATATGTGGATGCGCACGCTCAAGATCGGGCTGCCTATCACGATGAAGCATCACCGCGACTACACCATGACGGGCCGCGCGGACCTTTATCCCAAGATCGATTATCCCAAGCCCGACGGCGAAATCAGCTTCGACCGGCTTACCAATGTCGCCTTCAGCTACACCAACCATGCCGAGGACCAGCCAAACCATCTGCAGGTTGAAGATTGGGAGCTGCAGCGCGAAAGCGAATTCGAGGTCTTCGGCGGTCCGTCGAGCCGCTATTGCCCCGCTGGCGTCTACGAATGGGTGACCGAGGAAGGCAAGGAGCCTGAGTTCGTCATCAATTCGCAAAACTGCATCCATTGCAAGACCTGCGACATCAAGGACCCGAACCAGAACATCAACTGGGTCACACCCGAAGGCGGCGGCGGCCCGAACTATCCCAATATGTGATGGGGTTGCGGGCGGCGGTTTGCGTCGTGTGCTTGATCACCACCCAAATGCTGACATCCGCGCCTACCATCGCTAATGCCCGCTCGGTGACCTCCACCGAAATCGCCTACGCCAAGATCAACGTTGCGCTGCATGTCCGCGGGCGGCGCGAGGACGGCTATCATGAGCTCGAAACGCTCTTCGCCTTTGTTGATGCGGGAGATGAACTCAGTGCGGCCCCGGCGGACGAGGATCGGGTCACGACCTGCGGCGAGTTTGCGGGCGGGATCGACAACCCCTTCGATAATCTCGTGGCGAAGGCACTCACCGCGCTACCGCGCGCACAAGGCCTCGCTATAACGCTCGAGAAGAACTTGCCCGTCGCTGCGGGGCTTGGCGGGGGATCGGCCGATGCAGGCGCGGTGTTTCGGATTGTCGAGCGTCTTTACGGCTTGCCCGACGATTGGCCCGACCGCGCGGCGAAGCTGGGCGCCGATGTTCCAGCCTGTGTGCGCAGCGACATGGCAATCGGGCGCGGCACGGGGACCGCGCTGGAACCGGTGGACAACGATCTTGCCGGCACGCCTGTCCTGCTGGTCAATCCGCGCAAGCCTCTCGCCACCGCACCGGTTTTCAAGGCATGGGACGGCGTGGATCGCGAACCACTCCCGCAAGGCTCCGCGCGCGCGATTGCGCTGAAAGGTCGCAATGATCTGACCGCACCCGCAATCGCGCAATGCCCCGCCATCGCGCAGGTTCTCACCGAACTCGAAGCGAGCGATGCGTGGCTCGCCCGGATGTCAGGCTCGGGCGCAACCTCGTTTGCGCTTTACGATACCGCCGCGGCGCGCGACCATGCGCTGCGCCGCCTTACCGAAATGCGCCCGGACTGGTGGTACCTTGCCGGAGCCCTGCGATGATTGACGGCCAACTCTTTCGCCAGCTCGGCTCGCCGCAACCGGGTGGCATTGTTTGCGTCGCGGACCATGCTTCGAACTTCGTGCCCGACGATATCGAACTCGGTATCGCGCCGGACCTTCTGGAGACCCATATCGCGGTGGATATCGGGGTAGACGGCGTCGCGGCTCGCATGGCGCGGCAACATGAAATTCCGGCTCATCTTGCCCGCATCAGCCGCCTTGTCGTCGACCTTCACCGCGAGGAGGACAATGCCGCCGTCGTTCCAACTCAGAGCGACGGGCACCTCATCCCGGGCAATATCGGCGCCGATATCGAAAAGCGCCTCGCGCGCTTTCACCGGCCCTATCACGAAGCGCTGGCAAAGTGGTTGGAGACAGCGGTACCCGAGCTCATCATATCGCTCCACAGTTTCACTCCGCGCCTAGAAACGGCTGAGGAGACGCGGCCTTGGCAGATCGGGCTGCTCTATAACGAGGACGAGCGCGCCGCGCGCCATGCGATCCGCCTGTTCGGCGATCTCGGCGTCACCGTCGGCGATAACGAGCCTTATTCGGGTCGCGAGCTCAACGCGACCATGAACCGCCATGCCGAGGCGCATGGACGGCCCTATTGCGCGATCGAGGTTCGCCAGGACCTCATCGCCAACCGCGCCGACCAGTCGCGCTGGGCGGCGATGATCGCCGATGTCTGCGGCAGGGTTGCGCTGGCGCTGCGCTAGCGCCAAGAGTTCCCTCTCCAGCAGCCTGCGGGAGAGCCGATGCCCTACGATAAGTCCAAGCTGCCTAGCCGCCACGTCTCGGTCGGTCCGGAGCGCGCGCCGCACCGCTCCTACTATTACGCCATGGGTCTTACTGAAGAGGAGATTGCGCGTCCTTTTGTCGGGATCGCGAGCGCGGGCAACGATTCGGCACCGTGCAACACGACGCTGAACGCTCAGGCCGACATCGCTCGCGAGGGTGTGGAGGCGGGCGGGGGCATGCCACGCCGGTTCAACACAATTACCGTGACGGACGGGATCGCGATGGGCCATCAGGGCATGAAAAGCTCGCTGGTGAGCCGCGAGGTGATCGCGGATTCGGTCGAGCTTTCGGTGCGCGGGCATTGTTACGACGCGCTGGTCGGCTTCGCGGGATGCGACAAGAGCCTGCCGGGCATGATGATGGCGATGTTGCGGCTGAATGTGCCCAGCATCTTCGTTTACGGCGGTTCGATCCTGCCTGGCACCCATCACGGCAAGGACGTGACAGTGGTGGACGTGTTCGAGGCGGTCGGTCAGCACGCGGCGGGCAATTGTCCTTTGCAGGAGCTGATCGCGCTGGAAAAGGTTGCCTGTCCCGGGCACGGGGCGTGCGGAGGGCAGTTTACCGCCAACACGATGGCGTGCGTCGGCGAGGCGATAGGACTATCCTTGCCGAACAGTAACATGGCGCCCGCTCCTTACACATCGCGCGAAGAAATAGCCCGCGCTGCAGGGGGGCAGGTGATGGTGCTGCTCGAACGCAATCTGCGCCCGCGCGATATCTGCACCAGAGTAGCGTTCGAAAATGCCGCGCGTGTCGTCGCGGCCACCGGAGGCTCAACCAACGCGGCGCTCCACTTACCCGCCATGGCCAGCGAATGCGGGATCGATTTCGACCTGTTCGACGTTGCCGAGATATTCAAATCAACGCCTTACATCGCGGACCTGAAGCCGGGTGGCAAATATGTCGCGAAGGACATGCATGAAGCGGGCGGCGTTTACATGGCGATGAAAACGTTGCTCGATGGCGGGTTCATCGATCCTGAACCGATTACCGTCACCGGTCGGACATTGGGCGAGAATATCGCGGAGGTCACCTGGAACCCCGACCAGAAGGTTTTTTACGACGTCAGGAAACCCATTACTGCGACAGGCGGGGTTGTCGGCCTGAGGGGCTCGCTCGCGCCCGATGGGGCTATCGTGAAAGTTGCAGGCATGGAACGCTTGCAATTCGCTGGCCCGGCGCGGGTGTTCGAGTGCGAGGAGGACGCCTTCGCCGCCGTCGATGCGCGGGATATCGCGGAAGGGAGCGTTATCGTCATTCGCTACGAAGGTCCCAAGGGCGGCCCCGGTATGCGCGAAATGCTCTCCACTACCGCGGCGCTTTACGGACAGGGCATGGGCGAGAAGGTGGCGCTGATCACCGATGGCCGGTTCTCCGGCGCGACGCGCGGCTTTTGCATCGGTCACGTAGGGCCGGAAGCCGCAGATGGTGGACCGATCGCTCTCGTCGAGGATGGCGATATGATCGCGATCGACGCCGATGCAGGCACGATCGAGCTCGACGTTTCGCCTGACGTGCTAGAGGAACGACGCAAGGCCTGGTCACCGCGCGCTCACGATTACCAGTCGGGTGCGCTCTGGCGCTATGCCCGGAATGTCGGTTCGGCGCGGCAGGGCGCGCGCACCCATCCCGGGGCGAAGGCCGAGACCCATGTCTTCGCCGACATCTGAAGCGCAGGTTCTCACCGGTGCGCAGATGCGCGCCGCGGAAGCTGCGCTGTTCGATGCGGGGACGAGCGACAGCGTGTTGATGGAGCGAGCCGGAGCGGGCGCAGCCGATTGGGTGCGAAGGATCGCTGCGGGAAGGGCGGTCAGCGTGCTCGTTGGGCCGGGCAATAATGGCGGCGATGGTTATGTTATCGCGCGGCATTTGCGCGAGGCCGGGAACAGCGTTCGCCTTATCGCTCCGCTTCCTCCCGCCAGCAAAAGCGCAACCGCCGCGCGAGATGCGTGGGACGGTCCGACCATGACCTCCGGCGATGCGAGCGAAGCGGATGTGCTCGTCGATTGCATGTTCGGCACCGGGCTCTCCCGCCCGCTCTCCCCTGAACACGCGCTGCTGCTGCGCGACCTGGCGGAGCGTCACAAGCTGCGGATCGCGATCGACCTTCCATCCGGGATCGCGACCGATAGCGGCGCAGCGCTTAACGAGAAACTGCCGCACTATGACGTCACTCTGGCGCTAGGCGCCTGGAAGCTTGCGCATTGGAGCCTGCCGGGACGAGACATCATGGGAGCAAAGCGCCTGATCCCGCTGGGCATCGGCGCGGTCGAAGGGGCGGCTCGTTTGATCGGGACCCCGCAATTGCGCGCACCCGCGAGCGACGCGCACAAATATACGCGCGGCCTTGCAGCGATCATCGGCGGAGAAATGCCAGGGGCCGCGGTCCTTGCCGCCGAAGCCGCGCAGCGCGCGGGCGCGGGCTACGTGAAACTGGTGTCGGACCAGTCCCACCCAGCCGCAGGGGCCGACCTCGTGATCGAAAAGGGGCCTGCTGCCGAAGCGCTTGACGATGAGCGCATTGCTGCCGTCCTCGTCGGGCCGGGGCTGGGCAGAGGCGGCGCGGCAAAGGATGCGCTGGGCGCCGCGATGAAGGCGGGGCGGCCGCTGGTGCTCGATGCCGATGCGCTGACGCTGCTCGCGCCCAATGTCCTCAATCGCGACATCCCGATCCTCGCAACGCCGCATGATGGAGAGCTTGAGACCCTGTGCCGGAGCTTCCGCGTAGTCGCATCAGGACGGCGCGATCGAGCGGCTGCTCTTGCGCGCGCGACAGGTATGGTGGTGCTAGCCAAAGGTCCGGACAGCGTGGTCGCCGCCCCTGATGGGCGCGTTGCGCTGGCGCGGCCCGCCAGTTCTTGGCTCTCGACCGCTGGCACGGGTGACGTGCTTGCCGGGATTGCTGTCAGCCGCCTGGCGGTGGGCCGGGATCCGTTCACCGCAGCGGGCGAAGCGCTGTGGCTGCATGGAGAGGCTGCGCGCCTCCTCGGCCCAGCCTTCACCGCCGCTGCCCTGGCCTGCAATGTCGATCGCGCTTTCGCGCGCGCGATGTGAGCGCGGCCGAACCGATCGTGCGCCTCGCTGCGAAGGGCGATGGGGTGACGACCAGCGGTCGCCATGTCGCGGGCGCGGTGACCGGCGATCTGGTAGCGCAAGACGGCTCGCTCGAATCCGGGCCTCATCATGTCGACCCACCATGCAGCCATTTCGCGCGCTGCGGGGGGTGCCAGCTACAGCATGCGGACGAGACGGTGCTGAAAGATTTCGTAACTCAGCGCGTCGTCAACGCAGCGGCCGGGCAGGGTATTGCGCCTAATCTGCTGGAGGCGACCCACCTCTCTCCCCCCGGGGCGCGCCGCCGCGCGACACTGCACGGGCAACGGGTGGCGAAGGGTGCAGTGCTAGGTTTTCGCGAGGGCGGATCGCACCGGATCGTGGATCTGGCCGAGTGCCCGGTCCTGCTTCCCGAACTCACCGCCATGATTGCGCCGCTGCGAAGCTTTATCGCGAAACATGCCCCGCGTGGCAGTGTGGATGTGACCCTCGTGATGGGAGATCAAGGCGTGGATGTCGGGCTGGCGAACCTGCCGCTCGAAGGACTGGAAGCGACACAGGCTGCTCTGGATTTTGCTGAGACTCACAGTCTCGCGCGTCTGACGACCGATCAGGGATATGGCCCCGAACCGCTATGGGAGCCTGACCCGGTCACCGTTACCCTCTCAAGCATTCCCGTGCCAATGCCACCGGGTACATTCATTCAGGCAACCGCCGATGCCGAACAGCGCATGATAGCCGATGCGTGCGACTGGATCGGGGAGGGCACGCGGATCGCCGACCTGTTTGCAGGGCTCGGCACTTTTGCATTCGCGTTCGCTGCTGCGGGGCTTGGAGAGCGCAAGGTTCTCGCCGTCGAAGCCGATCGCGCAGCGCATGACGCGTCCAAAGTCGGAGCCGTGCGCAGCGGTGGCCGGGTGCTCCCGCTTCACCGCGACCTGTTTCGTGCACCCCTGCAACAGGATGAACTGGCGCCCTTCAATGCGGTTCTGCTCGACCCTCCACGCGCCGGAGCGAAGGCGCAGATCGCCGAGCTTGCGCGCAGCAACGTCGAACGCGTCGTTTATGTCAGCTGCAACCCTTCAAGCTGGGCGCGCGATGCGGCCGCGCTTATCGAAGGTGGCTACCGGCTCGAATGCTTGCGCCCGATCGGTCAGTTCCGCTGGTCGGTCCATGTCGAGCTGGCAAGCCTGTTTGTGAAGGGGTAAGGGCGGGCTTAGCGCTCGGCCAGTTTCGCTTCGGCAAAAGCGAGCAGCGCGCCATAGGTTTCCAGTATCTCGCCATCGACATCCTCGTCATCGATCACGATGGCGAGACGGTCTTCCATCTCGGTAAGCAAGCCTGCCACCGCCATCGAATCAAGCTCGGGCAGGTGGCCGAACAGCCCGCTTTCCGGCGCAAGCGCTTCGGCCTGCTGCGTCTCAAGACCAAGCGTTTCGGCGATGATCGCTTTCAACTCCTGGTTGAGCGCAGCGCGGCTCGGGCCGGTCGGGTCAGTTACCTCAATCGGAAGCGCAAGCGCTTCTGCGATATCATCGGTGCCCGAAGCAGGAGCATTGTCGGTGGCAGATGCTGTGGACGCAGCTTTCATGCGCGAACAAACTCCCTCAATCTGGCTGGGTCTCGCGTGGGCACGGGCTTTAACGATGGCAAGCGGGTGAGGCAAGCGGAGCGCAAGGCTTCGCGCTTGCCAGCGTCCCGCCGCCGCCCGATAGGGCATTCGCGATGTGGGACGAGATCCGAGGAACGGGAATGACAAGCGAAGCGCAAGGCGACAATGTGCTCGCGGTGGAGCATCGCCCGCTTGATCACATCGCCGAACTTGCAAGCGAGCGCGGGGAATGGGATGCTCCCGCATTGGTCCTGCGCGGAGAAACGCTCAATCATGCGCAATTAAGCGAGCGGGTGGCGCTGCTGGCAGGCTGGCTCGCGGCTCAGGTTCGCCAGCCCGGTGCGCGCGTGGCATCCTGGGCGGCGAAGGGTGCGCTGACTGCGCTGCTTCCGCTCGCCGCGCCTCGCGCCGGCCTGGTCCATGTGCCGATCAACCCGCTGCTGAAGCGCGCGCAGGCTGCGCACATTCTCGCCGATAGCGGTGCGGCGTTGTTGATCGGAACACCAACGCGTCTCGCCGCGCTAAACGAAGGCGATGTGCCCGAAGGTTGCGCGCTGGTTGAAGAGGATCGTGCCTTTGCCGAGGCACTTCAAGCTAACACGCCGCTGCCACCAAGCACCGCGCCGGGCGATACGCTTGCCGCT